>NC_021184.1:3442142-3778571 GCF_000233715.2 Desulfoscipio gibsoniae DSM 7213
GGCCATAAAAGTAACGCTCATTGTAACTATCCCAACCCCAAGAGGCAGAGGGGTCAGCGAATAAGCGGAGGCAATCGCAACGTTCGCCGGGCTTTAACTTACAATTGCAAACCTTTTTGCCGTAGTAAGAGGCATGAGTAGGCATGCAAGTGCCATCAGCGGCGACATTCAATTTATTAGGGTCGCCAAGGATACCCCTGGCTAAGGATGGCATAACAAAAACATCTTTTAGAATCTGGTTTAAAGTAGATTCCAGATTACCAGGGAGCTTGGCATTATTGTATTTTAGCACCCTATTAACCAGGCGTTCCACTACGCCGGGCTTGGATGAATCCAGTTTCTGATTTTTCTTCTGCTTCTTTTTAGGCTTACGCTTGAGCTTGCGCAGCTTCGATTTGTAAAGGATCCGATTCTTACGAATCAGCCTATCCATATAATTATAAAAAGTACCCACGCCCGGGATAGGATCTGCCGGAACATCATCAACTTTAACAGTAGAAAAGCAGGCGGGCAAAAACCAGATAAAACAGCAAGAAAAGGATCAGACCTTAAAGAATCCACCCACTTGGGGATGCTGGTTTCACCAGTAAAAGTCATAAGGATAAGCGAGCGAAGCAAGGCCACCGCATCTTTGGGTGGGATGCCCCGATTAGCCCTTGAATACCGGTTTTTAATAAGCTTAACAATGCCGGTAAGATCGGCACCCCAAAGTTTAACAACTAAAGAAGCTTTAGTTACGATAGTAATCTGCTGGCCGGTCGAAATATAATAGCGAGTTAAAAAATCACAAACGAAATCTTGATACTGCTCATGAGAATACTTGACAACTAACATAAAATCTACTCCTTTCAAACCGATATATTGGAAATAGCTTCCAATTCAATTTTGGAGCGATTTTAGAATTGTCAAGCAGGTAAAATGACCGTGAATCACTATTTAATTCATTTAAACCCAGATATCTTTTTAATAATAGCCATACCTAATAATTACGATGGGACATAAAATTAATTGTTTTTTGAGGTGAAGCCTCAAAAGGCAAAAAAATAAAGCCTGTATTTGCAAGGCTTTGGGATTTTTCGAATGTACTATTAAAAAATAATGAGGTGATTTTATGGCTATTCAACTTTTAGCTGACCCGTCTTTTGATCTACCAGTCAGTCCAAGTGGTCCATGGGTTGACGCATCCATACCTCCAGCATCGGCACAGCGGCGAGACGCTACCATTGCTCCTCCCCACACCGGAGGATTCTTTGTATGCCTTGATACGGATGCAGCTAATCAGACCGCGCGAATTACCCAAATTGCACCAGCGTTATTATTACCGAGTTCCAACCTGAGACTTGCATTTTTTGCCAGAAGATTTACTGGCCCAGCAGCTACTGTAACCGCTACCGTGGATCTTACGCTATTTGGTATATTTCCTTTACCGGGATTTTTAGCAATTCCAATACCGCCAGGAGCAAATCCGCCAACCAGTAGTAATGTTTACGAATATTACGAGGCATTTAGCCAACCCGTCCCCTTCGGGGTTACCAGTGCGACGGTATCTATCGCTGTCACCAGTGCATTAGGGGCGGTAACTTGGGATTTTGATGACGTTACCCTTTATAATGATGTAATTTAATGGGCTAACTTTTTAAACCCCCTTCTCATAGCCGTTCGAGAAGGGGGTTCTTTGCGACTTTTTTATTGGTATTACAGGCAATAAAGAGCCCCCTTCTCCCTGGTAGAGAAGGGGGCAAAGCATGAGTTACCGCGGCTTATTTGGCAATACCTATGTAATCATCATAATATATAGAAAAACATTATAATGTCTCACTATGGAGGGGGTCTAATGTATCAACTAAATAAACAATGTAAAGTATATTTAAAGAGCTATTTAAGTAATGCTGCAGTAAATAATGATCATAGTATAGATCTTTTTGAAACTGTTAAGGTAAATCCTACTCATGGAAAAAGAGGTTGTGGAAATGGAAATTCAGGACAAGGCATTTGTGGAGTAGAGAGGCAGGTAAACGACCCCGAGGTTGATGTAACCTCATTCCCTCGCATTACTCAAAGCGAAACCAGTTTGGCTTATTTCGATAATTTTATTCTCTACGGTTTTAACGACTCGAATGACCCCGGAAATTTTTCAGGCTTTGCTTTTTCCAGTGACGGCGGTGTTACCTGGTGCGACTGTGGCTCTCTGCCCCGCAATTCAGGTGGTGTTAACAGAGGTGACCCTTCGCTGGCGGTTGATAAAAACGGAGTATTTTATTATGGGCAAATTGGTAAAGAAGTTATAAATGATTATTTGGAATCTATAATCAGTGTATCAACTGGAACAATCAATCCTGACAGAACGATAACAATGAATCTACCTCAGGTAGTTGGACGAGGGAAAGGAATTCAGGATAAAGAATGGATTGCCGTCGGTCCTGATAAAAATAGTCCTGGAGATGAAGCGTTATATGTTGTATGGACGGACTTGGCCAACTTTAACATTCGCTTTGCAAAATTTAGAACGGGAAGGAATCTTACTGAGCTTATTTCGAGCAAAGATATCGTTGTGAGTGACGGCATTGCATTTGGCGCCTTTCCGGTGGTAGATTCGGTCGGTAATATTTATGTCTTTTATGAGCACGGTGACTTAGGAGCATTTACCCAGCTGGGGATTCCTAATCGAGTCATCCGCATGGTAAAATCCACTGACGGTGGGAATAGTTTTCAACCATTTGTTCCGGTTAGTTCCACCTTTTCAGCAGCAGCTACGGACGTTGTGAGCTGTGATATAGATCGCCCAGTCATTAAAGTAACAGACCAAAGGGTAATTCGTATGTTAGAACTACCCCAGGCGGCCAAAGGACCGGATGGTACTATATATGTTGTCTGGAATGCAGGGAGGGTTGTTGGTGGTAGTAGTTTTATCGATATCTTTTTGGCCTGCAGCCAAGATAAAGGCAATACATGGAATCAAGTGACTATTACCAATACCTTGCCCCATGCCTTTTTCCCATCGGTAGCAGTAAATAACAAGGGTGCTCATATTCAGTATAACCGTTTTAATGACCCTGATGGAGTTGGCGGTGTGGGTAATGGAACCTTTGGTGTATTTATAAAAACTTTCTCCTTTAGTACTGGTTTATATGAAGAGAAGATAGTAAGTAATGAATTTTCTCCAGTGCCAAATAATCGTCCGAATTTTGACCCGGGCGTTGTTAGTTGTTATATGGCTGACTATAACCAGATTATTGCCGGACCGGGTAATTCTCTCTTACATGCCTGGGGGGATAATCGTAATATATTAAATCATGAAAACAATCCTGACGTATTTTTTAAGCAAACTGATTAACATTTTCTTTTTAGCATAATGATTAGCTTAAAATTTTTCTCATGAAAGGCGGAAGCAAAGGGAAGCAAAAGAACCGTCCCTTTGCTTCCCGCATTATCGCTCGTCCTTACCTAATTATTTAATCACATAAATCGAGCAACCTTTCTTTCGCCGCCTCGTTATCAAAAAAAGCCAGCTGAGATTCGGCATAGGCCATAACTTCTTCATAAAAAGTGCTGTTTTTCAAAAGCTCTTTAGCCAGTTTGACCGCCCCGTCAATGTCCTGGGAATCTACGCACAGTCTCGGGAAAAGTTTTTTTTGCGTATAAAAGTTATCCGGAGCAATACAAGGCATTCTTACAGCAGCACAGTCAAGGGCAAACCTCCCCCAAATCTGCCGGTAGTCCAGATGCAGCCCCATAAAGGAACAGTTTAACTGAGATATGTAATCTTCCCAGCGTGGTGTATAGTTAAAATAGATCGGCGGTATTTGCATATATTCTTTAATCATGTAGACATACTCTTTATCATCTTCACTCCATACATCGATAACCCCCGGCAGGCCGATTTCCGACAAGGCCGCTATATTGACAATGCCGTTACGGTTAAAGATTTTACCTGTGCCGCACCCCACGTGGATTTGTTGCTTTTTTTCAACGGGGGGACACAGTTCTTCCCGGACTCTCTTTAAGGGAAACGGAACGCCCACCAGTCCCACCGGCCTGTTGGTCAGGGGCTGTATGATGGGAATGTCGTACTCGTGCGTAACGCCCACTGCATCGGCTATATTTAAAAGCTCAATCAGTTTCACCTGCAGATCCCCCTGGAGAGAGGTGAAATGCTCCATTTCGCCATCAAAAAAAACTAAAACCCGGGCCGTCGACTGTCTTTTTATTTTTATACCCACATCAATTAGCGCATCGCGCACAGCCACCATAACCAGGTCAAATTCGCTGAAGTATTCATAAGGCAAATTGTAAAAACCGGCATCAAAAGCCCAGCCATTATAATGAATGCCTTTCATTACCGTAGCCCACTGGGTGATCCGGTTGACCTGTTCAGTGATAACTTTACCGTCTGAATCGCTCGGAGGCATTAAACTGACCAAACAGAACTTCATAATCTCACCTCACTCAATCAAGGCACTAGCTAATAAGGTTAAACAGCCTCTTTTTAGTTTCTTCATAACTAAAAAAGTCAAGCTGCGATTGGGCATAGGATACGGCTTCCTCATAAAACTTAGCATCAGACACCAGTTTCTTTATCAGCGTCACCGCCCTCTCAATATCGTGATGGGCTACGCACAGGCCTGGAAATAGTACCTTTTGCGTGTAAAAAGAGGGGGGCGCAACGCACGGCATCCTAACAGCGGCACATGCAATGGGGAATTTGCCCCAGGAATAACGGGAATCCAGGTGTAGGCCCAGGAGGGAATAATTAGCTTGGGTAATAAAGCGATCCCATTCTGAGTTGCTGAACCTGAATTTAATCTGAGGAAACGGCACGTATTTTCTAATGGACAGGATATATTCCATTTCTACAGGATCCTGTATATCCACCACACCCGGCAGCTCAATTTTAGACAGCGCCGCCAGGTTAACCAACGCGTTTCGGTTTTGATTGGGCACCGACTTTATGGTACTGCCAAGTTCGATTTCTTCCCGTTTTTGGACAGGCGGACACAGCTCGCCAACCCTTTTGAGCGGGAAAGGCAGACCAACCAGACCCACGGGCTTTGAAGTCAGTGTCTTGAAAAACGGAATGTTATTGTCGTGCAGCACCACCACAGCATCAACGGTATTTAAAAGTTTCACCATTTTGGCTTGCAGGTTGCGGGTAATATGAGTAGTAAAGTGATCAATTGGGGCATCAAGGAAAACCACCACTTTTGCCTTTGATCTTTCCTTAACCTTGATGCCCACCTCTATGGTTTCTTGTCGGAGGGCCACCATAACCAGGTCAATCTCGTTAAAATAATCGTAATCCAGACCGTACCCCCCTTGGTCAAAAAGCAGCGCGTTATATACCGTACCGCCCATTATTGTGGCCCAGGTATTGATGTTATTTTGTACTACTTTTCCATGGTCCGGATGATATAGTTCCATGTTTAGGAGACAAAACTTCACTGCACTTTACCCCCGGGGAATCGATTAAGAACCAAGTATAATTTCAAATTCATATGTTGTATTAACAGGACCCCCTTCTGTAGTCAGCGATATACTTATTGGGTCCGGCTGTGGACAACTTAATCGTTGTTGTGGCATTGCAGCTGTACCCTGCAGGCTTAAAGAAGGTATATCTGTTAGCACATTGGCAGTAAATGTAATTACATTACCCATTATTCCTACATTCCCATCATAAATAACTGTATTAATTGGTACTGTACCTGATTCCGTAACATTTTGGAGAGTAATACTAGGCCTTGGGTTACCATCAATTGTCCAATTCGTAATGAACCTGATATCATTGGGTAAAGGTGTGGGCAGATCTACAGTTACACCTACCCATTTTACTATAACCCTACTTTGGTTTATCTGATATTCATTAGGTAAAAAATCTGTTTCGTTCTCCTGGCATTCACTTAATTGGTTAAGGTTCTGGTCTTTATTCTCCCCCATTTTAATCGCTCCTTAAGTTTTTTTACTACAGTATATGCGCCATAATCATAATTTGTTAAAGATAGCTATTTAGAATTGGCCTTGAGCATTTAGATCAAACAGGTACATCCATCTCCTCCATCAAATCAATGAGCATAATTTCCTGCAGTTCTGACCGGTCAAGATGAGGCGACATGTCCTCAATGGGCCTGTTTACGACAAGTTTGGGATCTACACAGGTGGTTTGTTCCAACTTTACCTCGACAAAGGCCGGCCCCTCTGTTTTTAATGCCGTTTCAATAATATCCCGGGCGCTTGACCATGAGGCAATATTATAGGAAGGGATCCCGTAGGCCGCAGCCACCTTCCCGAGGTTAGGACAGCTATAACCTTTAACAGTAGACTGCTGCCGGCCGCCAAAGTATAGATCCTGAAACTGCCTGACCATACCAAGACACTGGTTGTTCATAACAAATATTTTAACGGGGAGGTTATGGTTCACAAAGGCATCAAGTTCTTGGATGTTCACTTGGATACCACCATCGCCGGCAATAATGATAACTTTCCTTTCCGGGGCGGACATGGCCGCTCCCAGCGCCGCCGGAAGTGCAAAACCCATGGCACCCATGCCGCCTGAAATCAACATCCGCTGCTTCTTTTTTAGACGAAAAGACTGCGCAGCCCACATTTGGTTCTGCCCAACATCAATGCAGATGATATCCCCTGCAGCGCAATACGAAGAGAGAATCTCCATAAAATGATTGGGATCTATGTTTTCAGCTTTACCTGGCTGAGCAAGGGTAGAATACTTTTCCTTGAACCCATTAATGGTTTGGTACCAGGGCGAAAAGTCAGGTTTTACGTATCCCTCCAGTTTAGCGTTAATTAAGGATAGAAACTCCCTGACGTTGCAATTAATCGCGGTATCCACCTGCACCTTGGCATTCAATTCCACCGGGTCTATATCAACATGAACCTTTTTGGCGGCCCGGGCAAATGTTTCCGGCCTGGTACCCGTCTGCCGGGTGTCCAGCCTGGAGCCCAGGATGAGCAGAAAATCGCTATTAGCCAGAGTAAGATTGCTGTAACGATTTCCATAGGACCCGATCATACCGAAAAAGGCTCGATTATCATGGGGCAAAGCATCAAGCCCCATTAATGAAGTGACCACCGGTATGCCGGTCTTCTCCACCAGCAAGCCAAATTCAGTGATGGCCCTGGCTGTTCTTACCCCCCCGCCGGCAAGAATTACTGGTCTCTTTGCTTCCTTGATGAGTTTTATCACCTCATCAATTATATTAGCTCCTTGTTTAAATATGTGTCCTATCTCTTCCGCATATAGCTTTTTATACTCCGCACTGTCCCAAAAACTGGCTAACTTGTCAGGCTCAATTTGGGCACGCTGTATATTCATAGGAATATCCAAAAGCACCGGGCCCGGCCTGCCGCTTCGGGCGATATAGATAGCTTTCTCCAGGTAGTACCTGATTTGTTCCGCATTGGTAACTAACTGCGCATATTTGGTAATAGGCTTTACCACACTAACAATATCGGTCTCCTGGAACCCAAGCTGGCGCACGGACCTGCCGAATTTGTATTCGTATGTGTTTACCTGTCCGGTTATAAACAGGCATGGGACCGAGTCAAAATAACAACTGCCAATCCCGGTCACCAGGTTCAACGCACCGGGACCGCTGGTGGCAATCGCCACTCCGAGGTTCCCGTTTATACGGGCGTAAGCCTCGGCGGCAAAAGCCGCCGATTGCTCATGATGCAGCGAGATACATTGGATATCATCTCTGGTATAAACGGAATCAAGAAGATGCGTTATGGCCCCGCCAATTAACTCAAAGACATGTGATACACCTTCTTGAACCAAGAAGTCAATAATATAATCAGATAGCTTCATATTCTAACAAGCCCCTTCTCACGGATACAGGTCCAGGTTTTCTCTAAACCATTGGACCGTTTTTTTGAGCCCGGTCTCAAGAGATGTAGCAGGAAACCAGCTGAGTTCTGTTCCAGCTTTATTCATATCGGCTACCCAAGAGCCCGGCTCGGGCCTCCGGTCATTTACTTTACCCCACATGGGCTCTAAACCGTTTCCGATAATTTTTATGATCATATCAACCACTTCGCCGATAGAATACTGTACCCCGCTCCCAACGTTGTAGATCTCTCCCCCAGATACAGGGACTGCTATTACTTTTAAAAAAGCATCTAGTACATCATCGATATAAATAAAATCCCTCACAGATTTTGGTGTAGAGAGTTTTGGAGGTTCTCCCCTGAGAAGTGATATTATTACGTGTGGTATGAGTCGCTGGGGATCGTCCCACGAGCCGTAAGGGGAAAATAGCCGCATTGTAATAATAGGCAGGCCCTTTTCAAGGGCCATGGAGCGGCAATAAAGAGTGGCTGCCGCTTTGGAAACTCCATAATCTCCTACCGGCTCAAGTATATCGCTCTCACGCATGGGGTTTTCCTTAATGCCGTATTCAGAAGAACTGCCCGTATTAATAAAATAATTAAACCCTATCTTTTCACAGGCTCTTAATAAATTGACAGTACCCATGAAGTTTGATTCGATGATGGCAGATGTTTCTCTCTGGGATTTAAATCCCCCATAGGTGGCCAGGTGGTAAATTACTTGTGGACCTATTTGAGCCACTGCTTTTTCTACAGCGCCGGCATCCCGCAAATCCACATCGTGGTTGGTCACATGTCCCAATAAGTCAACTATGCGCCACTTATTGGACTGACTCCGGGTAAATATATGCACATCAATCGGGGTGTGTCCTTTACCCTTGATCTTCATTTCTACCAACCGGCGGGTAAGGTAGGAACCGACAAACCCGGTGGCACCAGTAACCAACACGTTCATATGACACATCCTATTCTTTTCTCATTCAACTGGAAGATATGGTGATCCGCTTGTCTTTTATCAGGCGCTCCGCCAACCGTTTTCCATTTATAATGGACTGATCGCTCCAAAGATAGGCCCACTCACCGTAGCGCCCGATGCAGTGAACATCATGTTTTTCCAAGTAATCCAGCACAGCGGTCCGGCTTTCGGTGTGCTGATGGTGGTAAAGCACCTGGGCGTGTTTTACATCCTGACACTGGGCCAAAATAATCTGGTCTTCTTTACTGATAACGCCGATGGCAGTTAGGTCCTGGATGGTTTTTTCGAGGACGTGCTCCAGCGACATACCCAGTGGCTTGTATCGGGAATAATAGACTTCCGCCTGGAGACTGCCTGTTCCAGGTGGCGAGTTATCAGCAGAATACGCACTGGGAAAATGCACCCGACAAGGAAGAATATCTTCGTTATAAATGTAAAACCAGTGACAGTTGGCCAGATTTTCCCTCGCAACACCCAGATTGACCAGCACCACTGACGTGCAGGCCAGCCGGGCGGCCGCCTGCTTAATATCGGTCGGGCAGTCCTTAATGCTCTGCACCAGTACGGGAAGCGGCATTGAAGAAACCAGCGCCTCATAATAGCGTTCAAAGCCGTTTTTGAAAGTAATCTTCTTTTTTTGCACATCAAGCTCCACCAGCTCGTAGCCGTAATATGCTTTGGTTCCCTCCTGCAAACCCCTTAAAAAAGATTGAAAGCCTCCCCTCCCGGGATAACGAACAGTAGAAATATAATGGTTACTGTTAATTTCGCTGGACAAAGCCCCTTTAAGCACCTGCTCCAGGTCCGGGCGGTAAATCCGCTGTTCAATCCAGTTCGTCGTCATTTGTTCGGGTTCCACTGTCCAGTATTTCCGGGTATAGGCATAGGGAAAAGTCCTGGCGAACTTTTCCCCAAACCCGTCAATGAGCCACTGACCATAATTTTCCAGGGAGCCCGACCCGGACCGCTCCGCCTTTACAAAATCCAGAATACAGCTAACCACCAGATCAACCGGCAGGCCCTTTAAATTAGTCTGGACCGGATGACGGACCCAGTCCGAACCAAACCTGTTCAAAATCTTGGGGTAAATTTCATTGAGCCGGTCTTCTACACTTTCGGCAAAAAGTTCCTTAACGTAAACGTCTTTCGTAAAAGATGAGTGCGGTCCCTCATCAAAGATAAAGCCGTCAATCATATGGGAACGGCAGCGCCCGCCCCATGATGCCTCTTTTTCATAGATATCCGTTTGATGGTTAAAGTGTTGGGAAAAACTCAAGCCCGCAGGGCCCGCCCCTAAGGTCACTACGGCATGCATACCACTGGAACTCATTCAAATACCCCTTTGTTTCTACTTTAAATAAACTTCACCTTAAACTTTTATAACCTGCCTTCTTTTTCCATCTTTTCCATTGCCTTTGTAATGAAGGTGTCAATATCATAAAAATACTCCTCAAATTCATGAATTTCCTTATCACTCCAGTCCCACCAACGGATTCTAAGCAAGGCTTTAATTTGTTCTTCTGAAAACCTGTAGCCCGCAATTCTGGCCGGGTTTCCGAATGCAATGGCATAAGGGGGTACATCCTTTCTGACTACGGAACCAGCTCCGATAAAGGCACCATCTCCTATGGTTACACCTGACATGATTACGGAATTATACATCACCAAAACATCGTTACCAATAATGGTTGGGCCATTTGAATAACAGTCCTTAATAAGCCCTTCGATTTTATGAAAATATAAAATCGACAGAGGATAACCAGCTACATTATTGGAATAGTGCTCCATACCTGAAAACACTTTGACCCCCGATGCCAAACCGCTAAATTTTCCGATCTTGATCACTTCACTGGGCAAGGGAGTAGTGATAAAAGGGTTAAACGATGCAGAAAGACTATGTTCCCCGACAGTAATAATGGCCATCATTTCACTCCTTTAACTAACACTCAGGTAATATTACTTATTTCACTTTTGCCCGCTACTTTTTACTAATCAATTGTGATATTTAATCATTTATTTAAAAGACTTATAATCTGCCCTCTTTTTCCATCTTTTCCAGTGCCCTTGCAATAAATGTATCAACATCCCCGGCGAAATACTCTTTAAACGCAAATAATTCCTCAAAACTCCAATCCCACCATCTTATTCTCAGCAAGGCCTTGATTTGTTCCTCCGAAAACCTGTAGCCGGCGATCCGCCCCGGATTGCCCAAAACGATGGCATAAGGAGGCACATCCTTTCTAACTACCGCACCGGCTCCGATAAAAGCGCCGTCACCTACTTTTATACCTGATAAAATCGTGGCATTATACGAAATCAAAACATCGTTCCCTATAATGGTCGGACCCTTGGTATATATATCTTTTCGGTAACATTTGAGGAAATCACCTAAAAAATCTTTATTAGCGCCTGGTTCTTTTACACTATGATCTATAAGATTAAGCACAGAATTCATGGGAGAGCAGGCTATATTTTCATAATAGTGTTCACCGCCCCCCAATATTTTTGCCCCTACGGACATACCGCTATATTTTCCCACTCTAATTTCATCATCCGGACCAAAGATAAAATAATGGTAAAATGGCACCACCGCTGAATTTTCCCCAATAATAGCTAACACATTTTCCACCCCATTTACTGATTAAAATTTATATGAGCTTTTGGATATACTGCACGGCCTCGTCCACTGTACGAATTTTCTCCACGTCCTCATCAGATATAACTATGTCAAACTCTTCTTCTAAAGCAATCATTAGTTCAACAAAATCTAAAGATTCGATACCTAGATCATCCATAAAGGACGTTTCGCTTTTTATTTCGGCTTCGTCTTTATGGAACTGCTGAACAAGAATCAATTTTACCTTATCAAATACTTGCATCATTAAATTCCTCCTCGTTCACCATTTCATGGCTACCCCGCCCCAGGTCATACCTGCGCCGAAGGATACCATTAGTATGTGGTCTCCTTTCTTAATCCTACCATTGCGCAATGCCTCTTCCAGGGCAATGGGAATGGAAGCTGTAGAAGTGTTACCATAACGGTCGACATTAATCAGCACTTTTTCGGCGGGCAAGTCAAGTCTCTTGGCCACAGCTTCAATAATTTTTATGTTAGCCTGGTGGGGAATGAAAAAGTCCAGCTCCGATTTTTTTAGACCGGCGGCCACCAGTACCTCTTGAGCCACTTTTCCCATGGCCTTGACCGCTAGTTTAAAAACTTCATGTCCGTTCATTTGGATACAGTGGAGTTTGCTATCCACAGTTTCCCTGGTGGGCGGATGTCTTGATCCTCCCCCAGGCAGTGTCAGGTGCGGCCCGGCGGCACCGTCGGACCAAAGCTTGAAGGCCAGAATACCGCTGTCCTCCGGTACGGGTTTTAAAACAACAGCGCCGGCGCCATCACCAAAAAGAACACAGGTGCTGCGGTCTTCCCAATTGACAAACCTGGATGGTATATCTGACCCGATCACCAGAACCGTACGGTAGGAGCCGGTGGCAATAAATTGGCTGGCCACGGGCAGGGCATAGATAAAACCGGTGCAGCCTGCGGCCAGATCGAAGGCTCCGGCGTTTTTAGCACCGATCCGGTCCTGCACTAAACAGGCGGTAGCGGGGAAAGGCATATCAGGAGTACTGGTGGCGACAATAACCAGGTCCACTTGTTCCGGCGTCACTCCAGCATTAGCCATAGCCCGCACTGCCGCGGTGGTGGATAAGTCCGATGTGGCCTCCCCGGGAGAAACAATGTGTCTCTCCCTAATTCCCGACCGGGAAACAATCCACTCATCGCTGGTGGCCACCATTTTTTCTAAATCGGCGTTAGTAAGCACCCGGTCCGGCACGCAAACTCCAATGCCGGCGATTCCGGCGTTAATCAATTTATCCGGCAAAGTTAACCACCCACCTTAAACGCACCTAAAAATGCTTCTCGGTATAAGGGAATAACCTTTTCTGGCCGTAAGTCGTTGACTCTGGCCAACTGACGATTAATTATTTCCTCCCGTTTAGCCTGGTCGCTAATTATTGTGTCCAAGAATCTAGCTGTTTCCCGTATATCTTTGTCCCTTATCAGGCAACCGGCACCGCCCAGCACCTCTTGCACGGCTGCCTGTTCAAAAGCAATAATCGGCACTCTCAGATACATGCCTGCTGTTAGCGGTCCAAAAAGTGCTTCGTATTCGCTCATACATAAAAAAGCCTGAGATAGCCGGTAGTAAGCTAGAAGCTGTTGAGGGGAAACCCGGCCGGTAAGAAAGACATTTTTTATCTGCAGTTCTTTAATTAAAGCCAACAGCTGCTGACTGTACCAGGGGTGAGCTGAATAGTTTCCCACTAAAAACAAACGAGATTTGGAATTAAGTTTTTTATGGTAATAATTAAAAATCGATATAATATCTTCTAATTTTTTATCCGGAGTTATCTGACCAACAAATAGTAGGTTGGTGTGGTCGTCCGTATTCTTCTGCATTAACCGGGCATCGGGCTCCTGGTCGTAGTCCTTTGGGTCTACCGGCAAGGGCAATACCATAGTCCGCTCATAGCCCGCCCTGTGCAATTCTTTTTCTAGATGTTTTGTGGTAGTAAAAGCATAGGTAAAATGTTTTTTCAGGGCTGCCAGTTCTTTTTGCCTGGCCAGCGACTGGTGCTGTTCCGGGCGGTTAGTATAATACTCCGGGGGCGTAATCCCATGGTAAAAAAGCACTATGTTTTTTGCTTTTATTTCATCTAGAGTTTTAGTTGGATGGGACCCTAAAAGCATATGGTAAATAATATGCTCTCTTTCTTCCAGCTGAGTGGTATCAGCCAAAACACTTGTATTAAAACCTATATCTTTAATTATTTTTTGCAAAAGCACAACGATATGGCTAATACCATCGCTATACCGCTTAGAAGGGGTAAGTTGGTCTATTCGCATCGCACGCCCTCCATTGTTTTTATAACTCTCCAATTGTCATGTAAGAGTGTTTTTTAAATAAGAAGATCAAATAGTCTTTTTTTCGCCGCCTCATTATCAAAAAAGGCCAGCTGAGATTCAGCATAGTCCATCACTTCTTCATAAAAACTGTTATTCTGTACCAACTTTTTGGCTAACTTAACTACTCCGTCAATATCCTGGAAATCAACACAAAGGCGCGGGAAAAGTATTTTTTGCGTGTAGAAATTATCCGGAGCTATGCAAGGTATATTTACCGCGGCACAATCAAGGGCAAACCTCCCCCATACCTGGCGGTAATCCAGGTGCAGGCCCAGCAAGCAGTTGTTCAACGAGGCTATATAGTCTTCCCAGCGAGGGGTGTGGTTGAAATAAACCGGCGGTAGCGGCAGGTAATTTTTAAGCTGATGCACATATTCTATATCCTCGCGGGCCCATACATCGACGACTCCCGGCAGGCCGATTTCCGACAGAGCTGCCAGGTTGACAATGCCATTGCGATGTATAGCCCCCAAACGGATTACCGTTTTTTTTTCCACCAGGGGACAAAGTTCTTCCCGGACTCTTTTTAAGGGAAACGGAAGGCCGAGCAGCCCTACCGGTCTGGTGGTCAGGGTCTTGATGATAGGGATGTCGTTTTCATGGCTGACACCTACCGCATCGGCTATATTAATCAGCTCAATTAATTGCACCTGCTGGTGCCCGTGGAGTTGTGAGATAAAATACTCCATCTCGCCATCTAACAAAACAACGACCCGGGCCGTGGACTGCTTTTTTATTTTTAAGCCGGCTGCAATGGTTTCATAGCGCACAGCTACCATTACCAGGTCATATTCACTGAAGAACTCATAGGGTAAGCCATAAAGGCCAAGGTCAAAAGCAAAGCCGTTGAAATAAGTTCCCTGCATTACCGTAGCCCACTGGGTAAGCCGGTTGACCTCCTCGGTGAAAATTTTGCCGTCTGATTCACTCATAGCCATCAAACCGATCAAACAGAACTTCATGATTTCACCTCGTTAGCTGACCAGGTTAAGCAGTCTTTCTTTCGCCGCCTCGTTACTAAAAAAGGCCAGCTGGGATTCGGCATAGGAAATTGTTTCTTCATAAAAACTGTTATTTTTTATAAGCTTTTGGGCCAGTTTAACCGTTCTGTCAATATCCTGGTAATTAACACACAAACGCGGAAAAAGTGTTTTTTGCGTATAAAAATTATCCGGGGCAATACAGGGCATTCTTACTGCAGCACAGTCCAGGGCAAATCTCCCCCAGATTTGCCGGTAGTCCAGGTGCAGACCCAGGAATGAATTATTTAACTGTACTACATAATCTTCCCAACGGGGGGTGTGACTGAAATAAATAGGAGGTATGGGTATATATTTTTTTATCAACCGGACATACTCGATATCCTCCGGGCCCCAAACATCGACGACCCCGGGCAGGCCGATTTCCGCCAGCGCCGACAAATTAACAATGCCGTTCCGGTTAAAGCTTTTACCCGTACCGCATCCCACGTGGATAGCCTGTTTTTTTTCTACCGGTGGACACAGCTCCTCACGGACTCTTTTCAAAGGAAACGGCACCCCGATCATTCCTACCGGCTTGGTGGTCAGGCCCCGCACAACGGGAATGCTGTATTCGTGCGTAACCCCCACTCCATCAGCTAAATTTATCAGCTCGATTAACCGCACCAGTTTATCTCCCGGGAGATGCGATATAAAATGCTCCATTTCGCCATCTAAGAAAACCAGAACCCGGGCCGTAGACTGCCTTTTTATTTTCAAGCCGATTTCAATGGTTTCTAAACGTATAGCCACCATCACCAGGTCAAATTCACTAAAATATTCATAAGGTAAATCATAGTCACCATTGTCAAAGGCAAGGCCGTTATAATGAGCCCCTTGCATTACCGTAGCCCACTGGGTAACCCGGTTGACATCTTTTAATTCCAAATCGCTCGGCGGTGTCTGACTAACCAAGCAGAATTTCATCATCTCACCTCGTTAGCTAATCAGGTTAAGCAGCCTATGAAAAGTTTTTTCGCCACTGAAAAAGTCCAGCTGCTCTTCAGCGTAGGCTAAGGCTTGCTCATAGAATTTAACATCGTTAACCAGTTTTTTTACGAGAGCCACCACCCCCGGGATATCGTTATATGGTACGCACAGCTCGGGGAATAAGTGTTTTTGTGTATATAAACAGGAGGGCGCTACGCAGGGCATTCTGACAGCTGCACATTCAAGGGGAAAACTACCCCAGGTATAACGGTAATCCAGGTGCAAGCCCAGCAGGGAATAACTGGCCTGGGTAAGATAGTGTTCCCAGTCTGGGTTATTATCCCTAAACTTAATCTGTGGAAGCTTTAAGTAAGTTCTTATGGACCAAAGATAATCCATTTCCGCCGGATTTCGCATATCTACCACACATGTCATGCCTATTTCGGACAGCGCCACCAGATTAACCAACCCGTCTCGGTTGCGCAGTGCACTAGCTTCGATGATGCTGCCCAATTCGATTTCTTGCCGTTTTTGAACAGGTGGGCAGAGCTCGCGGACTTTTTGGAGCGGAAAGGGCACTCCAACCAGTCCCACTGGCTTAGAGGTTAGCGCCTTAAAAAGTGGAATGCTTTCGTCGTGCAGTACTGCCACAGCATCAACAATATTCAAAAGTTCTACCAGCCTGGCCTGTATATCACGGGTGATGTAGGTGGTGTAATGATCAACTTCAGCATCAAGAAAAGCCACTACTTTGGCCTTGGTTTTTTGCTTTATCTCAATCCCCACTTCTATGGCTTCTTGCCGGAGAGCTATCATCACCAGGTCAAATTGGTCAAAAAAGTCATAATCCGGATCGCCACTCTCCTCGCCAACTGGCGGTAAATTGTATACCCTCCCGCCCAGGAATGAAGCCCAACAATTAACGTGGTTTTGTTCAACAGTATATACTTTTTCATCCTCCGGTTGGTTTGGCTGTGCAATGAGCAGGCAGAATTTCACTTTACTTCACCCCAATTCCCCAAAGCATTTTAAGCTACCCCTGGTGGATCGTCTGAAAAACCATAGTCGGTCACTTTTATTTTGAGGGAGCTGGTAGTCTGGTTTCCGTCATTGTCGGTGGCAACTATGGACATATCATAAAAGCCTTCGTCATCTGGCCCAGGGGAGCCGGATATGGAGGCAATGGCATCAGCCGCAGGCAATTCAGTTAGCATGTTTAATGATGCCCACGGTGGGAAATTTACTACCTCAACCTCGGTAATTTCGCCGTCAGGATCCGAAATGATAATGTCAATACTGAAAGGTATGCCAATATAGGCGGGTTGAGTTTCATCCGGTGCCTCACACACCGGTGGTTCACCCTTGTTTTCAAATAATTGTTTATCATCATTAGAAATGAACTCAATTTTCTCCATAATTTACCCCCATATAGCTGGTTAATTTTGATTACTTTTATATACTATTGACTACTGTAAGTTTTTGTCACCAGGTAGCCTCAAAATTATTTTTTTCTTTCAAGAGACATTATCTTTCTGTTGACATAATCTATAAAAAATAATTTCCTATTTAAAATGGCTTAGTTACGGCCGGGTATAGTTTCTAAACCTGATAAAAGTTTAGCAAAGGAGGTTTTATCATATGCCATGGCCTTGTCGACTCGTTGATATTCAAAAACTTATCAAGCGTGGTGAAAAACCAAAACCAGGCGATATGTGGTTTGCCCCGTGGATAGATGATGAGCATAGTAACCTGTCGCCTGAATATAAGCGCGATTGGAAGGGAAAGCGGCCCCCTCTTTATGTTAAATTACCCGATGACCGCATCTGGTGTGTTGATTTTAAATCATCCGATAAAAACCTTAGTTGGACAGTTAAGGGGGTTCCACCGCAAATTACCGTATACCCCTCTGTCAACAGCCCAGGACCCGGTGGTTATCACGGCTTGTTGATATGTGGGTTCTTAAGTGAAGATTTGGACGGGCGTACGCACCTTAAGTAATCCAGTTTCCTTCTTTATACCTGCATTGATAGCTTCCTCCTTTACCACGACCATAAATGTGGCAGGTAGCTTTTGGTAAAGCATATAAACAAGCCCCCTCTCTTTTGGATGGAGAAAGGGGGCTTACTTAGGGTTTTACGTTGTTTGCCGGTATTTACCGTATGCAACTTGATGAGTTACTCTATTCATTGTTAATCTTAAATCTTTTTTATAAACTCATCGATTACATTAATAATATGTTCTATTTGGCGTTCACCCAGCCCTGGGTAAAGTCCGACCCATAATGTTTGGTTCATAATTATATCGGTATTTTTCAGTTCTCCCACCACCCGGTGTTTAACCCCTTGAAAAGCAGGCTGCCGGGTCATGTTGCCGGCAAATAGCAACCTGGTCCTGATACGTTGCGCTTCAAGATATTCAATTAACCGCTGCCTGTTAAATGGTATACCGTGACGCAGGGTAATCAAAAAGCCAAACCAGCTGGGCCGGGCATGTTTCGTAGCTTCCGGGAGCATAAACATCTCTTCGTATTTCTTTATTCCTTGATATAACAGTCCAAAGTTACGCTCCCGGGCCTCAATAAAGCCGGGCAGCTTAGTCAACTGGGCCAACCCGACGGCGGCCTGCATGTCTGTCAATTTAAGGTTGTAACCCAGGTGGGAGTAAGTGTATTTATGATCATAACCGTAAGGCAGAGTACCCAGCTGCCACTGGAACCGTTTTTTACAGGTATCATCACGGCCCGGCGGGCACCAACAATCCCTTCCCCAGTCACGAAAAGACTCTACAATTCGTTTTAACAGCGGATCGCTGGTAACAACCGCCCCCCCTTCGCCCATGGTGATATGATGGGCGGGATAGAAGCTTAGAGTAGCCAGGTCCCCAAAGGTACCGGTATACCGGTCACGGTAAGCAGCACCCAAAGCATCACAGTTATCCTCAACAAGCCAGAGATTATGTTTACGGGCAAGTTCCGTCACGGCGTCCACGTTGAAAGGATTGCCCAGGGTGTGAGGCAGAAAGATAGCCCCGGTTTTATCGCTAATGGCAGCTTGGAGCTGCTCAACATTAACATTATAAGTCTGAAGATCCACATCCACAAAAACAGGTACCAACCTGTTTTGCACAATGGGGGTTACGGTAGTGGGAAACCCTGCTGCTACAGTAATCACCTCATCCCCGGGTTTAAGCCACCGGTCACCCAGTTTAGGTGAAGTGAGAGCGGTAATAGCCAGCAAGTTGGCCGAAGACCCGGAATTGGTCAGCATGCAATGGCGTACGCCAAGAAAACCGGCCAGCTGTTCCTCAAAGCTGGATGCGTACCTGCCGGTGGTCAGCCAAAAATCAAGCGCTGCATCAATTAAATTTGTCATTTCCTGTTCATCGTAAACTTTACCCGAGCATGATAACCAGGTACGGCCCGGCTTAAAAGGGGCCGGTGCATGAAATAATTTATAGAAATGCCCGGCCCGCCGGGAGAAATCACTTCTCCAGATCTTTTCCAGACAGGAACTTTTAACTTCCCCCACTTTGCCATCAACATCAGCCTCAGATACTTTGAGCTGATAAGATAAATCAATACCCACGGGGGTTGTTACGCTCTGTTCAATATAAACCAGGTCTGCACTCTCCAGTACGTAATACTCCCCTTGGGTAGTAGACATTGCCACTGGCCAAACATAATACGCCCGGTCATCAAGGGTTGCCGTCAGCCCGAAGCCATCATTAGTTTTTAATATATCGCCCGCCTTGAATGACATTTCGTTCCTCCCATTAATACACCTTCCACGGGGAATTACCATTCTGCCACATCTGGTTCAGCTCTTTATAGTCCTTATATGTGTCCATGCACTTCCAAAAACCATTGTATTTATATAATACTAGCTGCTGCTCATTAACTAATTGTTTAAGAACTTCCTCTTCAAGAATGCAATTTTCATCCATGTAGTTAAAAATTTTTCGATCAAAAACACAAAAACCCCCGTTTATATAATTGTTTAATAAAGGTTTTTCCTTAAACTCAATAATAGTCCCGTTGGTGTCAACTGCAATCTCCCCGTACTTGGACTGCGGTTTTACTCCCGTCATGACCCCGATCTTGCTTTGCTGCAGGAAAAACTGTTCAAGCTCTTTTATGTTTACGTCAGAAAGCCCATCACCATAAGTTAAAAAGAAATAGTCCCCATCAATATATTTTTCAATTTTTTTAATACGACCTCCGGTGTTGGTTTCCAGGCCAGTTTCAGCAAATATTATATTCCAATCTTCAACTTCTTCTTCTTCATCTTGCGTAAAGAATTTGGTCCCGTGTTTCAGATTTAACTGCAGATCCCAGCGGCGTAATTTATAATTTAAAAAAAACTCTTTAATATGATCTCCTTTATAACCCAGGCAAAGCACAAAATCGTTAAAGCCATAATGAGCATAATGTTTCATAATATGCCACAGGATCGGCATCCTGCCTACAGTAACCAGCGGTTTGGGTTTATATTCCGTCTCTTCCCGCAGGCGCGTACCTTTGCCGCCACATAAAATGACTACTTTAGGTTTCACCCAGTGCTACCCCTTTCAATAATTTCCATTACTTAAAATTATATTAATTCGTCATCTACCCTCAGGTAAGCTGCTTGGTATACCATTCAATAGTTTCCATTAAAGCCTGATCCAGAGAATATTTAGGTGCCCAGTCAAGAACATGCTTGGCTTTCTTAGTGCTGAGATACTGATGTTTAATTTCTTTATTAGCTTCATTTTTAATAATGGGCTCCAGGTGCGAGCAATCCATTAACGATAAAATCTTTCTAACTAACTCAATGACGGTTATTTGCAGTTCATTACTAAAATTAAACGCCTCGCCATGTACAGGCAGTTCGTCCATTTTTTGCGCTAGAAACATATATGCTCTAGCGCCGTCTTTGACATAAAAATAGTCCCTGATGAAAGTGCCGTCGCTTCGAATTATAGGCGGTTCCCCATGTAGAGCTGAACGAATGGTACCCGGTACCAACCGGTTATAATTCAAATCCCCGGGGCCGTAAAAATTGCCACACCTGGTAATGCAAACCGGTAAACCGTAGGTGTGGTAGAAGGTATGGGCAACTAGATCAGAACAGCTTTTTGATACATCATAGGGATGTTTCCCCTGCAAGGGCGTTTCTTCACTATAAGGCAGAACTTCCTGATCTCCATAGGCTTTATCACTGGAAGCCACAACTATTCGTTTCACCCCGTTATTTCTTCGGCAGGCCTCCAGTATATTCCAGGTTCCCCTTACATTTGATTCAAAGGTGGACAACGGGTTATTATTGGCAATGCTGACAATGGTTTGCGCCGCCAGGTGAAATACTGTATCAATCTCATATTCATTAATAGCTCTTTCCAATAGATCATAATTTTGTATATCTCCACGTACAATGACCATGTCAGAAATTAATCTTTCCTTAAAAACCCTGGACTGTGGCACATAATCACGTACCAGGCCGACAACATTTGCACCACCTTTGATTAAAAGTTTACTTAAGTGACTACCCAGTAGACCTGTGCATCCGGTTATGAATACGTTCTTATATTTCCAAAAGCTCATTTTTCTCACCTTCTTTCTTTATCTACCCCTGTAGGGGGCAAAAACCATCGTCCACTGCTAATTTAATCACTTTAGCCTGAACATCATGGCAAATCCTAGTAGATTATTTTTGTATATGTTATTCTTTTTTAATTTATTTTGACACCATTTGAGGAAAACAAAAAAACGATCCAATAGATAATATAAAAAAACCGGTCAAAGTGATAACACTCCAACCGGTTATAAGATTGAATAAACTATGGATTAATAATAGTGTCGTGCCTGTCCATTCATAACTCTCAGCAATTTTAACTATTTACATGTATACATTAAAGCTACCGTGACATAATACCTTTGTCATTGATTTAATAGAGGTGATATTTTTAATGCCTATGATGTATGGTTATGGTAGCTTATGGGGTCTTGGAATGATGATAGTTTCTCTCGGTATTTTTGGCCTAATTATTTATTGGGCAGTATATTCTGGAGTGAGAAAAGGGCTAAAGGAAGGTCCACGCGATAAGGATTGATTACTAGATTGTTTTTGGTTCCAATGCTTTTATTTGTTTTACCCTTCCGATAATGAGAGCAAGGATTGAAACAAATAAGCCAGAAAGGAAGAACAGAAAACCGATACCTCTTTAAAACAACGCCATAGATGCCAATTTTTTCAACCATTGGCGTATAGAGTTTATTAATACTTTGGTCGTTAAGCACTTGATGATCCGTATGGGAAAAGTTTGTCATTCCGGCAGCAGCAAAGGCAGCTATATCCTCTACGTTTGCAAAAAGGCCGTCAGAAGCTTTCTCGGGATAAATATATACCGGTACGGGATTACCTTTTAGATCATAACCAACAGGTACAGCTGGATCGAACTCTTCACTCCAAGTAAAACTGGAATTGTGCATTCCAAGCGGAATTAAAACCTCTTCCTTCATGTATTCTGCAAAATCACGACCTGTAACCTCTTCTATCAACAAATCAAGCAAGTTGTATCCTGTATTTGAATATGAAAATGATAAACCGGGTTCTTGTATAAGAATAGCTTTTTTTGATAAGCTTTCTTCTAAAGAAGGTATTTCTTCTTTTGGAGGGTAGCGTTCAAAAATATCTCCCAAAGGTATACCGGCAGTATGGGTAAACAGTTTCCTTTAGGCATTTTGCGATAGCTGCCTGAAATAACCGAACATGAAATCACCGTATATGGCTACACCCGTATTATTGGGGGTGTTTTTAACATATATCATTCCATTTCACCTGCTTATAGTTAATCGGCACACCAAAATCATTTCCTTGGCAGCATTCCATGTTTCCCTTTACAACCATTTGCTATTTTCAATGTCTTGGGAAACATGTTTTCTCATTTTAGAAACTTAGGATTCTTGAACCTGCCTTTTTTCTATCCTTACCACGCACTCGACATGCCTTGAGGGTACAAAAAAGATGTCGCTTAAAGCTGGTGGGGTCTTGGGCGGCAATAAGGACTTGAACCTGTGACATCCTGCTTGTAAGGCAGGCACTCTCCCAGCTGAGCTACGGTCCCAATAATAATGGTAGCGCCTGTTTGAGGCACCACCTTGGGTTTTGGTGGGAGCAAACGGGCTTGAACCGGCGAACCACCGGAAACATGTTCACTAAAGCAACCCGTTACGGTTACCCTTCTATACCAAGTTCACGCTTTAAGGCGTTCTGTAAGGCTTGTGAATAACTAATCCCTGCATCTTCAGCCATAATTGCCAGCCATTGGGGAAGACTAACCGTTTTAATAATAGATTTTGTCTCCTTTTTCCTTAAATAGTCGTTAAGGTCAACATCAATTAAAGTAACAATATCATCATCAGAAGATGTTATAATGTCGCGGTAATTTGATGGTGTGGGGATATCTTCCTTGGCTTGCTTCATGGCTAAAATACACCCAGCTAAAGCTTCTCTGGCCGCAGACATTGCTTCCGATATAGATTCCCCTTCAGTGATGCAGCCAAGGACATCCGGTATTTCAACAGTGTATACGATACCGCGACCATCGACTGCGGCAGGAGTAAAAATAGCCGGATAAATGTAAACCACATTAATCACTCCTTTATTTTTGAATTGTATACCTTAATGACGGGAATTATTTCAGTCTTGCGGCCTTAAGGATTTTGTTTAGCGTTCCCGGTGCCATGTCTTTGTTGTGGAGGGCTACAGGTATGGTTCCGGGTTTAGTTGAGTGCTTATGTATGTGGTGTGATCCTTGCATTCTAACTACCACCCAACCGTCTTGTGCCAGAATCTTCATAAGCTCTTTTGGTTTCATGGAGTACCGCCCTCCTTCTATGAATATAATATTATATAATTTTATATAATGCAATAGTGATTATATAAAATTATATAAAATAAGCGTATAGTTGCAGAAAAAAAATTGACTTAATGACAAATGATTAGGTAAATTGATTGTACCCGAAAAAAGTTGTTATGATCTGTTTGACATAAAAAAAGATAGCACCGAAGATTGACTCCGGTGCTACTCTACTGTTGGATAATACCGGCAATAAAACCCGAAACCCTAGTTTTCCCATAACCAATTCCACCTCCATATTCAACTCTTCTATTAACAAAGATGGTAAAAATCTGAAAATGTTCCGGAAATAAAAACCAGGTAGTGCACGACAAAAATATTAAGGGCGTTTCTGCCGCCAGTTCAACCCTGTTTGTTAATTTCGAAGACTATAGGTATATGTTTTTGAAGCTTACCATCATATACATAATATGGGAATATAATCAGTGGGGACTATGGCTTGACGGTCAACGCTAACAGGAAGGAGGAGGAAAGTCAATGCAGGATCATCGACCGGTCCAACCGCTTTGGCGCCGTTTGCAATCCGAAGACCTTTTTCAGCTGCGTCTTATCACTGAGGCGCAGATTTCTCCGGATGGAACCCGCGTTTGTTTCGTGCAAAAGGTGTTCGTCCCGGAAGAAAACAAGTACCGTTCCCACCTCTGGATAGTGCCGGCCATGGGGGGTAATGCTGAGCCTTTCACCACGGGGGATCAGCTGGATTATGCTCCCGACTGGTCGCCGGACGGCAGGTGGATTGCCTTTTTATCCACGCGCAGCAGCGGGTCAGTTCAGATTTGGATCATCACCACGGACGGCGGGGAAGCCCTGAAAGTTACGTCCTTCAAAGGGATTTCCGGCCGGCCGGTGTGGGCGCCCGACAGGCGGTGGATTGCCTTCACCATCCTGCTGAATGAAAAAGGTATCGAGCCCGAGGAAGAAAAACCCCAAACATTGTCGCCCAGGGAGCGGTTTACCGCCGACATACGGCGGATTACCACGCTTCCTTTTAAAGAAAACGGCGTAGGGTTTATCGGCGAAAAGTTCGAACAGGTTGCCGTGATTGATCTCCAAACAAAAACGGGGCTGCGTGTTTTGACCAACGGCAGGTTGAACCATTCGGACCCCACCTGGTCACCGGACGGGCGGCACCTCGCCTTCTCGATGAGTGAATGGCGGGCGGTCGGAGCACCTGATCCCAATCGCATGTTTGTAGGCGATATCGGGTTGGTTCCTGCCGGGGGCGGCCCGGTTCGCAAGCTGACTAAAAGCCTCGGTCCCGCTTACAGGCCCGCTTTTTCTCCGGACGGTAAGACCATCGCTTACATTGGGCATGACTCGAAATACGGTGGTTATACTCAACCTTTGGTTTGGGCCGTCAGCACCCTTGGAGGCGATCCCCGCAATGTGACAGCCGGGTTTGACCGCCCATTTGAGGACCAGTCCATCACCGATCTGATCAAAAACCCGGAACCATCGCCTCCGATCTGGACACCCGACGGAAGTGCCGTATACTATTTAGCCAGCGACAGCGGCATGAGCCATCTGGTACGCGTAGAAATGAGGACCGGGAAGGTGCTGCCCGTAACCGCGGGTCAGCGGGTCATTTACAACTTCAGTATCAGCCGGGACACCCGTCGCGCCGCGCTCTGCCACTCCGATCCGGTTATCCCCAACGACGTTTTTCTTCTAAATTTGGGGGGCACAAAAGCCCGCGAAAGCCGATTAACAGAAGTAAACCGAGAGTTCCTGGCGGCGGTCAAACTCTCCGCACCCGAAAGCTACACCGCCCGGTCCGGAGAGGTCACCGTAGAGGGATGGATCCTGCGCCCTCCGGGGACCAATCCGCCTGGCAAGACGCCTGCGGTGCTGGAGGTTCACGGCGGGCCGATGGTGATGTACAGATACCGTTTCTTTTTTGAGTTTCAGTTTACTTGCCGCTCACGGGATTACAGTGGTGTACTCGAACCCCCGTGGGAGCATGGGTTATGGCCAGGCCTTCACTGCCGCCATCCGGGGCGACTGGGGCAATAAGGATTTTCAGGACATTATGAATGCCACTGAAGCAGCCGTGGCGCAAGGGGGAATCGATCCGGCCAGGTTGGGGGTAGCAGGCGGAAGTTACGGCGGGTTCATGATAAACTGGACCGTGGGGCGCACCAACCGCTTTAAAGCCGCCATCGCCATGCGCAGCATCAGCAACATGTACAGCCAGTTTGGCACCAGTGACTTCGGGTTCACTAAGCTTACAGACTTCGGCGGGCCGCCCTGGCGCATTCCCGGCGAGTACCTGGCACAGTCACCCATCAGTTTCGTGGATCGGGTCAAGACCCCGCTGCTCATGCTCCACGCCGAAAACGACTTGCGTACGCCTATTTCCGAGGCGGAACAATTCTACACGGCTCTCAAAATCCTTGGGCAAAAGGTTGTGGTGCTGCGCTACCCGGACGAGGACCACGACCTGAGCCGTGAGGGCCAGCCCTGCACCGCGTTCACCGGTTGGAGGCCATTACCCGGTGGTTTGTCGAATACCTAAAGCCGTAAATTTTATCTTCGCACAGCCTGTAAGCTCCATAACAAAATCAGTAACGCGGAGAGATGGCCGAGTAGGTCGAAGGCGGTCGCCTGCTAAGCGATTATACGGGCTAAAACTCGTATCGAGCACTCATTGAGCTTTTTTATGAGTACCTCGAGGCCCCACTGGGCGCAATAGACAAACAGCTCTTTCTTGTCCTCAAAATACTGGTATATGCTGCCCGTCGCCACTTTCGCGTTTTGGGTGATGTCTCCGATTTTCGCACGGTCAAAGCCGTTCTCCACGAACTCATGGATAGCCGCGCGCAAAATGCGCTCCTGTTTTTCATCCCTAAGTCGTAAAAATGTTTCCTTTGGCATAGTTCACTTCCCTTTCTTAGCAATGAATAACCGTTCACAAATATGAATCTTAATTCACATTCATATTATATGAATCATGATTTATATTGGTCAATAGTTCTCCGTTAGGTGTGTCTGAACGCGATGCTTTTGTATCCGGTGCGCGGTGTTCCTTTATTTTTTGACCCGATTTTTTTCCTTAATTTCCAGCAATATGTCCAGTTTTTCAGGTAAAGATTTCCATGCCTTCCTGAATACTAAACTCTATATATAAAAAGAGAACGCCAGCTAAAAAACCGACATTCTCTCAAAATTGCCCAGTCTCAAAATTACCTCATACTGTGTAATATAGACATGTGTTTTCAAATTGTAATCGGACAAAATTTTGGGCAAAAATTTCACTTTTCTTTCTTGCCGTTCTTGGCATAAAAAAACACCCCACAAGTATGTTATCTTTGTGCCTGGGTGTCGTCAAACAAAGAACCGTCCCCTGTTCTGGCATGTTCTGGCTGTTCTGGTTTGCGAGTCAATTGGGGAAGGGAACGACTTTTAACATAAATTTCCCATCTTATGACCGGAAATAATTGATTATATCCGGCTAATAAAGAAGACTTGGTTCAGGTGGGGTTTTGACCCATACGTTGGGGACATTCCTCGACCCAAAAGTTTGACCCATAAGCAGAGGTGTGTCCCCTGACCGCTAAACCTTAGTCGCACTTATTTCGAGTTTATCGCCGCTTAACTCCCGCCTGCATTAGTTGGGGACATTCCTGTCCCCAGAGAAATACCCAAGCTTCAACAGGTGTGTCCCCTTTCCTTATGCGAGGCGGGAGTCCTAGCGGCGGTTAACGAGATCAAGCCGGAGGTATAGCTTCAGTACGATCTTTACCCACTAAACAGAATGCCTGAATAAGACTGTTATCAGTACAGGACGCCCGGCACGGGAAGCGATTCCCGGCGCCGGGCGTCCTCCTTATTGGTGATTATCCGGATCTTCCCGGCGGGGAAGCTGTAACAGGCTTAAAAAGCCAAGGAGTTATATCAAGCTCCAATAGATTTGTTGACGGGAAACGGGAGTAGTTGCAAGGACTTTGTTGTTAATTTGCGGCCATTATATAAGTAAAAAATAACATTAATAATCAGTATGCAAACAGTCATAATGATGATATAATTACAAAAACAAAAGAGGGGGCGTTTTAAGTTCTTTGAGCAATAAAAAAAGCGGTGGCTTTGATATTAAAGATAGTCTTGGGTTTTTTATTGCCAAATGCCATCAGAAAGCTTTCCATATTTTTCGAGAAAAATTATTACCATACAACCTTACTCCACCTCAGTTTTCGGTGTTGGCTTTTCTATGGAAAAATGACGGGCAGTCTCAAATCCAGTTGGGAACTGCTTTGGAGATGGACCGTACTACTACCAGCGGTATCATTGACCGCATGGAAAACCAGGGCTTGGTCATTCGCAGGCCCAACCCGGAAGACAGGCGGGTTTTTATGATATACCTGACTGAAGCCGGCAGGGAAATGGAGCACACCGTTTCCCGCTTATCACATGAGGCCAATGCCGAAGTGGCTGCAAATTTATCCGCAAAAGAGAAAGAAACTTTGTTGGCTTTACTGAAAAAATTAAGGGGTGATAAATATGAAGAGTAAGATAGCGGAGGCTGTTGGTCTGAGGTATTCTCCCGTGGCCATTATGTTTACCGATGAAAAACCCGCAGGGGCGCTCCAGTTCAAGGAAGGTCGCTGGGGCTGTGTCGTGTCGATGCTCAATGCGGCGGCAAAGGGGCGGACAGCGGTATTTGACCGCAAGACCTACGGCTGCATCGGTGGCGGCGCCGGCCTCGGCTTCGGCAATACCTACGTCAATTTTCCAGGGGGCCTCGAATATTTCCTGTCTCATGGCAACAAAGAATTCTGCGCAAGCGAAATGGGTAAAAACATTGTAAAAAATATGCCTGCTTTGAGCCATGGCGAAGCGTACAAAAAGACCCCGGAATTTGCCAAGTCCTTTGCCGACGGGCTTCCTTATTATAATGTCTCCACTGAGTACGTGGTATTTAAGCTGCTGGAAGAACTTTTGCCCGGTGAGTCACCGGAAGTGGTGGTTTTTCTTGCCACTGCGGATCAGATTTCAGCCCTGGCGGTGCTGGCCAACTATGCCAGGCACGGTGACGACAACGTTATCGTCCCCCGGTGTGCCGGTTGTCATAGCATTGGTATCATCCCTCTTAATGAAGGGAAGTCGGATAACCCGCGGGGGGTCATCGGCCTGATAGACATATCCGCCCGCAAACAGGTGGATAAGGATCTTCTCTCCTTTAGCGTTCCTTATAAGATGTTTCTAGAAATGGAGAGCAACGTGGAAGAAAGCTTCCTGGCCAGGGACGAATGGCTAAAGGTGAAAAAAAGAAATCAATAACAAAATGACCATGGGGATATGCCTTCAAAAGGTGTGTCCCCTTTCCGCTTTTGCAAGGGTTAAGGAATAAAGTACTGAAAAGCGCGCGCTATGGGAACTGATTGAGCGTCACCCAAGGAGATAGGTGATGAGCGATAAAAAGGCAGACGAAAAACAATCGTTCATATCTGAGGCAAGACGTGCGTAAATAGTCGATGCTGCAATTACCACTCTGGATGAAATAGGCTACGTCCCGGATCCCATCACCCCTTTTTATGAACGAAGCCTTTTCCCCCATGGCTTAAAACAAGAGACAACTACTAAAAAGAATAAAATACTGAGTGAAATCATGGTACCAATAATTAACATCTGGCGGTTATGGAGGTAAGCTGGATTTTGCAGAGGATTCATTTGACCAATTGAACTAAAGGCAACTGTTTGGTCAAACCAGATACGCATCAATGTACTACCAAAAAGGATTGCCCCAATATTTCCAAGCACTTTAACGATGGTCCAATAGTATTTAGTTAGTCCCCATTGAGTCCGTATGGAAAGCCAAGTCCCTGTAATTAGACTACCGAACGCACCAGGAATAATCAAAAACCAATCACAATACTTGCTAAATATATGAGCTGCATAGATTAGCTCTCTATCGGTGATGGTTGTTGTGGCAATGTTGGCAAGCAGGAGTGTGCCGAACAAGCCGCTGAAATAAACAATGACAAACATGATATGTGCGATGAGCCAACAATTTTTCTGTATAAGACTTAATCTTTTAGGTAGGTATTTACCAATTATTGCTAGCAGGGCAATCAATACAAGAATTACGGCCAATGTACTAAGCAGAATAATTAGATTCTGCATTATTTCTCCTTTCTTAATGACACTTCCGAGATTCTCAATCAACCTCGCGAAGCATTTTATCCATGGAAGCTATGTGAACGCGGAGATCGGACAAATCCCCGGCAATCTCCTGCTGTACAAAAGATTGCTTCCTCCGTAAGTTTGTGATACGCCTGATCCCTACGTCTATCGATTATTTATGTTTTCATTTTACGGCGGTCAGTTTCCGTAAGAATAAGTAGTAAAAACAATCCAATACCTGCTAAAGAGAAAACCATTAATGAACCGATGGCGATATATATTTCACCGGTAGAAAAACGGGTGATTATCGCTGTAAAAATACTAAAAAGCATTAGTCCTATTGACAAAGCATAGAGCACGGCGCGTATCTTGTTCATTGCATATTTTTTACGGGTTTCTCTTGTCAGTATGCTGTAAGTTAATAACTCAACTTTCGCAGTTCAAAAATCAGTCTAACCCCTTACAAAATAAGAATTTAGGCCAACTTTTTTAAGCAAAAACAAACAGAAAACACGCCTTTTTTGGTAAAATGTAGTCACCACAACAACACACCAAGAAAGGATGTTTTCTGTGGCTATAATTTTACCAAAAAATGATAACAATGAACAGGCTAAATCTTATTCTGATCGGTTTATAAAGCAGGCAAAAATAGGAACCTTTTTGCACCAGGCGAATATCCGAAAAGAATCCGGTCTATCGCCATTGTTCCTTTTCCAATTTATCTTTTCCCTTGTATTTCAAGGGAAAAATCTTTATCGAACATTGGAGTCAGGTCGTATAGATAACGCTCCTTCCAAAGATGCGATATATCGTTTTCTAAACAGGCCTACATTCAATTGGCGGAAATTTCTTGTTACAATCAGCTCATTTCTCATCAAAACAAGACTTTTACCCCTGACATCAGAGGGCCGGGCTCGTGTATTGATTTTAGACGACTCTACTTATTCCAGAAACCGTAGTAAATCGGTTGAATTATTGTCCCGGGTTCACGATCATTCAACAAATCGGTATCTGAAAGGGTTTCGGATGCTGACCTTGGGTTGGTCTGATGGTGGAACCTTTCTGCCCCTTGCGTTCTCTCTGCTTAGCTCTGATAAAGAGAAAAATCGTTACCAGGGGCTAAATCAAAGGATTGACAAACGGACAGTTGGATACCGCCGTCGCAAAGAAGCTATTCAAAAATCCACAGAAACTATGTTCTCGCTTCTCGACCAAGTGAACCCTTTTCAACTTTGTGCGAGTACCCTGCTTTTTGATAGCTGGTTTGCCTTTCCAGTCGTAATCAAGCGGGTGCTGACAGAATACCATTTGCATGTTGTTTGTATGCTCAAGAATATGCACCGCGTTTATTACACCTATAATGGAAGCGAATATACATTGGGTCAACTTTACAAAGTTCTTCGCAAAAAACGCGGGCGGGCCAAGATTCTATCATCCGTCGTTGTCGGGCTTGGTAAGGCCCAAAACGGAAATGACGTTCTGGTAAAAATCATCTTCGTTCGAGACCGTAACCGCTCAAAAAAATGGTTGGCAATCTTAACAACAAACCTTGAGCTATCTGATGAAGAAGTTATCCGTATTTATGGCAAACGCTGGGAAATCGAGTGTTTCTTCAAAGTCACAAAGTCCCATTTGCATTTGGCAAAGGAATTCCAGTGCCGTAGTTATGATGCGCTTACTGCTCATACCACCATTGTCTTTGTGCGATATATCATGCTGGCTTTAAGTGCCAGAGAGGAGAAAGACCCCAAGACCCTTGGCGAGCTCTTTTATCTGTGTTGCGATGAAATTGAGGATATTCGCTTTACCGAAGCTGTTCTTTTAATCATAGATCTTTTCGCCTCATCATTTAGCAAGGAATTTCTTCTTTCTGAAGAACAAATTCAACATTTTTTGGATACGTTTTTCGAGCAATTACCTGCCTTTCTGAAAAGTTCGCTTCAGAAAAGAGCAGTTGCTTGATATTAATAATTCCAAAACGCTTGCATATTAAGAGCTTGAGCTTATTTTTAAGGTGCGAAAGTTGAGTTAATAATGTTCCGCCTGCAACGATGAATATTCCGGAACCTGTAACACTTATCGCATCCAAGTCCATAAAGTACAACATTGCAACCGTGAATATCCCAAATAAGCCAAGCAGCACTCCGGCGACTATTCCAGCCGTTGAAATACGTGCTGTCATAGTAGAATAAACCGATTGCTTCGCCGTATCCTGCCCGAGCTTACGCATATCATCCACCAGCCCGCTCAAATCACCCATGGAAATCACTGCCTCTTTAAAAGCTTGCTCGTCGTCCATGCCCCGGGCTTTAAAATCCGCGGTTTTTTCTTTAATGTTTATGGCCAGCTCTTCCTCTAGATCAAACAGCTGTTGACTTGGTCCAACCCCGGAAAACAGATTGTCGATATATGCTGTTACTTTTTTATCCAGGCGATTTTCAATCTTGGCCATCGTCAAGACCTCCTGTAATCAATTTTTCTAAAACACCTTTGGCAAAGCTCCAGTCTTTTTTGCTTTGTTCGTAGAGTTCTTTGCCTTTATCGGTAATGCGATAATACTTGCGTCTACCGCCCTGGGTTTCATCCCCCCAATAGGAGAGGATGTAACCGTCTTGTTCCAACCGGCGAAAAGCGGTATATAAGGTTGCTTCCTTTAATTCATACTGGTTGCCGCTCAGCTGGATAATTTTTTTGTAGATCTCATATCCGTAGCTATCACCTTGGCGAAGTATGTTTAAAATTATAGTGTTGGTATGACCACGGATAAGGTCTGTTGAAATTGTGGCATTCACAGTTATTCACCTCGCAATATATACTTTATGCCAAATTACTATGTGTGTCAATGTACTTTGTCGTAAATTTTATATTGCAGTAAACCCTACCGTTTTGATATCTGTCTACTTTTGGGTTATTTTTACTTAGATATACCTAAAAAATTTTGCACTCGACAAGACCTGACACAGTTTCGGAAGGCGATTGGTTTAAAACTAGATGAATCCACCACATGGAGCTGATATCAGCCCTATGTGGTAGATGCTTATTTAAGTTCTTATGTGTTTGACCAGATTTGTATAAAATTTAATCATATAAAATATTGGTCTTATTTACATCCACCTCAAAACTACAGCTTTTCAAGGGAATCTATTACAAATAGAGGTTTACACATATTTTTTCATTGCTTAACTAAAAGCCAATATGCTCTTTATAATTATCTACCTGCCTAAAGGCTGTAAAAAACAAGGAGAGGGTGCAGCGAACTTTTTCGCTGCACCCTCTCTTACAATTCAAGGAAGTTGTTGAGGCAGAAGCAATGTACAATTCCTCTCCCTATACCGGCAAGGTTGTTACCAATAATTTTGGAAATATGCAATTGCTCTCCTCCCACTAATGCATGTTAAATTTTATCTTATGTTAAATATAGCATACAAAATAAACTTGCCAAAACTTCCAGAATATTCAGCCGCTCAGAGCATAAATAAATTTTGGCTTCAGAGTAGATTTCTTAATTAAACCTTGTCTTGAATCTACACCTTCATATGGTTTAATAACTATCGACGGCTGGATGTGAATGCTTCAACGTACAGGCGTCGAGAGGTGATAAGGGAGCAGTAAAAAAATACATGATAACCAAGATTAAATGAAAGGGGAATTAATCATGAAAAACAAAAAAATTGCAAAAGTTGTAGTCACAGGAATGTTGGTAGCGGGATTGGCAACCTCCTATGGTGGTCCGGTCCTGGCCGGCAATAACTCCTCTACAGGGAATAACGGAGCGGCAAGCATAGCGTCTGGCAGAACTATGGTTCACAGTATCATTAACAGGGACGCCAATCAAAGTATCCTTAAAGAGGCCCTAGCTGACCTGGTGACCGCGGGAACCATTACCCAGGACCAATCTGATACCGTGCTCACGTATTTCCAACAAAATCTACCCCAGAAACCAGTGCTTGATATTGCCAAACCGGCTGATGGTATAAATAAGTCCGAACAGGGTCCGGTGCTGAAAATTGTCGACCCCCTGAAGGATCTGGTGGACAATGGGACCATCACCGAGGATCAGGCCCAGTCAATCAGGGATAAGATGAGCGACATTACTGACCAGCAGAGACAGCAGCAGTGGCAAACAAGTCTTAATACGCTGGTGAGCGAAGGTACCATCACCCGGGACCAGGCCGATAACATTCTCACGTTCCTGGAAGCCAACGCTCAAAAAATGAAGAACATGAAGCAGGATATGCTGGATCAAACCAAAGACATGGACAAGGAACAAATAGCCCAATATTTTAAGGAAAACCTGGACAATATCAAAGACCCGGTCAGCCAGATGGTCAACCAGGGGATCATCAACCAACAGCAGGCTGACGCTCTGAAACAAGCAATGCCGTCCCTGCCGAAAGTTGTGCGTATGCAGATGCTATCGCCGCAGCAACTGCAGGCAAATTTGGACGAACTGGCAGCCGATGGTACCATAATCCAGGACCAAGCCGACAATATTCAGGCCTTCCTGGCGGACAACGCTCAAAAGATGAAATTTCATTTACCCTGCCAACGATTACCGTCACGCAAGGGGTATCCTCAGCCGCTATCTACCGGTTTACGTTGAGCCCCTCGGCATTTGCGGTTTTATCCAACCTTTACCGCCAGGTGCTGGAAGTAGCTGTTCCTGGCCCTGGCGCTGGCCGTACTCATCGGCTGGCTGCTGAGCCACTGGCTCGCCCGGCCGCTGTCCCGCCTGGTCGCGGCAACGGAAGCGGTGGCCGGGGGCAACTTCCTGGAGACGGTGGACCGGTCGGGCATTATTGAACTGGACCGGCTGGGTGAGCAGTTCAACCGCATGGTCCTGTACCTGCGGGAATCCTTCCGCTCCCTGGCCGCCGAGCGGGATACAGCGCAGCGCTTTGCCGCCGATGCCGCCCACGAATTAAAAACGCCGGTAACCACACTGAGAGCTTACCACGAGTTAATTACAGAAAATCCGGAGCGGCTAAAACAGGTCTTACCTGCCCAGGGCAGGCAAATCGAGCGGATGGAAAATATTATCTCCGGTTTGCTGCAGTTAGCCAATTTAAGCGAAGGCAGCGGCCTGATGCTTCAGCCTGCCGACCTCCGTGAAGCGATACACCGCCTGGCTCCAGTCTACCAGGCCCTTGCTGAAGATAGCGGGCACCACCTGACCACCACCTGCCCGGATAGTCCTGTGCCTGTATTGTTGGACCAGCGCCTGCTGGAACTTGCTTTGAATAATCTTATGGACAACGCCGGCAAATATACGCCACCCGGTGGACAATTGACTCTGACTTTACAGGTGGACACCCGCAGCGCGGTCATCACTGTAAAAGACACCGGTAAAGGTATTGCACCGGAGGAGATGCCCTTTATCTTTGAACGTTTCCAACGCGGAGTCGACACCCAGTCCATCCCCGGAACCGGCTTAGGACTCGCCATAGCCAGGGAAGCTGTCCAGCGGTTGGGCGGCACTATTACAGCCGACAGCGAAGCGGGCCGTGGCACACAGTTCGTGATCCACCTACCGCTCTTGCAGACCCAATAGAGGCACGTATTAACCTCGCTGATATCCAACGCTATTTCGGTTGTCGTCATAATACTCGTAGTCTTGCTTATGGGCTTGTATCATAATCAGCTGCTGTTTATGTATAAATGTTACGATTTCATCCTGCAGCTGCTTGGTAATATCCGTAAACTCAACGCTAACAAAATATTTTCCATCCGAATCATTAACGCAACGCACCACAGTACCGGAAATGCTGACAACTTCGCCTTTTACGGTAAATCAGGGGACGGTTCTTTGTTCTACGCTCTGAATATCTTGTTGACAGTAAATCCTGTCAATCTGGACAGCTGTCTCAACGAGCTGCCCTCCAATTCCTTCATATACTTTAGAATTTCTTTTTGAGTATCCGGAAGCTGATTCTGTAGTGATGCCAACTCAATATTATACTTCCTTAAGATTATCTGCCTTATCTCTTTATCGGATATTGTTTTCCTTCCCTCGGTTATTTCAAGACACTGGTCATTATTTGATTCATTATTAAACTCCTTGAATTTTTCAATAGCTTTTTCCCTATCCTCATGGAACATATCAAGCACATAACCTGTATTAACCATTTCCGATTCGTAACCTCAAAAAGTTTCTCGTAATCTTTATCATCCTCAAAAATACTCTGCTGGTTAATCCCTCTAAACATTACGTGATATATCCTGCTTTCACTTTTCTTTCTTGCCGTTCTTGGCATAAAAAAACACCCCACCAGTATGTTATCATCCTCCAGGGTGTTGTCAAACAAAGAACCGTCCCCTGTTCTAGTCACCCTGTTCTAGTCACTCTTCATTAAGACTTTTCTTATCATCCTCTCCTAACCTTTGATTTAGTTTTCCGCCAATGAAGGCCAAGTCACATTCAAGTTGCAGAATGCGGTTGTGAATAGTTATAAAATCTAATTCGCCGGTATTTTGTACACATTCATTTTTTCTCATTCGTAGATAATAATCATAATTTCCGTCATAAAATTTTAACGATCCATGCTCCAACAGCATGATTTTGGCAGCAATCCTTTGTACAAAATAGATATCGTGTGAAACAAATAGGATGCCGCCCGTATATTGCTCTAAGACTTTTTCGATTTTTTCCTTAGCGGCGATATCTAAATGGTTGGTAGGTTCATCCAAAACAAAAAAGTTTGCACCTGACAAAATCAGCCTGGCAAATGCGACCCGACATTTTTCTCCCATACTCAACCCCTTAACCTTCTTAAAAACATCGTTTTTCTTGACGGTAGTTACGATATTGTTTGTTGAAGCGTCGTCATATTTTTTTTGGGCAAATTCAGCCAGAGCCGCGTTTAGTATACGTTCTTTTTTTTGATCGTTAAGATTTTCAAAAAAATTACTCAAGAGAAATCCCGCCTTTCATACAAATATACAAATCGACCACCATGGTCTATCAATTTAAAAATAGACATGGTGGTCGATTTGTCAAGGGTTTTTATATTTTTGCACCCCTCTTGACCTAACAGGTAAATTACGTTATACTTTGACCTGTCAGGTAAATTTGCTTGGGGGAGTGAGAAAAATGCAATCGAAAATTTGGGATTTGGACGAAGCGCGGCGTTTGAACATTATCAGTGCTGCTTTGCAGGAATTTGCCACAATGGGCTACGCCAGTGCTTCGACCAATGTTATTGCTAATAAGGCAGGGATTTCTAAACCCTTGATGTTCCACTACATCGGCAGCAAAAAGGAACTGTTTTTGTTTTTGTACGATTACTGCTTGGAGTTTTTGCAGAAGGAATACTTTGGCAAAATCAACAAAGGCGAAAAAGATATTTTTGCCCGCTTGACCAACACCTGCCTGCTAAAAATAGAAGTTTTGCTCAAATACCCCTGGATCTTCGATTTTGTGCGGATGGTCACCGCTGAAAATAGTGGCGAAGTAGCGGAAATTATCAGCCAAAAACAGTGGGAAGTAGAAAATACCAGCTTTGCCGAGTTTTTCGGCGATATTGAAACTATCCACTTTAAAGAAGGCTTGGATATTGAAAAAGCCAAGGAGCTTATTTTTTGGGCTGTTAGCGGTTATGCAACTAAAGTTTTGGAAAACCAGCGCGGCAGCAGCTTGTTGAACATGGATTATGAGGCCATAAAAAACGAATTTGCCGCTTATATCGCGGAATTAAAAAAAGCCTTCTATAGATAAGGAGGTTAAACCATGAACATCATCCAAACCAACAATTTGCAAAAATCCTTTGGCAAAACCAAAGCCCTGCAAGGTTTAAATTTAACTGTGGAACAAGGCCAAACTTATGGCTTTATAGGCCCTAACGGGTCCGGCAAATCTACCACTATCCGCGTTTTATTGGGGTTGATCAATCCCGATGGCGGTACTGCGGAAGTTTTTGGCAAAAACCCGGTGCAAGATGCCGTGGAAATTCACAAGCGCATTGCCTATATCCCCGGCGAACTGGCTTTATGGCCCAACCTAACCGGCGGCGAAGTTTTGGATTTTTTAGGTCGGCTTTCCGGCGGCGCGGACCAAAAACGCCAGGCCGAACTCGTGGAGCGCTTTCAATTGGACCTCAGCAAAAAATGCCGCAGTTATTCTAAAGGCAATCGGCAAAAGGTGGCGTTGGTAGCGGCTTTTTCCGCCAAGGTGGAACTTTTAATCTTAGATGAACCCACCAGCGGGCTTGACCCTTTAATGGAACTCATCTTTCAGAATTGCTTGCGTGAGGCCACCAAAAATGGCCAGACAGTTTTACTATCCAGCCATATTTTAAGCGAAGTGGAAGCCGTGTGCGATACTTTGGGCATCATTCGGCAAGGTGTGTTGGTGGAAAGCGGCAAGTTAAGCGAGCTGAAAGCCATCCCCGGCACCACCTTGGAGGAAATTTTCCTGAAGCACTATGGCGAAGATTTAGCCAAGGCAGGTGAGCGACATGACTAAGTTTACCGGCACTTTAAGTTTATTGCGTTTGGCCATCCGGCAGGACCGTTTTAGCCTGCCGGTATGGATAATACTACCTTGTTTAGCCTTTTGGGGGCAAGTCAGCTTTGCCTTGGCCATGCCCGATTGGCAAGTTTTTTTGGGGGAGTTATCCTCCAATCCCATGACGACGGCCATTTTGGGCCCCATTGTACCTTTGACGCTAGAAGGTGCCATTATGTTGCGCTCCATGGTGCAAGGAGCTTTAGTTTTAATGATTGCCGCCCCCTTAGTGGTGATTCGGCACACGCGCAGCGAAGAAGCCTCCAGCCGGGCAGAATTCTATTTAAGCCGTCCGGTGGGTAAATATGCCCCCTTTATGGCTGCTTTAATTTTGAGCATGGGCGGTAGTTTAATAGCCGGTCTTTTGGTGACCATCTTGTTGCTGATAAGCGGCTTTGCTGTGGCAGGCTCCATCGTGGCAGGGCTAACTTTAGCTTTTGCGGGTTGTTTTTTTGCTGGCCTGGCTTTAATCATCGCCCAAATTTTTACGGCACCAAAATCAGCTTGGATAGCCATAACTGTGCTTGTGGGTTCCACTTATTTTACCATGATCATGAATAATCTTTCCGGCGGGTTTTCCGGTTGGTTATGGTTAGCGCCGCAATCGTGGTTTAGGGGGACGGTTCCCTTTGGGGAAAATGCCATTTGGCCCTTCTTCGTTTTTGCTTTGATGTGTGCGCTAACAGTTTTTTGTGCCTATGCAATCTTAAAAAACCGCGATATCGCCGGCGGGCTTTTTGCCGAACCAACCGGCCGCACTACAGCTCCTAGCTTTTTGGCTACGCCTTTCGCCTTAAATTTATGGCAAAACAAAAATATGGCGCTGGCTTGGAGTGTTGGCATGGCCTTTTTGGGTTTGAGTGTTGGGGCCATCAGCCCCACCATCGCCGACCAAATGAGCGAAATGTTGGCAAGCTTTGCTTCCTGGGGGCCGGCTATGGCCAAATTAGGCAACCAGGAAGGCCTTGTAGCGTTGATAATTTATATGTTGGGTTTAATGGGCGGCGCTATTTTGGCCGTGAGCATGATGATAGGCTTAAAAAGCGACGAAAGTGCCGGCTACACCGAAATGATGTTGGCTAAACCCATTAGCCGTGAGCGTATATGAGAAGCTTTATTGGTATGGCCTTTTTGTACACCGCGGCAGTGCTAGTGGTATTAGGGCTCTCCACCGGCATTGGCTGGGGTGCGGTTACTGGTGACAACCTATTTCTCTTTAAAACTTTAAGAATGGCCATTACCAAAATTCCTTCCTTATGGTTAATCGTAGGTTTTGCCGCTTTTTTATATGGCATGGCACCCAAAATCCAAACCGTGTTGAGTTTGCTTTTGGTAGGCGCTTTAATCGTGTTGGAAATGTTTTGGGAAGTAGGCTTAGTGCCTTGGGAAGTTTTGGCATCCACGCCTTTTGGCATAGCGCACTATAGCATCCCCATTAGCGAACTAAACATTCTGCCTTTGCTTATCGCGCTTATTTTGGCCGTAGGTTTGGCTTGGTTGGGTGTGCGTGGCTTTGCAAAAAGGAATATCGGAGTATAACTAAACAAAAAAAGGCCGCTGCGTGCGACCTTTTTTTATTTTACCTTTGTACCTTTACTGTACCTTCAAAGCATGAAAATCCTTTTTGCCTTTTTTAAGCAGGATTAAACCATCCTGCACATCGGTAGCAGTAATTAAATGGTTAATATCGGTGATTTTTACTTCATTGAGGTAAAGCCGCCTTGGCCAATTAAACGCCGGGCTTCCGATTTAGAAGTCATCATTACAGGTTCTGCAACAGGATTATGGTCTCTACATGACTCGTATGCGGAAACATGTCCACCGGCTGCGCCTCCCACAACCGGTAGCCCAGTTTGTCCAGGCACGCGATGTCCCTAGCCAGGGTGAAGGGGTTGCAGGAGACGTAGACCGGGCAGTGCACCGGTACAATCGCTCCACCATTCCTTCACAAATGTCTGGTTATTCAATAACTTAACAACTGAGTGCCTGACCCCATATTTCCTACAGCAACCAACCATAATCCTGCCTGCAGCCCACCACGGCATCTACATATACAGTACTATCTTTCACCTTATAAACCAGCAGATACCGCTTCGCCATCAGGAGCTTACGGTATTTGCCCGATGGCACCAGCGGATCGGAAAGCCATGGGTTTCGCTCTGGAAATTTTTCCAGGGACTTTGCTTTTTCATTAAACTCGGCAATAAGTTGCAGGGCTGCCGTTTCACTGACCTGTGCAAGAAAACGTGAATGAGATACCAGCATCTGAGCCGCCTCATCGGGGATAGCCACTTTATACAACTTACCCTCGTTGTCCATCCAATACCTCCTTGACAGCGTCCTTCATCATATTGGACACCTCGTCAATGGAATAGCCCTTTTTGCCGCTCAACCTGCCTTCCTCCGCAGCAATCAGATTTTCCCGAAGGCGCAGCATGCTTTCACGTCTGGCAAAGGCTTCAATGTCCATTACCACCAGATCTCCTTCTCCGTTTTTAGTCAGATATACCGGTTCTCCCGACCGCTTGCACAGCTCGGAAATCTCATTGTAGTTTTTTCGAATTGCCGCAGATGGCTTGATATTAATCATCCCGATCACCTCGTTTCGTAGCATTATTGTATCCTTATTTTATGCTTATTATACTACAACAGAAGCGATCTGTAAATCTGAAGGCATCCGCTGCTTTATATTCAAGGCTAGGACAGCTTCCAATAAAGTGCATCTTTTTTGTATGCACAAGGGTTATATAGTTTACCCAAGTCCCTCGAACCCTCTATTTATCGACCTTTCAACCCTTCAATCCTCGCAACGACCTCACAATGCCTTGAGGATACAAAAAAGATGTCCGTTGAGCCTGGTGGTGCCTTGGCGGATATGTCATCTTAAATCAATACATGAATAGTTCTTTAAATTGTCTCTATTATGATTTGCCACTTTCAATTAATCTCAAGATTCTTAAATCCAGTAACGGAATTAAATATTTCTAACTCTATTTCTGAGAATCAAGAATAAACATAGATGCATCATGTCCCATGAATATTTTACTTCCAGTATAAAAAGTTTTGGATTGAATATCTCTGTATCCTATTTTAGTCATAATGTCGGTTAGCTTTACTTGATCAAATCCGTTATGAACCATATCAGAGACTATTTCTTCATTTTTATTAAAATCTACGATTAGTAAATGCCCTCCTACATTTAGAACATCATATAATCTTGATAAAACTAACTCAACATCATTAATATGGAGTAGAACCTGAGCCATAAAAATATAATCAGCATGTAAATCCGAAAGACTATCTTTTTCAAAGTCAAAGCATAATGTAGCTGCATTCTGTATATTAGAATTAGAAATTTTTTGCTTTATTTGATTAATCATGTTTTGCGATGTATCCAGAAATAGCATAGAATTGAAATCATTTAACAAGTTCATTCCAACAAGACCAGTTCCACACCCAAAATCAATAGCATTCTTATTATTAGCGTCAACTAAATATTCACGAATGGCATCTGATGCCACCTTTGCAATTTGGATTCTTTCAGAAGTGTCATATATATTAGCTATCATTTCAAACTTGTCCGTATTCCCCATTATTACCTCTCCAATCTACCTTAATAAAAAATCTAATGTCATCTGTTTTATCTCCTCAAGGGTCACTTTGTCACTGGAGCTCTAAGATCAATCAGACCCCTTATTTATCAAGGTTTATGCTCGTTTCAACAGGCAAACCGTTTCTGTATGCCTTGAGGATACAAAAAAGATGCCGCATCAATCTGGTATCCCCTTGGCGGCGGGGTATCTTTCAGAAACAGTCGCCTGGGCAGGCCATTTTTTTAGGTTTCGGCGCCTGCTTTTGCTTTACAATCAGAATATAATTGTAAACAATAAAACCTTCAAAAAGCGAACACGAAACAGGGGACGGTTCTTTGTTTTACGCTCTGAATATCTTGTTCACAGTAAATCCTGTCAATCTGGACAGCTGCCTCAACGAGCTGCCTTCCAATTCCTTCATATATTTTAGAACTTCTTTTTGAGTTTCCGGAAGCTGATTCTGTAGTGATGCCAACTCTATATTATATTTCATTAAGATTATCTGCCTTATCTCTTTATCGGATATTGTTTTCCTTCCTTCGGTTATTTCAAGACACTGGTCATTATTTGATTCATTATTAAACTCCTTAAATTTTTCAATAGCTTTTACCCTATCCTCATGGAACATATCAAGCGCATACCCTGTATTAACCATTTCCGATTCGTATAAATACTCCTTATAGCTGCTCCATTCATATTCCTCCATATTCTCTACCAATCCTGCTTTTACCGGGTTTTGATGTATGTATCTTAACACGGTAAGAAAATATGAATCATCCTCAACAGTTTCACTCTTAAATCTATCTTGAAATAAGTGGCCTTTTCTGCCGTATTGCCAATTGTACCAGTATACATAGCTGGTTCCGATCCTCTTCATTATATTCGAAAGTTCTTCCCGGCCTTCTCGAATTAATAAGTGTATATGGTTTCCCATCAAACAGTAGGCGTATATTTCATATTGTAACTCTTCACGGTATTTGTTAAAAACTTTAATAAGTTTCTCGTAATCTTTATCATCCTCAAAAATACTCTGCTGGTTAATCCCTCTAAACATTACGTGATATATCCTGCTTTCACTTTTCTTTCTTGCCGTTCTTGGCATAAAAAAACACCCCACAAGTATGTTATCATCCTGCCAGGGTGTTGTCAAACAAAGAACCGTCCCCTGTTCTGCCCCCTGTTTTCCCTTGGGCTGAACACCTACTCCTTCTTTATCATTCGAATAGTTTACCAGATCATCCACTCTATATAATTCTGCCAAAGCTAAACAATTATTTTATAAAATTATTTTCGCGTAAAAATTAAGCACTTAGCGAAAATTCCCTCAAACTGTTTTTTGCAAGAGCTTTTTGGAGAAAGTTGCAAGTAATTTTTCCATAGTATTGCATCTCCATTTTCCACAATGTTGCAAGTTCTCTTTCCCCGCCATGTTTTACAGGGAAAGAGAAGACTTGCAGGCATTTGTTACCTGAATTAATTAAAAAGACAGTGATTCGGTTAAGTATTCAATCCGCCGTTCTGCCATTCTGAAAGATTCCAGACCGTGATCTGAAAGCATTTGTTCCAATTCGGCAACATATTCCTTAAGATCACGTGCCTCGCAGGATTTTTCAATATACAGATTCTTAAGGTGCTCACGCTCTTCCTGCCAGCGTTCGGACGGGCTTTTTACTGTGACATCCAGTTCCCCGGCCTCATAATCACGAATATCCCGCCGGATGTTAGCATAAAGATCCTGTTCGGTGAATTCATACGGAAATGGCTCTTCTGCATATTTCACGAGCAGATACCGCTTAAGGTCATTGGGAAAAGACCTCCTGTATATATGTTCAAGTTCTCTGATAATTGTTTTGTTTATTGTCATATCAGTGACCCTCCTTCTTATCTGTTGACGCTATTGAGCGGTAAAGGTCATTGATACTGGACTCCCTTAACCGGTTGTTCTCTCCCGGAAACAGGAGAAGATAGCAGTGGTGCATGAGTCTGCCTACAAGGGCGACAGTCATCTGCTCATCATAGAGTACATTGACCCACCTGGAAAACTCCAGGTTCGTGTTCAGTATGAATGGACTTGTGCTCATGTATCTCGGAGAGATAGTCAAAGAGCAACTGGGCACCGGTACGGTCGTATGGTACGTAGCCCCACTCGTCCAGTATAATGACAGATGCTTTATTCAGTTTTTTCAACAGCGTCCCCAGTGTGCCGGCCTTCTTGGCTTCCGAAAGCTGGTTGACCAGTGCTGCAGTGCGGTAGAATTTGACGGGAATTCCTTTCTGGCAAGCGCTCACGCCAAGCGCAGTGGAAAGCATGGTTTTCCCGGTACCTGTCCTGCCGTACATGATGACATTTTTCTTTTCCTTGATGAAATCAAGGGACTTTAGGCTTTCCGGTGTCAGGTCGGAAGGGAGCGTGATTTCATCAAAACGAAATCCGTCAAATGTTTTGATGCTGTAGAAACCAGCACTGTTAATCAATTTGGCTGTACGACCCTGTTCACGGTTTTTCAGTTCTGCAGACAGTAGTTTATATAAGTATTCCTGATGTGATTCGCCCTCCGTTGTCTGTGACATATCGGCCAGATTGCGGCTCAGCTTCAGTTTTTTGCAGCAGCCAATGATTTCTTCTTCAAGCATTTGCGGCACCCCCCTTCTTCAGGAAGGTATCGTAAGCGATAAGGTTGGTTGTCATCTGACCGACATCCGGTATTTCCGAATTGAGCGGCATCGGCGGAAGTTCCGGCACATCAGCGTAAATACGCCGGTAGAGGTTCTTAAGGCTATCCGCATCAGATGCGCCGTAACAGAGTGCCTGATTGACGGTACTGAGCGCACTGTCAAAGCCTGTTCTGTCCGTGAGTTCTGCCAGAACTTTAAGAACCTTTCCTGTTTCCGTATTGGAGCAGCCCTCAAGGAATTGTTTCATTGCAGGCGGCATCATGTCATAGATACCCGAATATTTCAATGCGCGTGGACGTATGGAAAGCTGCCTGAGATATGGAAGCCAGTCCATGCTCTGCTTTTTGGTATCGCCGTAAAGGCGACGGTGTCTTACGATTTCACGGTAGTTCTCGTCCATGACGATGACAAGCGATGATGTCAGTTTCAGTTTAACCACTGTATTTGCATATTTCGGTGAAACCGAGTATTCGTGCATCCCTTTGTTCAGATAAAATTTGCCCCAGTTGTTGGTGGTAGCATTACCTTTGCCACTTAGGTCGAACTCGATTTCAGGAAGAGGATGGCAGTGTTTTAAGTCTTCCGCAAACAATTCCTCAATGGTCTCATTGCGGCGGTAATGCTCCCTGTTGGCATCTTCCTCGCACATGTCGAGAAGCTGCCGGTTGAAATCGGAAAGCGCAAGAAAGTGCGGCATGGGGACAAGAAAGTTACGCCTCTGGTAACCGACTTTGTTTTCGACATTGCCTTTTTCATGGCCTTCACCGGGGTTCATAAATACGGCTTGAAAAATGTAGTGTTCCCGGAAACGATCAAACCGTTCGGTGGTCTCACGTCCGCCACCCCGAATTACTTTTGTTATGATGGTTTTGGTGTTATCAAACCACAATTCGTCGGGTACAACACCAATGTGCCGAAAGATGGCGTCAAGTCCTTCCAGAAGGCATTCCATGTTTTCACCATAGAACAGTTGCAAGTAGCCTTTGTTGCTGTATGGAAATGACACTTCAAGATATTTTCCGGTTAGCCGTGTGCCATTTTCATAAAAATCGGCTGTGCCGAAATCAACTTGCGCCTCACCTGGACGGTGTTCCAGTGGAAGGAATCCGCCCTTGGCACCGTTAAAAAGTTCCTCGTGTTTTACAGCATAGTAGGAAGCAACCGTCCTGTATGAACAGTTAAACCCGGGGGATTCCTTCCTAAGACGGTTAAATACCCTCTTGGCGGTATGCCGCTGTTTACGTGGTGCCTGTTTGTCCTCTTCAAGCCATTTATCAATAGTCTGCTTGTAGGGATCCAACTTAGGACAGAAACGCTGTTCCGAAGCCGGTTTGGGAGCCGGTTTGTTGAAGTCCGCCATGTCGACATACTTCTGCACCGTCTTCCAATCCAAATGCAATGCATCTGCGATTTGGGAAATGTTTTCTCCTTTCACGAAGAAACGGAATCTGATATCATGTATCTTGTCCATTGTAAGCATGCTCCTCTCCTCCTTGCATTCTTTGGTCAAATACAAGAATATTGGTTATGGTTTATGCCTGCAATGGATTTTTGCATTACTATGGAATTTCCAATTGCAACATTATGGATTTTTGACTTGCAACTTTCGGTATTTTTATCTTACAACAAACACCACCTCAAACCATAAGTCTGAGAGAACACAAAACGCACTTCAGTATTTACTAAAAATCTTCAAAGCCTTTGATATGGACCTATAGCCCTATCCCAATAACCGTCTCCACAGTCTAGCGGATAAAAAAGATGAACTTTTTATTTTGCTGTTGACATATACAGTTGGGCTGTATATAATCTATCTATACAGTTTAACTATATAGTTTAGTGATATAAAATGAGGTGTGAAAATGAACGTATCAAAATATTTACCGCTAACGGAAACGACATTCTATATTATGCTGGCCTTACGAAAAGCCGGCCATGGCTACGCAGTGATGCAGAAAGTTGAGGAATTAAGCAAAGGCCGTGTAAGAATTGCGGCAGGAACAATGTACGGAGCGATTGAAAATTTAATGAAGCAAAAGATGATTGTTTCCGTCCCCTCAGAAGATGCAAGAAGAAAAGTGTACCAGCTTTCACCTATGGGGCATGAGATTTTGGCACTGGAAGTTGAACGCTTGAAAAATTTAGTAGAAGTTTATGAGCAAACAGAATCAGAGGAGGTATAAAGCTAATGAGAAAGTTTAAGGTATTTGCCAATTTTAAAAAAGAGGAATCATATCTTAATGAAATGGCTAAAAAGGGATATTTTCTTATTAAACATTCCGCTTTTGGGTTTTATCATTTTGCAGAGGGTACACCGGAGGAGTTGCACTACCATGTGGATCACCGAAAATTTAAAACACAAGCTGACTTTGAGGATTATAAGGCCCTTTTTGAAGATGCCGGCTGGCGACACGTTTACGGCACAAAAAACAGTTTAAATCAATACTTTTTACCTAAAAACGGCAACAAAGACGATGATATTTTTTCTACAAAAGACTCTGCGGCTTTGCGTTATAAGCATCTGAATAAAATATGTTATGCCAATGTTACCGTTGCGATTGGCTATTTGATTGCAGTGCTTATTAGCTGCGACTTTAATTTATCAAACATAGGATTTTTAACACCGGGACTTTGGGAAATGTCAGATGCACAATTCTGGAGGGCATTTTTCCTTGAGCTTCCGTTTGTACTCTTTCGTACTGTTCCTATCGCACTGTTTTTGGTTATGGGTATTGCCTATGCGGTATGGGGAGGCAAAGCAAAAAGAATCTATTCTAAAATGATGGAGGATGAAAAGTAATTTCATGAAAAAAGTAAGTATAACAATAATGGCACTCTTTATCTGCCTACTTTCTTTATCCGGATGTCAGCAAGCAAAAAGCACACCGGAGATAAGCCAATATGTTCAACCAATCAACACGTTACAGGTAAATGACGGCGTCAAAATAGTCGGTCTCGGGGAAGCTACTCATGGCAACAAGGAATTTCAACAGTTGAAAAAAGATATATTTGAAGCACTGGTGAATCACAACAATTGCAGAATCTTTGCTTTGGAGGGCGACTTTGGCGGTTGCGCAAAAGTGAATAATTATATCCTTGACGATGAGGGAACGGCCAAGGAAGCCGTCGCAGAAATCGGTTTTGCTATCTATCGTACTAAAGAAATGGAGGAACTGGTGCAATGGATGCATGACTATAATCAAACCGCTAAAGAAAATGAGAAGCTGAAATTCTACGGTTTTGACATGCAGCGCTACGATAACAGCAAGGAATTTCTTTTTATGTATTTAAATAAGGTTGACAATGCCTTAAGCGACAAATACAGAGAATTGCTTGCCGATTTAAACGACGAAACAGTTTACAATCAAGATAAGGCAAAAGTGAAGCAAGCACTATCCGGTGTTGAAGAATTAATGGAAACTATGACCGCGCAAAAAGACAACTACATCGCTCTAACAAGCGAAAAAGAATATCAATTTGCCTATCAATGCGCACAGTCTATCAAAGAAAATGCGACTTTGCACGGGACCAACGCTAATTATTCTCAGACACGAGATGAATATATGAAAAACAAGATAGACTGGATTCTAAACTATGAAAATAACCAGATGATATTTATCACAGGCCATAATGGACATATTGGAAAAACCTCTGCGGCTTCCGGCTATACTTCTATGGGTAATCGCTTGGCTGACAGCTACGGTGATCAATATTATGCAATCGGAACAGATTTTTATAAAAGCACATTCAACACAGTAACCAGTACAGGAAAGTCCAAGGTAATGACAGTTCATCATAGCAATGATTTAACGAGGGTTTTTACAGGATTTAATAGCAATATTAATTTTATAGATTTTGCATCTGCCAGCCAAAATCCGCAAATAGCTAAAATACTCCAAAGTACACAGTCAATGGGTAACATAGGGGCTGAATTCAACGATTGGCAAAAGATAAGCAAGATGTTTTATACACTCAAAATGAAACCGGCAAGGGCATATAATGCTTTGATTTTTGTGAACAAGGGAATGTGAAATATTACGTGTAAATGGTTTTTCCTCTTAACACAAAACTATCTTAGTTAGAATCAACTAGGTAGCCCTTTATATGGAGAGGGGCCTGTGTTAGCCTGTTGCGGCGGGAGACCAAAGCGTAGCGTGGACTCCCCGGTGGGCTCCCAGAAACACAGGCCCAGAGGCTCCATGTCAAGGGCTACCGGTCGGTTTGTTGGCCGGCTAACTTTTATATGGCCATCTCTGATTCTATCCTATCACCAAAGTATATGACAAATTGGGAGATGCAATTTTTCCAATCTTTAACTGGCATAGTCCATTTTTTTGCTGCTTCAACGGTGGCCAGGTAAATAATTTTCTTCAGTGAATCGTCTGTTGGATAGGCAGTTTTAGTTTTGGTTACTTTCCGTAGTTGCCGGTGGTAACCCTCGATGATATTAGTAGTATAAATCATTTTACGGATTTCATATGGGTATTTAAAATAAGCTGTTAACTCAAGCCAATTCTTTTCCCAGGAACGAATTATAATGGGATGTCTTTTACCCCAGTTTTCTTTGAATATTTCAAAGGCTAACTCAGCCTCTTCCAGGGTTAATGCCTGGTACACTTGCTTAAGATCAGCCATCAACTCCTTTTGTTCTTTGTATGGCACATACTTCAGGGAATTACGGATTTGATGGATTATGCAAAGCTGAATTTCGGTATGGGGGAAAACAGTGTTTATGGCCTCAGAAAACCCGGAAAGCCCGTCTTTACAGGTAATCAGGATATCTTGCACCCCCCTGTTTTTGAGGTCATTACATACACCAAGCCAAAAGCTGGCACTTTCATTTTCCCCAATCCAGATGCCAAGTATTTCTTTTTGGCCTGCCATATTTAGGGCCAACACACTGTAGGCCGCCTTGTTTATTATCCGGTTATCTTTACGTACCTTGAAATGGATAGCATCAAGGAAAACAATAGGGTATATACGGTCAAGTGTCCGGGACTGCCACTCTGCAATCAGTGGTAGTATTTTGTCTGTTATCTTGCTGACCATGGTAGGGGATACGTCGATACCGTAGATATCCCTCATGTGGTCCTCAATATCACGTGTAGACATACCCTTGGCGTACATGGCTATAATTTGGTCTTCAAGCTGGTTGGATGTCTTTTCATATTTACCGATAAGCCTTGGTTCAAATTCACCATTACGATCCCGTGGGATTTCCACTTCTGTCTTGCCGAACTTAGTCTGGATAGTTTTCTTATTGTAACCGTTGCGACTGTTGCCAGTATTATTGCCTTCAATGCTGTGTTTTTTATACCCGAGGTGCTCTTCAATTTCAGCCTCGAATATCTGCTGCAAGGTGTCCTTGAATAGATTCTTGAGCATCTCATGTACGTCTTCTACGGTGCGGCAATCCTTTGCTAATTCCTTGATCGTTTTGTCTTGCATGGCTTGCATAAATGGTCATCTCCTTTATTGGTAGTTATAACCATTTACACTAAATTAATTACGTTCTCGTGAACAAAGCAACTCCATCTACACAGCAATAGTGAATACCTTCGCATATGAACTTAAGGGAAACAGAAAATTTAATCTCACTGTTTCCCTTCATCGTACGATCTATCTCCGCATGATGTTATCCTGCCAATCTGTTTGCTTCCCCACTCCGTAAACCAAATACCACCGTCTTTACATGATACTATCGCGTGTGGTTTTGCATTTTCCATTGACAACGGATATTCAGAGAATTCACCTAATATAGTAATTCTACCTGTTTTGTTACCCATAATAATTATAAATCCAAACGTCCAAAAGTGGTTTCAATTCCTCATGATTATAAAAAAATACCTAATGTCATCTATAAAAACCCCTCAAAAATCGGGCCGAAAAATGCACTTTTTTCCCCGATTTTTGCCCATTATTTGCTTTAAAACCACAACATATTGTGGTTGACCCGCCTCATTTGCCCTTAAAACCACTATTTGTCATCAGAATTATCGTCTCAACATGCCCCGTATGCGGGAACATGTCCACGGGCTGCACTTCCTGCAGCATAAAACCCAACTGATGTAGATACCCCAAGTCCCTGGATAACGTAGCCGGATCGCAGGAAACGTAGACCACCCGCCGGGCACCGCTCTGGGCCAGGGCATCCAGCACCTCGGGGCGGCAGCCACTACGGGGCGGGTCCAGCACCACCACCTCCGGACGGTATCCCTTATCCACGTGCTCCGTTAGCACCCGCTCCACCGCACCGACAAAGAAACGGGTGTTTTTTATACCGTTAAGCGCGGCGTTGGCTTCGGCGTCCCGCACCGCTCCCGGTACTACCTCGTAACCCCGCACCGCTTTGGCGTACCGGGCCACGTATAAGGCAATGGTGCCTACCCCACAGTACGCGTCGGCTACCTCTTCATGCCCCTGCAAAGCGCAGTATTCCAGTGCCTTTTGGTATAGCGCGACGGTTTGGGATGGGTTCACCTGATAAAAGGAAGCAGCGGAAATGCGAAAACGCAACCCTTCTATTTTATCTTCGATATAGCCCCGGCCAGCCAGAGTTTGGTAGCGGCCGGCTATTTTTTTACCGATGTTTTGGGTATAACCCACTATTGTTACCACTCCTGGAATAGCGGATATTTTACCGGTTAATCCGGCCAAGTCCTCCCCGCTTTTTGCACCTGTAGATTTGATGATCAATACTACCATCACTTCACCGGTGCCGCCCCGGCGCAGAATAATTTCCTCCGGTAATGCCGCACCTGCCGGGCTATCCTCCAGCACCGCCTGAACCGCTTCGGCCACCCGGCCCAAATCCCGGTGGGCCAGCAGGCACGAAGTCCCGTGACCACCATCGACGCTCGCCACCAGTTGGTGTGATTCCGCAGCGAAAAAACCCAGCACCACTTTTCCGCCTTGCCGCCGCATTTTAAAACGCACATTGTTGCGGTAATGCCAGGGGTCCGGCATGCTGATGATATCGCGCACCACACCCCCGTCAACACCACCTATGCGAGCTATATTTTGCCTGACCAGGTCGGTCTTCCACCTCAGCTGTTCGTCGTAGGCAATATGCTGTAGATTACAGCCACCGCAGCGTTCAGCCATGTTACAGGACGGCATTACCCTGTATTCCGAAGGTTTAACGGTTTCCAACAGCTCCCCCCGGGCATATCTCTTACGCAGCTCTCCAATTCGCACTGTAACCTGCTCTCCGGTCATCGCACCGGGTACAAAAACCACCATACCCTCATCAGCCCGCCCGATACCCTCACCATAGCGGTTAATATCCGTTATATGTAGTTTTACTTCCTGTCCTTCCTGCAAGTGGTTCACTCCGATCTCGTAGCACATTAATGCATAGGTTTTTTATCTTACGTCTTTTTGGGGAAGGCCCCAAAAAAGACAGGTGAATATTATGTTTAAAACAGACGTCATAGTACCTCTTTACATAGATTATACCACTCCAGCCTCAAAGTTTATTATCCTCCGCAAATGCTCAACTTTTAACGGTTATTCTTAACATGAATCGCCTGACATGAGGAAATTAATCATTATAATGGTTAGTGCAGCTTTTTATCTGTCTACTAAGACACTGGATGGATGATCCGTCCCCGGCAAGCTGAGCCTCAACTCAACGCCCAGCAATTCAATAATTTCCTTTACAGCACCCCTTACCCATGTAGTAATATATAATGTATGAAACCAAGTATCAGCATAAAAAAACCTTCAATTATATTAGCCTTTACTCTTATACTGTTTTTGACAACAATATATCTATGGAATATTGATTTAAGAACTGTGGTAAAGACTGCTGCCTCGGGCGATATAAAGTCCGCGGCACAGGCTATTGCTGATGCGGGAACACCGGCTATCCTGATAAGCATTTATATTAATTCTGCTATCAGCATTATGGGAGTGGTACCCTCAGTCTTTTTAACGGGGGCCAATGTACTAGTCTTCGGCCTATACGAAGGATTTCTGGTATCCTGGGCGGGAGAGGTTATCGGTGCCATAGTTTCTTTCATGCTTTACCGGTGGGGCATAAAATCCGCCGCTAAAATACCTACTAATCGCTGGAAACTCATAAAAACTGTCAATGTTTTACCCGGGGCAAGGCAAATTTATTTTCTAACGGTATTACGCATGGCCCCCTTTGTGCCATCAGGGTTAATTAATCTCTTCGGAGCATTAACTACCATTCAGCTAAGCAACTTCATAATTGCTACTACAATAGGCAAGTTTCCCGCTCTGCTATTGGAAACCGCATTCATTTATAACCTTATAAACATCAACAAAGGCTATATCAACCTAGGCATCGGTATTATAATTGCCGCCCTTTTGTATTTTGGTGTCAAAAAAGAGCTTGACCGCCTGGCCAAATTACATCAAAACTAGTAGTGTTTCACTGCGGGAAATACAGTTTACTAAAAAAATGTTTGGCTTATTTATCTACTCACTTCGGTTTCCATACGATAAATTTTCAACAACCAGCCTTTCATCATATACGGTCTTATACTTAATAACGCAAGAAAACGATCCCCCTTGTCTACCATTTTATCTGCCCAATAGGCCAAAGCGCCGGATAATCCGGCCCGGCAGGCTGAATTTTAATTCAATGGCCGCTTCAGGGCACATTTCATGGCAGCAATAGCAGCGTATGCACGCCCTATCGTTAATGAATGCCCGGCCCTTACTGATGGTAACAGCCCCCTGGGGGCACGTGGTATAACACGTAGCACAACCGGAACACTTTTCTTTATCAGGCACCGGGCGAGGTGTCAGGGATTGCTTCACCACGGGCGCCCAAACACGCTGGTACCTGGCCAGGCGATCCAATCCCCTGGCGTCCCGCGCCACCCTGGACGGTTTTTTAAAATCCTGGACAGCGACCTCTGGGGGTAGCGCACCGACAACGGGTAACTTGTCCAGTTTTCCATTCCACATTCCCCTGTCCAAGGCGGCACTTAACATGGGCACATCCAGTGGATTAATATTAATGATGTCACAGGCGATCGCATCTATAGCTATGGGATCTCGGCTCGCCATCACGATACCCAGGGGGCGGGGAATACCATGCAACCCCGGTCCGTCTCCCTCTAAAGCTAAAACCCCGTCCATCACAAACAATGCCGGTTTGACAGCAAGAATAATGTCCAGTAACATATCGGCAAACTGCTCGCTGCTTTGCAATTTGGCATGGTAACCGGCCTTGGCAAGGCCGGGGATTACCCCGAAAAGAATTTTCGCGGCACCTGTAAAGGTGGTAAACATATGCGTCTTCAATTTTGGCACCGCTATGATAACATCACTTTCTATTACGGGACTCATGACTTCAATGCGCTTAATTGTTTTCCCTCCGGCAAAGGAAAGCCATTGGACTGACGTATCCCAGTTCAACTCAAATCCACCGGCCTCGGCAAGTTCCAGTAAACCGGCTGCCTTGTATGCCCTCTTTAATCCGGCCTGGGTATAAGGGATGGGACCGGGGCTGTCGGCCACCAGGGGTCGCCCGCCCGCTTCCCGCACTAGTTCAGATAACGCTAAAACCACAGCTGGGTGAGTGGTCACCGCCTTCTCAGGTGGTGCTGCAGTTAGTAGGTTTAACTTAAGCAGCACCCGCTGGCCGGGCTTTACCAATTGGGTCATCCCGCCCAGCAAGTCAATACTCTCTTTTACAGCACCCCGTACCCGGTCATATTCATAATCACTGCATTTTACTATACTTACTGCATCATTCACCTTGACCACCCCATTTTGCCTGCTTTTTCTACGTAATTAATTGTATATTTTATCCTACAAAGAGAAAACCCTTCCCCTATTGGGTCAGGATTTTCTCTTGAGGCTATGCTGTTACCGATACCCCATCCCGCACAACATTATGATCCCGCGGACCCCAAGTGTATAAATCGACTGCCTGTAGAATTGCCCCGGTTACCCGTGATATATTGCCGGTCTGCATGTCATCCAAGGATACGGTTACCGGAAGCCGTATCTCTTGCCTTCCCTGCTGCCGTACAGTTATTATCAACTGCATTCTATTATGTTGGCTGTCTGAATAGTATTTTTCCAAACCGAGAATCCGAGGATCCCTTTTTACCATTTCTGCTTCTAGGTAGTATAAGAGATCTTTTAACACCTTAAACACCTCTTATTCTTTTTCTTCTATAATACGTTAGTGCATAGTTTAATTTAACGAATATTCTGTCAATTAACATAAATTATCGACTAATGGTTTTTATTAAAATTTTTTGGTTCATACCATGCGCTATGGACTTTCCTGAAATTAAGTTTAATTACTATTTATAATAAAGTCATAACTAAAGCTCTACGGGTAAATAACCCTTTATTGCTATTTCTTTCGTGTTTACCCGGCAGCCCAAAGCATAAACCTCGACATCATTACTCCGGGCTCTGCGCAGAGCCTGCCCAAAAAGCGGATCACAAATATCATTGGGCCTAAAACAAGCTGCGTCTTCACTTTGTACAATAAAAATAACCGCTGCCCGGAACCCCTCGTTCCGAGCCAGCGCAAGTTCTTCGAGATGCCTGGTCCACGCTTGGAAGGCGCATCAGGGAATAACGCTTTTCCGTTCTCCACCAGGGTCACTGATTTTACTTCCACAAGGCACTGGTTGAGGTCAGCGCCAAGCCAAAAATCTATCCGTCCATCCCGGTAGGGAAATTCCCGGCGTACCGTTGTAAATCCATTAAATTCCGGTAACGCGCCCTTTATTATAGCGTGGTTAAAAAGTCGGTTGGGAATTAGAGAATCAACTGACACCAGGATATCGTTATGTTTCACCAGTAATAATGTGAATTTTGTGCGCCTCGTCGCCCCACTGGAAGGACTTAAATAAACAGTTGCACCAGGCACCAAAAGCTCTTTCATTCTGCCTGTGCTGGGCACGTGAACCGCTACTTCCCTGCCGGATAGATTAACCAGGGCCACAAATCTATTTTTTCGTTCTATAAGTGAGGGACGAAACAGGGGACGGTTCTAAATTTGGCAATCGGAAGTTTTGCTCAATACTACTATCTTAATTTGGGAAAGCACTATCTAGTTAGAAATAATAAAGTTTTTGATTATAATTAACTGCAAAATTTTTGATTGCCAGAGAAGATGGAAGTCCAGAGAAGATGGAAGTCGTTACCTGAAGTTTTTGTTACAAACTTCTACATTTACTTTACGATTTCCTTCTTCTTAAAGGGTTCAATTGGAAGTTTTGCGGGAGAAAAAAAGGCTCAATGTCAGGTACCCCTGATTTTGAGCCTTAATCATCGCTAATGTGTAATAACTGCCACGCAAAATTTTCAATTGCCCTAGAAGAATGAAGTCGCCGTGCTCCCAGCTATGGGTATTCAATCTTTTTCTTCTAGCTTTTAAACTATAATTCTATCTGATTTATACCTGCATTTCATCAAACATCTAGCATTTTTAGATAAAATCATCTAAAATTGGGCATATCTGCCCCCTCCCCACAAATGGGTCTTTGAAAATTTATTCAATTAGTCAACTATCATATATAGGGCCTTGGGTATACCGAACGTATAGTTTTCATTTTACCTTTCTTGCATACCTGGCAAACCGTTACATCCTTACCTAACAGGATACTAAGGATCTCAATAGTTGTAAGACCTTCAAATTTGGGTTTGTAAGCAAGGCTAGAAGTTAGTTTCCTACACAGTTTAAGTTTTGTTTTTTTGTTCCGGTTAGCAAGTAATCCATAATGCCTAATTTTAACAAAACCCCTTGGAAGTATATGCATCAAAAACCGCCGGATAAATTCGACACCTTTTAAGGTTACTATCTTTGTGCCGCTACTGGATTTATTGCGGTCTTTTACGGTAAATGCCACCGTATGCTTATCTATGGACACAATTCTGTGGTTGGAAATAGCAATGCGATGGGTATACCTTCCCAGGTATTGGACAACGGCTAAAGGACCTGTAAAAGTCTCTTTTGTATAGGTATACCAGTCCTTGGCATAACACCGATCAAGTAACTTTTTAAAAATCTTTGGATTCCGGTATACCTGTGCATTCTCATAAAAGTTGAGTAAGTTTTGGTGGTAATATTGCTTTAAGTGGTATAGAAATTTACCACGGAATTTTTTAGCCAAAACCTTTACAGGGATAAAAAACTTTTTACTGCTGCTTCGCCACTTGTTGTGTTTAGTTAGCCCGCCTGCCAATACTACTGAATGGATGTGCGGGTGATAATGTAAATCCTGCCCCCATGTATGCAGCAGAGAAAAAAAGCCAATCTGTGCTCCCAGGTATTTTTTATCCCGTGAAAGCTCAAAAAGGGTTTGGGCAACCGCCTTGTACATCAAACCATAAAGCAATTCCTGATTTTGATAAATCAGTGATTGCAGTTCTTGCGGCACTGTAAATACTACATGAAAGTAGGGTGCGTTGAGTATATCTTTGATCCTTTTATCCACCCAGATGACTTTATTTATTCCCTGGCACATAGGGCAGTGCCGATTACGACATGAATTGTAGTGCACAGTAGTGTGACCGCATTCAGAGATGTGGCCACCTAATGCAGCAGTTCTACAACCCTTGATGTCTCTAGAAGCCTTGGCTTGCTGTGGAGATGGGACATAGCTTTTGTTGTACTGCGTGGTAAACTGAAGGAAAACATCCTGCGCGGTAATCACTTCGTATCACCATAACCGGTGTCAAGGGGGCTTTTAACCCCCATAAGGCTCTTCGATGTCATATGCAGGTATGCCATCGTAGTCTGAAGATGCTTGTGTCCTAGCATTTGCTGGATGTAAACGGGACCGACTCCGTTCTCTAAAGCGTGGGTGGCAAAGCAGTGCCGCAGTGTATGAGCAGAAATGTTTTTGTCCAGCTGTAGTCGATTGCGCAACTTTATGAGGGTGTTCTTGATGGTTTTGACATGAATGTGCTCATTTTCGTTCTGGCCTGGGAAAAGCCAATCGTCGGGCTTGTAGCTTTTAGGGGAAAAGTTAGCCCGGAAATACTCTCGGAGTGTATTAAGGGTTATATTTGATAAAATGGTATACCGGTTTGTATTATGCTTTGTATTTTCTACTCTAACCCGCATGGTTTTACTGCAAATATCGCAAATCTTTAACTTTGCCACTTCGCTTACTCGCATTCCACTTCCATAAATCAGCGATAAAATTGCTTTGTGCTTAAGGTTGGTGGTCTCGTTTATAATTGCTAGTACATCTTGTTTAGAAGGAATAACCGGAAGTTTTTGCACTCTTTTCATGCGCGGTATTTTCTTTTTATTCCACTCCTTGTCCAGTATATGGCTATAGAAAAGTCTAACGCTCGAAATATAGTTGTTGATGGTTCCCGGTGAAAGGCCTTTATCATTTTTAAGATAAAGAATGTATTGTTGTATGTCGCTGACCGTTATATCTTCCAGGCGCTTATGCCGGTCGGCCTGGATAAATATAATGGTCCCAGGAAATGCGACACGATTTTGCAGGGAATAAGCGACACCAATCTCGAAGTAAACTGAGAAGTGAAAGGAGCACATCCCATGCAAAAAAAACAGTGGTTACCGGAGCAAAAATTGCAGATCGTTTTAGAAGCCCTAAAAGAAGAACGCCACATAGGCGAAATTGCATCGGAATACGGAGTACATGTTAGTGTGATTCACCGCTGGAAGAAGGAGCTCTTAGAAAGCGCTGACAAGGTGTTCGCCACATCTAAGAGTGCTAAGGCTGCTGCCCAAGAAAAGCGTAAACAAGAAGAAACCATCGAAAACTTATACGCCCAAGTCGGCCGTCTAACAACACAGTTGGATTGGCTTAAAAAAAAATCTGGCGGTATCTTACCCCGTGAATGAACGAAAAGCTATGGTGGATTGGGATATTTCGAATTCACACTTGACCATAAAAGCTCAGGCCGGGTTATTATCCTTGAATCGAACGGGTCCTATACTGGACTGCCAAAAGGGTGTCTAAACACGAAGTGGAGATTAAGCACCTTATTGACAAGATCCACACGCAGCACCCATTTAAAGGCTCCAGGCGGATTGCAGAAGACATTAATAACATGGATGGCGTAGCTTACAAGGTCAACCGCAAACGCATTCAACGATATATGCGGGAAATGGGAATACGGGTGATTTACCCCGGCCCCAACCTCAGCAAACGCAATAGGGCCCAGTATGTATACCCATACCTGCTTCGCAATGTCAAACCGGCCCATCCTAACCATGTCTGGGGAATCGACATCACGTATTGTGCCATGCAAGGCCGTTGGATGTACCTAGTGGCCATCATTGACTGGTATTCCAGGATGATTGTTAGTTACGAGCTCTCCGATACGATGAATAAAGAATTTGTGATTAAAGCTGTAAACAAAGCCATTGAAACACACGGAGCCCCTATCACTACTATGCCGAATTCAGTATAGTTCTGATCAGGGCAGCCAATTTACCAGCCCCGTTTATATAAATACCCTGAAAGAAAATGGCATCAAGATTAGCATGGACGGTAAAGGTAGGGCCCTGGATAACGCCATTACAGAGCGCTTTTGGAGAACCATCAAATGGGAAGATATTTACTTAAAGAACTACGAAACCCCTCGTGCTCTCCGCCAAGGAATTGCTACTTACATACGTTGGTACAATTTCGAACGCCCGCACACATCTATTAGTAAAAAGATTCCAGCAGATGTTTATTATGCTATAACTAACTTACCGCAGCAATCTGCATAACCAAGATATTTGAAAATGATGGCCAATTAGCTACTAAGTTAATATTTAAGAACCCCCGCTGTCAAACCTTGAGCAAGCTGATGTGAACAAAGAGACCGCCGGTCTTGACTCCATGTGCTGTTTAATTGATAACCCGACCGACGGATATACGCCAAAAAAACACTTGTCTATGGTCGGGTTTATTAAGCCTAGCACATGGAGTCAAGACTCTCCGCTTTGCTCCGACCGCAAGCGGCGGCTAAGCGTTATGAATGGGGATAACTACCCCTCCCTCTGGAGACCGCCATGTTTTTTAATTACTGTGAAATATTAGGTATTTTTTATGCATTAACACTGCGGCTTTCTACCGTATCGAAACTTCAGCCGAAAAGGTCTTGCTGTTAACACTTAACCCAGTGTCGCTTTGAATTTGAAAAATCGTGTCTTGACATTGGGGTCCATTGTAAAAATCCATAAATGCATAGATCCTACGCAAATATGATTCCTTTGATGATTCGGGAACTCCTTTGAGTTCAAAGTATAGTTCAATTTGTTTTTATAATAATCCATGGGACAACCTCCTGATTTTTTTAATAATGCTGACACCATCAGGAGGTGGGAGGCGGTCTAGCTTTTTGCGCGAGTGTTTTTTCTTTTGTCTGTGAATGTTTCTTTAGGCATGTTATAATCCTAAAGAGAAAAGTATGTTCTTTTTTGGTTTGTTTGTTTTGGCGAATTAACAATACCACAAAAAGGGCATACTTTTCTATTGTATTTTAGTTATTCTTTTAAATTGTTATTTTAAAGCCATCGCGAAGCGATTTCGTTCTTCTTTGTTTTACGCGTTAAATATCTTGTTCACAGTAAATCCTGTCAATTTGGACAGCTGCCTCAACGAGCTGCCCTCCAATTCCTTCATATATTTTAGAACTTCTTTTTGAGTTTCCGGAAGCTGATTCTGTAGTGATGCCAACTCAATATTATATTTCATTAAGATTATCTGCCTTATCTCTTTATCGGATATTGTTTTCCTTCCTTCGGTTATTTCAAGACACTGGTCATTATTTGATTCATTATTAAACTCCTTAGATTTTTCAATAGCTTTTACCCTATCCTCATGGAACATATCAAGCACATACCCTGTATTAACCATTTCCGATTCGTATAAATACTCCTTATAGCTGCTCCATTCATATTTCTCCATATTCTCTACCAATCCTGCTTTTACCGGGTTTTGATGTATGTATCTTAACACGGTAAGAAAATATGAATCATCCTCAACAGTTTCACTCTTAAATCTATCTTGAAATAAGTGGCCTTTTCTGCCGTATTGCCAATTGTACCAGTATACATAGCTGGTTCCGATCCTCTTCATTATATTCGAAAGTTCTTCCCGGCCTTCTCGAATTAATAAGTGTATATGGTTTCCCATCAAACAGTAGGCGTATATTTCATATTGTAACTCTTCACGGTATTTGTTAAAAACTTTAATAAGTTTCTCGTAATCTTTATCATCCTCAAAAATACTCTGCTGGTTAATCCCTCTAAACATTACGTGCTATATCCTGCTTTCACTTTTCTTTCTTACCGTTCTTGGCATAAAAAAACACCCCGCCAGCATGTTATCATCCTGCCTGGGTGTTGCCAAACAAAGAAGAAGGAAATCGTAAAGTAAATGTAGAAGTTTGTAACAAAAACTTCAGGTAACGACTTCCATCTTCTCTGGCAATCAAAAATTTTGCAGTTAATTATAATCAAAAACTTTATTATTTCTAACTAGATAGTGCTTTCCCAAATTAAGATAGTAGTATTGAGCAAAACTTCCGATTGCCAAATTTAGAACCGTCCCCTGTTCTGCCTGCGGTCGTACTGCTTGATCAAAGCTTCAAAGTCCTTGTTCTCAATGACCGTATCCTTAAGCCTTCGGCTGCCCTGCCAGAGAAGGTGAAAGGTTTTCCTGATATCGAAGGGCTGACAGCCATAGCTGGTGCAGCCGCTTCCGTAGCTTAAGCGTATGAGCCGGTAAAAAGCAGCGGCTCGTTTGACTTCGTTCATCTGTGCGTTTTCAAGAAGGATTGCTTTGATTTCTTCAAACTGCGGTTCGATAAGAACCCTCTGTGCGATGTCCAGTTCCTCCTGCAGGTATTCGTTTGTGAATTCCTCCTTCTCCAGATATTTTTTTAAGACATTGAATTCATCCCGACCGTTCAGCGGAAAGAAATTCAGCTCCTTAAGCAGAGCAAAGGGACGGTCGCGGACGCAGCGGAACAGATTTGCAAGGTCGGAGTTGAAATCGTTATAGACCTCCATAGCGGTATCTGGAGGCCGTCCGAACAGCACCCAGCCTCCGCCGCCGAATACCTCAACGTACCGTCCGAATTCCTTCGGCATACGCAGATAAATCATATCCCGCAGAGCCTTTTTGCCGCCTACCCAACTGATGATGCTGTTCAATACATCACCTCCCTTTGCTCCGGCGGCTGAATTTATCGACGTCGGTTCTCATGCAGGAACCGTCAGGACTCCAGCAGATAAAGCCGACGCCTGGATAAGGACAGCCAGCACAGCGGGCGGTATCTTCAGGCAGAGGCAGAGAATACTTTACAGGAGGACCGGTTTCTCCGGCGCCTGTTTTTTCTTCTGGTGTTACATCATGCTTCATAGTTCAGCTCCTTTCTCGAAAAAACAAAAAAGGCGCTGCCTTTTTTGTAAAGACAGCGCCTTCTCGTTCATTTATTTAATTGTATAGCTCACAGCATAAGCTGTGGCCAAAGGGTGCTTTTTTGTTCAACAGAAACCAGTGAGCGCCATTTGTCAGTTTACTTTTTCACTAATCCCATCACCTGACCTCCGTATCCGAAATCGGGTTGGTTATTTTTCATCTCCTGCTCAAGCTTTAAGGAATAGTTTTCGTGATTCCAAAAGCTTACGTAGATCTCACCATCCAACGTTTTGATAGGACGCTGCTCAAGACCTTCACCATAGCCGTCGCTGTTTTGTCCAGTCACAAAATCAAGAAGCTCAGAGGTTTCCTCTCCTGAGAGGGACTCCTTAAGCCCGGCGGTCATGACTCCCCACAACTCACCGTCGACGATCTCCACTGACGGGTATAAGCTATACACCTTTCTATTGAGAGCTTCGTCGTGTATGTACTCGGCAAGTCCTCGGTCGTTTTCAAAGAGACGGTTCTCCTTTGCGATGGCGGCGAGGATAGCATCCTCATAAGACACAGCCTCCACGGGAGTGATTTCCATCGGATTGTCCTCCACTCCATATTCTCCCTGGGGATAGGTGATGATCTTCAAAGGGAAAAAGATACGCATTATTTCGTTTGCCATTTTGATTACCTCCATTTTATTGACATGATTAATTTGAAGCCCTAAAAAAGGCATAAAAAGCGGGGGTATCTTCGTTAGAAAATACTCCCCGCTGATTTTCAGGAAACAGTTATATTCCGTAATGTATCATAAATTTATATCTCTGCATTGCTTCGTCTATCTTTTCAGAAAGGACCTGCAGTTCTTTCAAGCCGGTTGAATCAATTATTTTTTTAAATTCGGGCAGCGATGATGGCGGTATTAATGTTATGCCGTAATATACGAGTCCGTTGCCCGCGCAGGAAAGAGTGTGAATATATGTTTCCAGTACATTTAATTCCCCGAGCAAGGGTTCAATGTAATCGTCATGTATTGCACTGCAGTCATATTTTTCGGGACTATATTCATCATACCTTTTGCCTGACTCCGGCTCCGTTTCAAAGATTCCGAATTCATGTTTAGCCATCAAACCACCTCTATACTCATCAATTCACTGATAAATTGAAATTTGTTGATTGTTTATAAATATTATTCAGGAAAAAGAGATTCAAGATTTTTAATATCGATATTGTCAACTTCTCTCAATTCATATCCACTGTGAAATAATTTTTGAGCTTCAGCGGAAATACATGGTATAATCCTACCCTCAAATAATGAACAAGAAAACCAATTTGCTTCAAAATGATACCAGCCACCGTGTGGGTCAGCCTGCTTAGCACTTCCGTCTTCATTGATTATCAAGGGATGTATATCTAAATAACCAAGTTCTGGGTGATGTAGTTCAATGCGTGAAGGACTCCAATCAGTTGTGATTTTATATCCTTTATTTTTTAGTGCATCTAATAAAACTTCCTCAAATTTACTATCGAAATCGATGTCAATATCTCTATGATCCCTATTTTGTTTTCCAGTTAGAATATCAACTCCCCATCCTCCATCAACCCAATATTTTACATTTAAATCTTCTAATAAATTTAAAACATCAATTAAGTTTTCTTTACTTGTTATTTCCTTTTTATTCATAAAAACTCCCTTCCTCAAATTTATATTTAACGTATTGTCTATAAATAATTCTCACAACGCTAAATAAGAATAATGCGTATTAATGTTCAGCCGTTTTCGTAGCGTCTAACCACATTCATATTATAAAAGTCGTGGGAAATACGTGTTATATATGCATTGCACTGTTTGCGCTCTTCCAAAGGTCATGCTTGGATACCAAGACAAGACTCTATAGAGTTTTTCATATGATTAACGAGTACCATCACCTCGGAATCCAGTCCTTCCCACTTATCAACATACTCTCCTCGATAAGCTTTTCTGGCTAAGTCGAGTAAAGTCGCTTGTTCTTTAGGCAGCCGAGGTGTAGCCCATTCCGCAGCCACATCTTTTGGAGAAATTTCACCGACAGCCACTGTCAGCCACATTCGGGCTAGAGTCAAAATTACGTTGCGTTCGTCGCCCTTAATGCCCTTAATTAATCCTGGCAAAGACTCCATAATCGCTCTTCGAATATCTGTCATCGGCACAGGATCGAGTATTTCTGAAGCATCATGGCCAACAAGAGAAATGCTATTTTTTCACTTGATTTAGAACTATGGCTAAATCAGGATCATAAGTTGGTTCCGGGATTCGTCCTTGCTCAATTTCATCCCTGAGCCACTCACCATAGATAAATTCATTTTTTGGCGGATATCGCCAGGGTTACAACATCTACACGGTTTTGTTTTGTTATTCAAATCGATCATCAATTGCAAGCCTCTCTCGTCCAAAATGATATGTTCGTATAAGGTCAATTACTGATTAGTTACACAAAATCTTACTTTCACGACGCATTATAAGAATATCATAATATCACCTGATGCATAGAGTTTTTGAGTATTATCTTTAAAAATCCTAATGTCATCTATAAAACGCCCCAAAAAACAGGGCCAAAAAATGTACGTTTTTGCCTCAATTTTTGATCATTTTTTGCTCCAAAACCACTATATATAGTGGTTAAGCCGTCTTATTTGCCTTTCGAACCACTATTCGTCATCATTATTACGCACTCAACGTGCCTTGAGGAACAAAAAAGAAGCCGCTTGAGCCTGGTGGAGCCTGGGCGGGAGAGTATATTTATATACATAAATTAAATCCTTTTTAGCACTTCTGCGTTAACCTTGTACGGCACAGGCACTCACCTCTCCGTTTTTACAGAAGAAAGCAAAGAGCTGGAAATAACATGTTTTTTCTTCTTTATCAACTAGAAAAAATCAACATTTAAACAGCTCTTAAACCTTAAGTAAGATGAAAGAATTCCACCTGCCAAATCGAGTAAAGTATAAAATTAATCAAGTTCTCCGCAATATCTGTTGTTAGAACCTGAAAAATGCAAGCTGCACCAGGAACGACAAAAAACATGGCAGACACAATTCTTCCAACCTTATCAAATATAAATACATTCTCATTTAATAAATATTTATGTCTGATTGTAAAATTTGACGTCATTATAAATTCTATAAATTTCAAAAATATAAACCCTAAAAACCACGGCGGTAAAATTCTAAGGCTTGTCAGGGTTATATTTGAAAGCACTATAAAAAATAAATCTGCTATAACATCAAGTTTGGCCCCAGTTACAGAAGTACAGCGAATTTTCTTTGCGATTCTTCCATCTATTAAGTCTGTAAGGCAAATAGCCGAAAATAACACTATAAGGTTCATAAAATTATTTTTTCCGTATATAAATTGCCCTGTCACATTTGTTACAAATATAACGGATAAGGCTATCCTCGATATTGTGATGCTATTGGGGATGAATTTAACTAACCTTTTCATGCACTTCCTTTCCCGGCCCGGTTTTCTTTTAGAGCAAAATACTATTTCGTGTAGAAATTACTCTTTAAAACCAGGGTGGTAAGCCACAACACAAGACCTAAAATGACGACTATCCCTGATAATAATGCGTATATAGGCATCTTTAATCCAATCATATACAAAATCGTAGCTGCTCCTGTCACGAATATCGCTCCTAATATCAGCCAGGACGGAACTTTGTGGATTACTGCTATCCCAATGGTTAATAAAAATAGCCCACCTACCAGATACGACATAAAATTTGGGGTCATCAGGTTAACAGGGTATTGCCCTCCACCCCAAATACATGTAATGACACCTAATGCAATCAATATATATCCTAGAATTGTTAATCCAGACATATTAGCCTTCCCCTCCTTTATTAGGTTTTCCTGAAGGTTTTTGTCCCCTTTAACCAATTCATCGAGAGATAGGTTAAAAATCTCTGACAGCTTTAAGATTTTTTCAATATCCGGGTAGCTGCTTCCGGTTTCCCATTTCGAAATTGCCTGGCGTGAGATATCCATTTTTTGTGCCAATTCATCCTGTGACATATTTAATTTTTCACGCTCAGTTTTTATCCTGTTTCCCAAGTCCATGATTTTGCTCCTTTCACTTTTTGCATATTTAAAGCTTAGCCACGAGTGCCTGAAAAGTAAAGAACTTAATAGATGCATGCTTCGCAACTATCAGTTGCATATGAATTATTGTATCAAAAGCACGGTTTAATTTGACATTGTGTTGTCCTCCTATCTTTATTAGTTATCCAGTATTTCAAGGAAATAAAAAAGGGCTATGCTTTTCATTTTCGGAAAAACATAACTCGCCTAATTTTATTCAACGCCGGAAGACACTTTGCATATAACCTGTATGTAAAAACAAAGGCATCAAGATTTATTGTACCCCCTTAAGTTAAGAGGGAGGGATTTCGCTAGTTTATACTATTACGTAAACAAACCAATGCATGCAGTTTACATTTTACTGATTTGGTTGTAAAAAACTGTTGATTGCATCAACAAATACATCGGGATGGTACCAGTGAATAAGGTGATTAGATTTCAACTCATTCAGCTTGCAACCGTTACCAATCAGTTCAACCGCTTTCCTTGCCTGTTCATCTGTTGATGCAGCCATTAAGATCCCATCTTCTGTAAAATTATCCTTTGCGTGGAGAAAAACCGTAGGCACCTTTATGTCGCGCATCAAATCTTCATGACGAATCCCCGCATGCCAGGTATAATCATAAAAATGTTCGCCAAAAGCAAAATCATATTCCTTAACGTACTTAAAAGTTTGATTAATGGATTGGGGCATAAAGAAAAATTGTACAGCCTCATTCGGATGCTTATCAGAATACTTCTGCGCATAATCAGCAAGCCCTGGCATGGCGTTTTTCATATAAAGCTGTCCCCACAGACAATATCTCAAATAGTAAGCTTCCCAACATTCTGACTTATCAGATGCCAGATAATCATGCAAAACTTTATAGGAATCTAAATAAGCAAACGAACGTTCAAAATGATCCGGTTCAGTTGAAAAGACCGGTGGGTCCTCTAAGACTGCACCAATAATATATTTTCCTCCATATGCCGCCACATAGGATGCAATGAGCCCTCCCGATGAATGGCCTGATACAACGGTTCTTTCACCAATTACGTTGTCAACAAACCAGATTATATCATCACCATTAGCATCAAGATAATATTTAGATTCTTCATAAGTAGAACTTCCGTGACCATAACAATCAACTGCAAACACGTGCCATTTTTTACTTAACTCAGGCAGAACACTTGTATAACTCTCCCAAGCCCCTGTCTGTCCGTGAATTAATAAAAGGGCATCACCATTGTCCGGACCTTCAACATAATTAATTACAGAGCCATCATCAAGAGTAACCTGCTTTTCAACATAACCCGCTTTTAATGTATCATGATAACTCTTTTGCCAATAGTGAATACATTTATAAATGTAAATCCCGGCAGCAATCGCTATAAGCATAATATTGTCAATATTATAAAAACAATCATTTTCCCCTTATCCTCCTTGTTTTCTTTACGCATACACTCATTTCTCCATATCCTCCTCTTGCATTCCGGTAAATATCTCGGAAGCATATTTCGCAAATGTGCTTTTAGGTGGAATTGCTATGCCACGGTCTATATCTCCTAATAAGATTAAAGTATCTCCAGGTTTAATATCAAATACATCCCTCGCTTCTTTTGGTATGACAAACTGACCTTTTTCTCCCACCTTAACTGTCCATGCATATTTTCCTTTTGGTGTTTTCATATAATTGCCTCCCGTTCGGTATGATAAGTATGATTTGTTATACTTATCACACTCTCGGTACTTTACTTTGTCAACAAAAAATGCAGTTCTATTACGAACTGCACTACATCAATTATAAATAACCTGTTTGTAAACTAATCATAAATACCGAATGTCATCTATCAAGCGCCCTTAAAAATCGGGGTAAAAAATGCACTTTTCGAGCCCGATTTTTGCTCATTTTTTGCTCCAAAACCACTACATATAGTGGTTAGCCTGCCTCATTTGCCCATAGAACCACTATTCGTCATCATTATTACGCACTCAACATGTCTGGAGACGGTAAAAGGGATATAATTAACCTTTTTCATCATAAAAATTTTTATTAAACTTGTTGATTTATCCATTCAATTAGCTTTTGAAATGGTACAACTGGACTTGGTAAATCTTTTTCTATTGCTGCAACCGAAAAAGTATCTGTAACAAATAAACTTATTGGCATATGCTTTTGAATTTTATTTTCACTTGAAACACCTAAAAAAGCAACAATCGAATCCCAATTATTGTAAACTGATTCCACCTTATTACTTAACTTGTTTTGAAATGATTTATTACCTATTTTACGGAATCTATATACTTCATTTAATATTGATTTTGGTGTATATTTCAATCCTATATCTTTACATTCAATAACAAACATTTTATTTCGATATAGCATTATAATGTCTATTTGCCCGGGAAGTTGAAGAAACCCTCTACCAGCTTCAATATCAGGAACCATATTATCTTTTTCGATATCACCTTTAATAAATGCATCTATAAAGTTATTTTTCAGATGTAGTATCACATCAGATTCAAACTTTTTATGAACATATTTATCTACTATTGTAAATAATTCTTTTTGGAAAGGGCTCTTGGGCAAAGTTGCATAAGTTATATCTAAATATAACCCTATTAAAGAAAACTCCAAAATACTAATTGGACAGGCGACAATATCATCTTCTATCGTAATTAAACATTTACGTAGCGGTCTATTTTCTCTTAATGAGGTTGAAGTTGCAAAAATAAAGTTATTGGTTCTTGCACTCATTAAAATTGATAAGAACTTTTCTGCATCTTTATCCGAACATTGAAGTAAATGCTTTATTAACTTCTGAAAATAATCTACACTTCCAATTAGAAAATCATCAGAATTAACATAGTGATTTTGTAAACCACCAATAATCTTGGAGATTTCCTCTAGTGAAATTCCAATATATTTTTTACAGACCATATTTAATTTATTTATTGTTTTTATATCAAACGAACTTACTTTCCTATTTATCATACAATCTACGTATTTTTTAGCAATCTCCGAATAATTATTTGTTTTTTTGGTAGAGATATTTCCTTTCTTATCTATAATAAGCTCTTTATGTTCATAAGCACTTTCACAGGTAAATAGCAATTCATACATAGCTCGTATTGTTGCGATAAGTTTCTTAAAATTTATTGGATCTATTTGGCTATTATTAATTTGTTTTTTATCCGATAGGTATGTTACAATTTCAATTCCATATTGGAAAGCAAGTTTATCAAAACTTAACACTCCTTCCCACTCTTTATATATTTGTTCAAAGCGCCCTAAGAAGTTGTAGTCCCTTTGAAATTTTAAACTATTAATAACCACCCTAGCAAAGTTATCAGTTATTTCTTCAATAATAATATTATTTTCTTTATCACTAAGCCAACTTATTGTAATAAAGGTTAAGTGCAAGTTATATTCAAGTATATTTAATAGCGAAATCAAGTACCCTTTGGGATTATCAGAAATCAAGTCGTTGATTCGATCTATTATTAGACCCATCATTTGATTGCAAACATTAGTTATAATCTTTACATTATTATAATATGTATTTTGTAAGTTTAGGCAATCTATAATTTCTAGAAATACTTCTTTTTCGGTATATCCCTCATCTATAAATTTCGGATTAAAATAAATGAGTTCATTTCCATTAAAACTAGGTGAAATCATGTTGAATTTATTTTGTAGATTTATACTATATATATAACTCGATAGATTAGTAGAATATTTAATAAGGTCTTTGACTTTTTTGCATTTCTTACAGGTCTGTGCAGACTCACTGACCAAGAATGATGGTTGAAAATTATCAGTACATTGGAAGCATACCATTATATACATGTCCCCCTTAAATATTTTCATTACCATATTTTGGTTGTAATAAACATTTTTCATAACAACTTTACTAAATCTATTCATTATATTTTATCTATATCCTTTATTTCCTCCACTATCATCCCGCTCTTCAGCACAAAAACAAAATGCGTTGGCGAGAGAACTTCTATCTTCTCCACCAACGCATTAAAAATTTTATCATCAAATTCTTCCAACAAGCCCTGCCTACCGGCCAGTTGTGAATGTCAAATAATTTTTTACAGTTTTCGATAAATAATTTTTTACACCTATAATCTGACAAATATGGAAACGGGGTTTCTTAATCCTCTCCCCTTAGGGGGAGAGGGGGGAACACATGTTTTGTAAAGCTGATTTTTGTGAGGCTAATGACACAAAAATTATACCTAACATAGCAAGGGCAGGTTTTGAAAGCTAGGTTAGATTTACAGAGCCATATGTAGTTATTTATACCCTCTTGGTCAGACCCGTTTTGCCGGCGCCAATAGCAAATGACGTTCGCGTAGGTGCCCGGCACAAGTAGTCTTTCGTTGTGCCCGGCAGAATTTTATAACTTCCCAGCCTTTCGTCAATTGGAAGGTCTCGTAGCCTTAAATCACAATTTGACGAGTACCGGGTAAGCCGTTGTTTATATATATTTCCCGATAGACTCCTCCTTTGATTAGGATGCCTCCAATTAAGGCATCCGGCCCGCTAGTCCAGGAGGCTAAATAACTGCCGGTGGCCTGTCCGTCATCGACAAGCCGACCTGACAAGAAACTGCCTTTTACCCCGGTCTGCAGGATAGATTATATCAACTGCTCTTTCATGTATTATCTGTTCATTCCCACTCCTTTCAATTTAGCCCGGAAAACGAGCCTGACCAAGAGGGCTAAAAATACCATGGCTATTCATACCTTGACTTAACCCCATATTTTTCATCCTGCCCGGTTAAGTCGTGGCTTACTTAATCTTTATCCTTATACTTATTTAACTATCTTTTTTTAATACTTTCTTTAAACCCGATAGCTCTCACCATTTATAAGGAGAATGTGGCAGCGGTGCGTTAACCGGTCAAATAAAGCTGCTGTATGCCTGTATTCACTAAAAAACTATGCCCATTTCGCAAATTCAAGATTGGATATGATCATAATGAACTCCCGTTAGTAACGGGAAGCTGTAAACCTACTTTTTATGTTACTCGCCTACAGCACTACTGACTTGCTTCGGGCCGGATTAGCAGCGCTTGCATATGCAGCTTTGACACTGGATTTGCGCTGCTATCCGGTTAACCTCGCTTCGTCTGGTGCTGTTACCGGCGGTTCGCAATGTCGTTCACTTTGGACAACATAATACTCAAAATGTCACAAAAAATTGCGATGTAGTATTAACTTTATGATAATTATGTTTTAAACAAGGTTCTGCTTTATTGGATAAAAAGCACTTACCGTTTCATTCATATCATTTGACTCCATTTGTGTTCCACAGTGAGGACATGGAAACGGGGCACTTGACAAGAACCTGGTTGATTCAAAAGAATCCATTATTTCTCCACAGTCAGCACAATGTATTTCAAGCATGTGTTCAAGTATTTCTTCTTCTACCATCCCCCAAAGGATATCCTCTACAGCCTCTATCGGGCACTGTAGCAGCTGAGTTATCTTTGTGGGATAGATTATGGTTACATTGTTATTAATTAAGATTTTAATAATACTCCGAATATCACGTTTAAGTTTATTCATCAAACTTCTTCCCTTTATTTAATTTGTAAATATCCGTTGTCTATGTTTCATGCGATAGCTGTCTTTGTCATGAATATTGATGATTTCGCATTTATGCACAAGCCTGTCCAATATTGCTGTTGTAATGGTCTGGGTCCCCAAGAAGCTCTCCCCAGTCTTCCGGTCCTTTGTTTGACGTGATTATTATAGAGGTTTGTCCGTAGAGCTTGTTCACTAATTGAAAAAAGAGGTTGGCTTCATTTTTTTCCATCGCCATAAACATCATCAGATCGTCAATGATAACCAAGTCAGAACTAACTATCCGTTTGATGCTGTTTCGGGATGCAGTTGTGATTTCTTGGGTTTTTAGCGTGTGTATTAAATCTGCCATGGTTATAAATCTTACTTTATAACCAGTGTTTATGGCTTCTATTCCTAAACCGACCGAAATATGCGACTTTCCATTATCGCAATTTTTCGATAATGGAAAGTCACATTTGTCCGTAGGGTTAGGCATCAAAGCCTGTTACGCAGGATTTAACGTTAAATTCTATACAGCTACAAATCTTGCAAACGAACTTGCGGAGGCAGTACAGTTCCACCGGCTGTCCAAACTAGAAAAAAGCCTGGCCAAAATTGACTTATTGATAATAGATGAGCTCAGTTACCTGACCTTTAACCGTTACCAATCTGAGATGCTTTTTCAGGTAATATCAGAGCGTTCTGAAAGGGCGAGTATTATTGTGACTACCAATCTTGAGTTCTCCAGGTGGACAGAGCTGTTTGAAAACGAAATAATGGTTGCAGCTTTAATTGACAGGTTGACATTCCGCTCACATGTACTGAACATGAATGTCAAAGAGTCCTACCGCTTAGAACAGACCTTATCAAAAGGAAACGAGGTTAAAGAAGAAACTATAGCAGATTAGTTAGTTATATACCACGTATAGACGGGCAGGGTAAAAAATAGGGATCGGCGTGGTAAATGCCATATGCAGTTGCAATACCTTCCTGGCCTGCCGGTTTGTTTCCGGGCCAAAAACAAAGGGGTGAGAATGACAGGTAACTTAATTCACAGCGGCTATCAGCCTAATACCCCATTTGTTCGGGTGAAAAAGCAGTGCAGAATCTGACGTCTTGTCGATGACGGGCAATACGACGGCAAGTACATGCTTTCCGATCAGTGGGCCAGGCACCCATACTATTCCGAGTGTCTTTACAAAAGGAGAGTGATTTATCGGTAGATACTTATAAAAACAGCCTAACCGGCTCCCGTCATACAGTAACAGGTCACGAAACCTGGCAATTGGCGAAGGACCGGGGGGCTATACAGGAACCGTGCACCATTTTTTTAGGTGCCGGTGCTATGCGGACATTGCCTACCCGTATCGGCCCTGTAAACCAGTCTGGTCAGGGATGTATTGCAAGTGCATATGGTGACTTATACGTCAACGATTGATCAAAGCGGCCTTACACCCCTGCCCGCTGCTTGGGTTGATTTTTTTAGCTTACCCTTACTCCTTATATTAAGCTGTGGACAGTGCCGTCCTGTGGACAACCCTACGGGTTGACGCACAGGGCTTGGATAACGCTTCGCGTTAACCACACTGCCCACAGCCACTACTACTTTTAAAAAAATAACCACCATAATCATTAAAACTAAATAAAAAAAAGCCCATGTTAAGAATCAACTGAACATTTTCATTACCCTGCTGGTATTAAGTTTTACAACATACCACCGGGAAAACTGAAGCATACTCGTTAGTAAGTGGATCAATATTTTCTCAGCGGTTTTCCAAAAGTGGCTCACTTTTTTCCCAGCGTTAGTGGCTCAACATTTTCCCAGCGAGTGGCTCACAATTCTCTTGACAATCGCAGGGTAAACCGCTTTATGTAAAAATGAAAGCAGTAGACAGAATTAACAAGGAAACTGCATTAGAATTTGCAAAACAGGCAATTTCAGAAGGATGCACAATTACAACAGATGGATTCACAGTGTATCCACAATTAAAATCTGAAGGATATACCCATGACCGGGTTATATCTTCTACCCCTGAAGCCGATGAAAAACTTCACTGGGTTCACGCTATTATTTCCAACGTTAAGGCTCTAATAATTGGTACATTTCATGGCCTTGATAAAAAGCATCTACAAGCTTATTTGGATGAGTTTTGCTATCGTTTCAATCGTAGAAAGTGGCGAAACCAGCTTTTCAACAGACTTTTACATGCATGTGTGTTGGGGTCTCTACACATAAAAATTTCTATATTACATTCCCTCTACAAAATCAGTTTATTTGATATTTTTCTCTTGCTCCATCCAAGGCTTTGTGCCCATGCCTTATAATTACTTCGTTCTTCTTTGTCTTCACCTTCATAAATCTCCTTCAGGAAACTTATAAAGCCATGCAACCCTCCTACATCATCAAGAACAAATACTCCGTCCTTATGAATGCATATAGGTTTATGTTTTGTCAATACTGTCGCTTCTGCATCTAATAGTTCATCCTTTGAAATATAGCCCTTTTGAAGTAATTCATTGCAATCCTTTTCCTTAGTAATGGTTATTGTCCAATCATCTCCAAAATCATAATTGTAGATTAGTTTATGTGTTACTGGAAAGATACCATTATCATTACAAACATCTTCATCCTTGAAAGCTAGAACCGTTGCTACTTCAAGTCGTTCAAGCAGGCTCTCTGTTCCACCCTCCATAGTAATGGAATTGTTCATTTCTTCCAGAGTTAATTCAATAAGTGGTGCTTTTTTTATAATTCTTGGTTTTGCTTTATCCTTCCCCTTGCTCCTATTCATATAGTCACTGAAAGATTCCTTAACCTCAAGAATTGGAAAACGCTCAATTAATTGTTTAATATCATTTTGAGCCCATTCATAATCTTCCGTAATGCCATGGAAGAAGTATGGTCCTGTATACTTTTTCTTAAGCCATGTTTTTATGCTCCCACTTTGGTAGTCATCATCCCAAAAAACATCATGCTCACACTCACCAGGAGGCTGAAAAAGTATACCCACTAAATCAGCCCACCCTTTTACAGTTCCACCTGTTAGCCTATTATAGATTTCCTCAGGAAGAACAAATCTGCGTAAATGAGAATTTTGCCATCCAAATAATCTCTGTATAGCATAGTGCAAATTATGAAGGGGCATATCTGAAGGAATTAAAATATTTCTGCTGATTGAGTCTCCTGTTGATGATTCTCCGTATTTGCGCAGAATCTCTTTCTCTGCGTCATCTAAATGGTCGTTTTTTAATTCCAAATGGAGATGTACTGTTTTAAACGCATTTGTATTGTTATAACATTCATTTGTCATAAACTTTTCCTTTCCTATTGATAAATTTCTTTTTTCATCTTTATTTATTGCTCTGTTTACAAACTTTTCACGGGCAATTTTAATTCTTTTTCTATATACTTCACTCTTTTTAGCATCTGTTGTTAGTTCCGGACCATTATAAAGATTTTTTTCATATGGCAAGAATGCAGTAACTCTGTTTGTTGAAGTATTCAATTCAGTAGCAATTTCTAAAATACTCTTACCCATACTTCTTCTTTTTCCAACCTCCAGGCTAAAATCCGTTGTATATTCCCCTAATGTTATAAGAATTTTTCTAACCTTTGCATATGAAATTTTCAGTTCATCAGCTGTCTTCTGCAAAGAAGCGGTTTTTTTATAAGATTTTAATACTTCCTGTATAAATGCTAATGTAGTTATTGTTTCATTCAGTTTTTTCTACCCCTTTCTAAAAAATAGTGTCAATACACGTGTACAAGATTAGTATACCCTGTGTTCTAATTAGTGTCAATACACGGCTGTTTTTTGCTTATGCCTTAATAAATTTCAGCATGTTGTTAATACGTAAAATATCAAGATGTTCAGAAGTCTTCCGCAAAGCTTTCACCAACTATATTAAAGCAGTTTTCAAAATAATTTGACCGGTATATCTTCCTTGCTTTCAATGAGAACTCCCTTGACTACCTTTGCTCCTTGGTGAGTAGCCCTGCTCGTCAGTGACAGTTGATTGAGTTCAATCTCAACCTCCACGCTATCAAATGATGTTATAACATCCTCAACAATATCATCGGAATAAATGTTTTCTGTGCTGGTCTTTGGTGTAAGCTTGGCACTAATTGCCCTCTCCAGTTTGGTTGGTGCCTCATAGGTAGCACCAGTCCCGTTGTCTTGGGTTAGAACAGCGATATGAGTATCTTTTAACCCTATTAAAGCCAAGCCCTGGAATGTGCAAAACCTCCTCCGGCCTTAGTACCGCATAACCGGTATCTTTTGTGTATTTATATAAAAGTTCTCCTGTGGAAGCCCTGTCCACCGTCATCCTGTCAGGAAGCAGAGGATAGAGGGCAAGCACCTTACCCCTACCATCACGCACAATTTGTGCATAGGCATTTCCCCATAATAAAAGATGACTCATCAGTGTCTCTCGGAACACAAATGAAGTCATCTCTGGGTTTGGCTCGTCGTGGAGCAGGTAATATAGCTGGTGGCTGGTTGCCTTTTCCTTGCCATTGACGGTGTGTTTATGCCTTACGGTAACCTCTTTTTCCAACCGCTTATCCTAACATTTCGCATACATCATCGGATTGCTCTTTAGATAACTATAGCATTTATCAACTTCATCAAGAAAATCACCGGCTCCGTTGGATTGGCTAACTGTACGGCAATGTATGAAACGATATTGTCCAAATCTTTATGCGCAAGCTCTGAAACAATCAATTTATACATTGTATTTCTCTCTTATGCTTTTTAAAGAAGCGTCCCAGCCAAGCACTTTTCCTTCCTTCAATTGTTCCTCGGCTGCAAAAAGTTTGTTATATACATCAAGCATGAACATTTTTTCTTCAAATATCACTACCCCTACCGCCTTTCTATCCTTACCACGCACTCCACATGCCTTGAGTGGGTAATAATGATGTCGTACCCCTCTGGTATCCCCTTGGCGGCAGGGTATCTTTCTCAACCAGTCGCCTGAGCAGGCTTTCTTACGTTTCGGCGCTACTTTTGCTTTACAACCCAAATATAATTGTATCGAACAAAATTTTCAAAAAGCGTATTGATTTCTTGAACGCTTTATTTGAAATAAGTCTTACCGGGTAAGTTATACTTCAATTTTTTTAAATGTCTTTTCCCTAAAATAGCTTTATCGAAAAGATTGAATCCTCATGATTATTGGACACATAGGCCGACGGTTTTAATAAACCCTCAGCATTGCTCCCTAAAAACTACTAATTATTTCCTAATAAATATCCAATAAATATCATTCCAAATAAGTATAGAAAATGATTTGTGATAGATAATATATTATCACTTATTTTTAGGGGGATAACCAAATGCTTATAGATTTATCAACTATATTTAAACTGATTAATAGAAACCAGCCACAATTAAGAGAACTAGACCCAACCACAATACAGAGAATTAAGGAAGGAGCTTATCTTACAAAAATAATTAGTGAAACCGAGATTACTGCACGAAAATGTAGTTTTTATGCATCACAATGTTTCAGTCAAGAGCTAAAGGATTTTTTTAATAAAGAGTCTGCAAAACTGCAAGATGCTAAAATCAAACTTCAAAAATACTACGAGAGTATGACAAAGGAGTGAAATCAATGAACTTTTCTGATATGGATATGTTACAGGATTATGAAAAGGATACAAGAATGGCTGCGCTAGCTTTTGCACTGATACAAACCGAAATATTTGATATTACATTAAGGATGCTGGTATCTAAAGCCTCTGATGAAGCTGCTAAATCCCAAAAATTAGCTGCAGACTTAATTTTATCACGTGGTGATAGACCTTAAGATCTGTATTTAATGGCTATTAAATTGACCTTCTTATGATTAAACGCTTCATAAATATTTAATCGGCTTTAAATCTTTAGTTTCAGTAAGGTTCAGCCTTCACACACAGCCTTCATAACAGAATTTTATTCTTGATTAAGTTTGCCTATATACATTAAGTATGCCCTGTTCCTCAATAAACAAAGCTTTTTCCTTGTTTTCTTGCGGAATTCCATAAGAATGTCGTCGGAAAACAGCCAACTGCCAAAACGTCCGCCATATCCTGAGTCAGGGTATAGACGGCCATATTTTTTTATGGCGGCAATGAAATCTTCAGCACCGCCGCCATTCATCAATCCTTCTGCTATTGCCAGTGTCATCACCGTATCATCAGTAAAAAAACATTCGGAGTTGAATAGAGGAAAATTTTTGGTCTTTATATTGTTCCACTCATAAACCGAACCTACTATATCTCCAATAATAGCACCAATCATGATTATCTCCTGCCGCCACGTTTCTTGAAATCCTCGTCGATACGTTCCTTCCAATTTTCAGATATTGAGCGGTTAGCACGTATACTGCTTACAGTTTCGCTGATCACTTCATAATTTAACAACGTACCTTCACTGTCTGCATTATAGTTTGTTGCCCTGTCTTTACTAATGCCGAAACGTTCAGCAGTTGAAACGGCATCTATGTTTGCGCCAAGAAAGATAAACTCCCAGCCATATTTGCTTTTTTGATGCTCAATCATTTGGCGCACTTTACCATAGCTGTATTCACGGCTTGCGTTTTCCATGCCGTCTGTGGTTATTACAAACATTACATGTTCGGCGCGCTCATCTTCGGCTGTATACTTCTGGACACTTCCTATCTTATTAATTGTTTTACCCACTGCATCCAGCAATGCAGTATTTCCGCGCACATAATACTCCTTGTCTGTAATAGGAGATATCCCGCGGAGATTTATGCGGTCATGCAGCAGCTCATACTTGTCATCAAATAAAACTGTGGTAATAACAGCTTCACCGGGTTCCTTTTTCTGTTTTTCAAGCATGGCATTATAGCCGCCAATTGTGTCGCTTTCAAGACCGCTCATAGAGCCGCTTCTGTCAAGAATAAATACCAGTTCAGTTAAATCTTTTTTCATAATGTTTTCCTCCAAATCATCATTTATTGTGATTCAAGGATAACATTTCCTATTTTTGGATCGGTCGCATGACAAGCGACAAATTATTATAAGTTTGGAATTATCATTTGCATCTTTATTCCCGTGGCATCGGCCTTAATCTCGTCCTCTATAGGTATTGTTGCACTTTTTCCTTCAACAGCAAATTTTCCTACAAGAGCCAAGCAAACTGCATCCACTACATCATCCCTGTATTTTGTAAAAAGCGGATGTTGAGTAACATCCACTCGGTCAATCCCGTATTTTTCAAGAATCTCCAGACGCTTTTCAATGCCTTGTTCTTCTGATTTTTTCTCCATAACTGGATTGCCGCCGTTTAACAAGGCAAAGCAAACTTCGGGATGACTTTCATACAAAACATTTTTCCATGTTTCGTTTTCCTGAAGGAAAATATCAATTTCATTAACTGCGTCACGAATGCCCATAGTCATATAGTTTGCGCCGGCATTAAGCTCTTTGCTTATATTCCAAGCTTCTGCAGCCGTTTTTGCCCTAGCCACACTTCTAAACGGAACCGGAAAAATCGAGGACGATTTCCCTTTGAGGATTTTACGCGCTGCATTTTCCGGTCGATGTGCCGCTTCTTCTCTGCTGTCTGCAAGACCTATTGGAATATCTATTATGAATTTGTCAGCTGTTTTATGTGCATCAAGCACATCGGCTATTCTATTATATCGTTCAATTGATAATCTGCTGTTTGAAAGCATTGCTATCATCCAACCGCCGTCGCACCCATCAATTCCTACTGTTTTAAAGATTTGAACGTCTGATGTAAGCTGGTTATATATATCGATAAACTCATTTTTCACATTTATGAAATCCCGCTGTGTAAAATCCGGTTTGCCTATAAGCTCCGGTTCATCATCAAACACTTTTTCGCCAAGCAAATATATAAACTCATAATAAAGCAACGCGTCATCAATTTCTTTAATCGTATCCGGACTTACGTCCGAAATATTAAATTTCTCGTATATTGCTTTTTGAAGCCTTTCTTCAATATCCAGATACTGCGGCAACAGCTTCTTGACAGGTCTTGTGATATCGCTCATGTATGCTTCGCTTGCATCATGAAGCAGACATGCAAGCTGTACGTCTTTTGAATAGCCTTTTGCCCTTGCTTCCAAAGAACAATTTATTGAATGCTGTGCCACAGAATAAAAACTGTTGAAATGCCCATTTGCTCTGCACATATGTGCCAATGCATGAGCAATATCATTAATGTCTATATCATCTTTATTTGGGTTATGCGGTGTAAAATGAATTTTTGAATTCGTTGTTATGTAACTCATTTGTATTGACCTCTTTTTGTGCAGTTAAGCAAATAATCAATATCCTTAATTCAACTAAACTCCTAGCAAGTTTTGATCAAAAGCAAATAGGGCTTCATTGATTTCAAAAATATTGTAGTTTTCCTCATCTATAAAGTATTGAATGATAATATCAAATTTACTGCTGTGAGAAAGAGCAAATCCGGCTTTAAGCAGCAGGTCTTTGGTTTCATCAAGGTTCAGCCTCAATGCTATGGCAAAGGCAATAGCGGTAGGCTTGCTCGGTTTGTAATTTATGTCGTTTCGGATTTTAGAAAACAGCTTCCGGTCTATATTAGCCTTTTTATATGTTTCCGCATCCGTCATGCCTTTTTCGTCAATCAGGCGCAGCAGCATCTGTGAGAAGGTTTCATCCATATGTTTTACGACATCATCAAGACTGCGTTTACGCTTTGCCGCTGGCTCAGGCTCCCGTATAGGCGAAAGCATTGGTTCTTCTATGCAGTATTCCTTCAGAATATGCCGTTCTTCCAGCCTATTAGATCTGTCGACAGGATGCTCTTCTATGTATTTGTCATCAATGTATTGGGTTATAGATGAAAATAGCTTTTCGGACAGAGCAAATGCTGCCTTATCAAACACTACCAAGTATACTGTCATATCATTGCTCAAAAGGAAGTCACCAATTATGGAAATTGCGGTTTTCAACGCTCTGTCCTTGGGATATCCAAAGGCGCCCGAAGATATCAACGGGAATGCAATACTTTCTAAATTATGTTTTTTAGCCAATGCAAGTGAGTTTTTGTAACAATCAGCAAGCAGTTTTTCTTCATTGTCATTACCGCCGTGCCAAACAGGGCCAACGGTGTGTATAATATACTTCGCAGGTAGCTTGTACCCCTTTGTAATCTTTGCTTGTCCAATTTCACAGCCGCCAAGGGCTCGGCATTCAGCAAGCAGTTGCGAACCTGCGGCTCTATGGATTGCTCCGTCTACGCCACCGCCGCCGAGTAGGGATGTATTTGCCGCATTGACAATTGCATCAGCATGAACTTTTGTTATATCATTACGGATTATTTCAAGTGGCATAACCGCACCTCCAACTTAATCCTAATCTTTCAGATAAAATAAACTATATAAGTTCTATTATAATATCTGTAGGAGATGTCCAAAGTACTTTCACACGATCTCCAATTTTAGCAGAGCATTTACTGAACCATCTTCCTAAAGCCTTTAAATCTCCGTTCCCTTCAAACTGTTTTGCATAAATATCACCAGCTTCTCTGCTTCCTGCTGCTTTCAATACTCCCGTAAAATAACCATCCGCAGATGTACAGTAAAATAAGTTATATCCCAATCCAGTGTGAGAGTGGTTACTATTATAGATTCCTAAACTGCGGGCTTGAGGCAGCGGAATAGGGATATACCCCTCTCCGTCAATTGGCTCTCGTGTATCTGTATATCTGTAATTTCCCCAATCAACATGAGACGGTTTTAATTCTACAATAAAATAATCGCCTGCTTTTGGCATAATATTACCCCCTCGTTCTCTTGATGCTATTTTGTAATTTGCCGACAAAGCAAATTTAAGCGTTCTTCTCGTACTGCTTTTTTCAGTTCACATTCCCAGACAATTAATACTTTCCAGCCCAATTCTTCAAGACTTGATCTGCTTTCATCATCTCTTTTTTTGTTTCTCAGTAGTTTCTTAGTCCAGTACTCTTCATTAGATTTCGGCCAGACAAATTTAGGACAGCCGTCATGCATATGCCAAAAACAGCCGTTTATAAAAACGACTGTCTTATATTTCGGAAGAACAATATCCGGACATCCAGGCAATGTTTTTACATTTTTTCTATAGCGAAAGCCCTTGCTGAATAAATATTTTCTTACTAATTCTTCTGGTTTATTGTCTTTGCTCCTAATATGAGACATATTATAGCTTCTTACTTCTTTTGAGTGATTGTCCATATCTTCCACCCGCCTATAAATCAGATAACAAAATTTGGCGGTCAACTGAGAATATGTTTCTTATTTCATCATGGCTGTATTTTTTATATTGATGGTTTTCTACCATCTTAATCATATTAGAAACACTCATTGCACTTCCGTGAATCAATGTTTCATCCACAATATCTTTTATCTGTGATGTAATGTTTTTCCCGAAACCCCCGGCAATGTATGAAAAAAAAGCCAATGGGTAGCATTCAGCACTATAAGTCTTTATATAGTTGTGAACCATACGATTGCGATGATCGTTGCTTATAGTGTATTTGCTGTATGCTTTATTATCTATAATCCCGACATATCGGCTTTCATGCGACAGTATATAAACATCGGGAGTAAGTCCAATAGGACCCACATGCTGAGCTTCAAATTCAAATACGCTTTTAAACAGCTCCACTGTCGCTTTTTCAAATTCTGTTGCTTCGTCACGGCCTTTAAATGCCATTTCAAAATATTCTGTCATGAATGATCCGATAGCTCCATACGGATAAAGCTTCAGTAGAGTCTCTTCAACTATAGAAACCTCTATTCCTGTCTGGTCAGCTATTTTATCAATTAGCCCTGTAGAAATTTTACCGATAGGGCTTTTTAAAGATTCCCCGATAAATGCCTGCTTAATTTTCTGCTCTGCAATCATTTTTGCGGTTATTGTCTTAGTCTGAGTTAGATTTCTTGTATCTTTCTTATGTTTTGGATCAAGTCCATATTTTCTTTGGAAATATTCCTGCTGTTCCGGGCGGTCTATAAAAGGCGGTGTTATTGATAAAATGCTCTTAACTTCATCTATCTTGTCGTCAATAATACGAACCTTCTTCTCATCATCCCGTTTAGCAAGCTGCGTGAATTCAATCCAATTAACCATAGTATTGGCTGTATCCATCAAATGACTGAAGGGATGATCCGGATTAACGGCTCCGCTGCCTGGTGCATACTTTACAAAGAAATCTTTATCCAAACTTCCAGCGCCAATATTTCTGAACTCTAAAATCCGTTTCACAATACGTTCATAACAAGTATCAGTTTCGTTCTCAGCTTCTGTAATAATAATCTTCGCAATTTCTTCTTCAATCAGATATGATATCCTGTCGTCTGCGAGCAGCTTAAGCAAAAAACGAAATGGACGCACTTTAAATCTTTCAGATACATTCACGCCTCGACTAAGAGAAAAAGGTGACGGAAACTGATACTTAATTACCTGATGCTTTAATATTTCTACAGGTGAATCACCTTCCATAATAGCTTCACCAGCTAGTGTCAGCTTTAATTTCTGCGTTGATTCCTGTATAAAAATTAGGCCAAGGCTGGCTACCCATGCTCTGTAAGTTCGGGCTCCGCCGCCGGTCTGATCACGTCTTTCTCCTATGCGCTTTAAGTTTGCCTGTTCCAGGGCTTCTTCCAACGTCAAATGTGCAGTTCTTTGACCTTCCCACTCCTGATCAAGAGATATCTCAGAAAAAACAGCTAAAATCTCTGGTATTGAATTCAACCGACGTTTTGGACGAGTAACCCACCAATAATTTATCATTATTAAATCACCCCTTGATTTCCAGTATTGCCTATAAACTAAACAGAAAAGTCCATATAATAATGTTCGTCATCCAATTTATAAAAATCGACATCAGTTCTGCCGTATCGTTCTAAATCTGCACGCCATATGTAAGCTCCATTAGCAACCCCAATTCTATTTCTAAAGTACTCACCTAGAAGAGAGTTGTTCATCGGAGTAGTAATGGCTTTGTCATTTTGCTGTTCAACACGCAAAATTAATTGTTTATTGTCATCAGTGACCACAGAAAAATGCTGTTTTTCCAAAGGAAAAAAGCCAGAACGTGCAATTGAAGCAGGAAGCCCGATGTATGCCTGATTAGGCTCCCTGCCGTCACGCTGACCCCAGTTAAGTCCTGACCTTGTTCCTGTTTCACCGTTTCTTGCCAAAAGTGATAATTTAATAGGTTCGATTCCTTCACCACGCAGAGCTTGAGTATATTCGCTCTCTGATTCCAGTACCGGATGCGTCGGTGTAAACACAATATTATCTTCAACTTCCGAATGAGTGCAATAAATAGAATCGCATTCAACTTGATTATAATAATCAAAGGCTCCTTCCGGATTGCAGGGAACAATATACTCCCGCCTGCTTGTACTGAAACCAGCCTGTGTATAGTTGGCTGATCCTGTATATGCCTCAAATGGTTTATCATCCTTTAACCAAATATAAAGTTTGCTATGAACAGGAGCACCCTGACATATATACTGACATTGAAAACTTGAAAAACCTGACCCGTTTTGAGCATTTACCAACTGTCTGAATCCTTCATGTGCATCTATGGTTAATCCATCATAATTAGTCATTCCAACAATCAGCTTTATATCAATGGGATTTATTTCGAGTTCCTTTATTTTCATCATATGCCACGAGGCCATAGTTGGGGTAGCATAACCAGAAAGCAAAAGAAGCTGCTGTGCTCCTCTGGTTATTGGCTCAATTAATATTTGATTTACCATAGCAGGATCAAACATAGCAGTTCACCATCCTATTCGCTGATGTTGGCCGGAATACTCTCATATTCAATGCCGGCAAAGGTGTTTAAAATGGCCTCGAATATGATTCTGGCTCCTTCACAGGGAACTGCCATTCCTATTTGTTTTCGCACGCTTTCTTTCGATCCTAAAAATTCAAATGTATCCGGGAAAGTTTGCAAACGCGCTCTTTCACGGTTAGTCAAAGCTCTGGGTTCTGCCCAATGGTAAATATGCGTTCCTCCGCCGCCGCTTCCTGTAACGGTATATGCCGGTTTATTCGGATCAAGGCGCTTGTAGATTTGACTCATTCTGGCTCCTCGTACATTAAGCTGTAATTCTTGAGGAATATCAGCAGTAAAAGCATTCTGCCCAGGCAAAATGTGCTGCAGTCTCTGTACAACTATATCAGACTGGTTTGTCAGCTCATTGTTCGGTGCATCTATAGGAATAGGCGGCTCTTCAATAGCCTTTCGGCATGAATTATCAATATCTTTATATGGGGCAGGCGAAGGCACTTTAAAGACAACATTTTTGCTCAGATCTTTTCTAATCCCAACAATTATCAGACGATGCCGGGCCTGCGGAATTCCATACTCTTCAAATTTGTACAAATGAGGAACCACAACATAACCAGCTTTTTTAAGTTCGCTTATAATCTTAGTAAAAGCTTTGCCATCATTGGCATTTCGAAGCCCTCCTACATTTTCAGCAAGGAACCAGTCTGGAGTAAAAATTTTTAGAGCTTTGACACCATAAGAATACAGCGGCCCAAATATTCCGTCCATACCTTTCTGCTCGCCGACAACGCTGTAATCATTGCACGGAAAGCCAAAAGCCAGAGCATCTATGGGAGACAGTTTTTTCATATCAAATTTCCGAACATCTTCATGATATACTGTTTCCGGCTTATCTGGACATATATTGTGACAGTATGTATCGCATGTATCTTTATCATAATCATTTGCCCATTCGTGAGCAATGGAGTATTTGCCATCTGCGCTGCGAGCTTTTAATGCGCCGTAAGCTATGCCCCCCGGTCCGCAGAACAGCTCTCCTAATCTATACTTCATGGTATTCCTCCTTATTTGCAACAAAATGCTTTTTAGCTAAAAAATCAATAGATTGCTGAATGAAATTACGTTCTTCATCGCTTAATATTTCATAGTTATTAAACGGCTGCTGTTTTTGTCCCGAAATATCAGTATTTTCTAAATAGCCAGCCAGTTTATATAGATAAATCAAATCAACTTGATATAATGATGCCAACTTTTTCAGCACCTCTGGGGAAGGTTCATTGACTTGATTTCGTTCTATCCGATTTAAACGGGTAGCTGTTATCCCGGTTTGCTCGCATACAGCGTTTAAGCTTAAAGAAAGCTTGACCCGTTGCTTTTTGAGATAAGTACCGATAGAATTCATTACAGCACCTCCATATTTGCAGTATAACATATTTGCAGCGAAATCGCAATAATATTTTAATTTTGCTGCTTTTTCGCTGCAAGGCATAAGGTAAGCATAGTAAAGTCTATTGGATTTATCATGAAAAAACTGCCAACACTAAAATCCTCAGCAACACTGAGGATTTTAGTCTTAACAGCTCTATCTTCAGGCAGGAACAGCTTTTTAGCTGCCCCTGCCTCGTTTTAATCAAAGTATGAAACCCTCTGGTTCATCACGATTCCGGATTTGAATTGAAGCTCTATCAGGTCGTCCTTGACGGCCTTTATGCTCTGAAGAAGCCTCCTGACAAGGTCGTTGTCAAAGTCCCTGACCTCGTAGGTAGTTTTCTTCAGGCAGGCATCCATATCGTCAAGCCGTTGTTGAAAATTCTCCGCCATTTTCTGATCCCGAACCATCTCCAGCTTTTTCTGTTTCAGGTCGTTGATCTGCTCTGCTATCCTATGATACTGCTCGTCAAAATCCTCTGTGATGGAGCCTTGCTTAGCGTTTTCCTCTATCAGAGCCAGCATTTCACCCTGCAGCTTTTGTATCTGCTCGTCATATTCGGTGGGCACATTCTTAGTGGAGTAACTGCCGATGACTCGAATAACATTCTCTCGAAAGGCGCCTACAAACTCGCCGCGGTTTTCCACGACGCTGTTGATGGCGGTCATTACAGCTTCATGGAGGACGGCCTCTTTAAACGTAGGGGAGTGCTTGCAGTTCTTAGTACCGTTCTTCAGGCGGTTCTCACATCGCCACACGGCGCTTTTCTGTCCGTATTTCGACCATACTTGTCGGCGGTAGGGCTGACCACATTCCTTACATACCATGATGTCGGACAGGGCGAATTTGGAGCTATACTTGCTTTTTTTCTTTTCCTGTTCCTGCTTTGCCTTGCGGGTTGCCGCCGTCTTACTCAGGCTTGCCCGCCTCGCTTTTTCTTCCTGCACTTGATAAAAAAGCTCCTTGGGGATGATGGCTTCATGGTCATCCTCTATGTAATACTGAGGGACGATACCATCGTTCTTAACTCGCTTTTTGGTAAGGAAGTCAATGGTATAGGTTTTCTGCTGAAGAACGTCGCCCATGTATTTTTCATTACTTAACATCTTATTGATGGTACTGTCCCACCACTTAGTCCCGCCGGTAACAGTGGTAATGCCCTCCGATTCTAATAGCTTGGCAATCTGTATAACGCTGCTCCCTTCGAGGTAAAGCCGGAAAATCCGTCTGACCAGCTCCGCTTCCTCCGGTACAATAACCAGTTCGCCGTTCTTATCCTTGGTGTAGCCTAAAAATTTGTTGTGGTTGACCGAGACGATACCATTCTCAAACCGTCTGACAAGACCCCATCGGGTGTTCTCACTAAGGTTTCGGCTTTCCTCCTGTGCCTGGCTGCTTAAGATGGTTATTAAAAGCTCGCCTGTGCCCTCCAGCGTGTTCACACCCTCTTTCTCGAAGAACACGGCGACGTTCTTTTCCTTGAGCTTGCGGATATTCATGAGGCTGTCCACCGTGTTTCTGGCGAAACGGCTGACCGACTTGGTGATGACCATATCAATTTTTCCGGCCATGCAGTCCTCGATCATGGCGTTGAAGTCATCGCGCTTTTTGGTGTTTGTTGCGCTTTTACCGTCATCAGCGTAGATACCAGCAAGCTTCCAGTTGGGATTGCTTTTGATTTTTTCGGTATAATAGGAAACCTGTGCTTCGTAGCTGGTTTCCTGTTGCTCCAGCGTGGTGCTGACGCGGCAGTATGCCGCCACCCGCAGGGCCTTAAACTGGGGCTTTATGCTCCTGTCATACTCCGGTTTGGAGGGTATGAGGGATATGCTTTTCTTTTTTGCTGTCGCTGTCTGCATCATTGTTTCTCCTTCCTTAGTTTAGTATCCGGCTTCCATGGTTAATCCGTTTATAAATTCAAACACCAGCCGATGGTCGGCGTAGACCGTGATTTGCTTTATCACTGCCAGAAACAGTTCCTCATCAAATTCCGTGAGAAGCTGTCTGCCTGAAAACGCCTGCTTTATCTTTTCGGTATTATACTCGGCGTCATTGATTTTTGCTGTTCTATAAAGAGCTTGTGCCCGCTTAAAAACAAGAGCCGGAAGCTCCTTGGACGAATATTGCCCTTCTGCTTCCAGCTCTTTAATCCGCTGATCCAAGCTATTAAATTCAGGGTTATTTGGAATTGGCTCTTTCTTAGGCTTCCGGTCGAGGATTTGTATTCTTGCAATAATCCGGTTAGCTGCCTCAAGGAAGGCCTTTTCAAGCTGCTCATCCGTGAGAAAACCGCACCGGCAGCACACTCGGTTCTTGTAAATGTACCTCTTACACTTCCAGTAGGACTTCTCAGACGGTCTTCCGCAGTGCTCGATGTATTTGCGGTAAACCTCGCCGCATTCTCCGCAACGGAGCTTACCAGTGAACGGATATTGATGATTTCCGCTGTTTGGCTGAATGCTTCGCCCCAGCTGATCACAGCGTTCCTTGCGGCGTTTCTGCACGTGCTCAAAAAGCTCGGTGCTAATCATCTGCGGATAGAATTCATCCCCAAGGTATTTGACATTCTCCAGTATCTTGCCGATGGACCCGTGGTTCCAGGAGGCTTTGTTGTTAGCGTTCGGAAAAGCCATTTCGGTTAGCCGCTTTGCAAGGACAGAGGTAGAGACTCCGGAGAGGTAATCTGCAAATATCCTCTTCACAACAGCGGCTTTAGGTTCATCAAGCTGTATTTTGCCGTCCACCAGCTTATACCCGATTGGCATGTGCCTTTGCATCATCCTCAATCGCCTCCTTCCTGCAGGGTTCGGACAGCTCCAGCCGGTTGATGAGCCGGAATGTGATTTGTCCGTTTTTCTGTACGATAACCTTTTCTATCGCCTGTAAAAATAAATCCTCATGGTATTCTTCAATAACGTGAGGATTGTTTCTAACTAGCTCTATTAGCTGTTCTGTTCCGGCTATCTCTCGGTCGAAGCCGTTATTGTCCAGTAGCTGGCTTCGTTTCTTTTTTGCGGCGGCAAGCTCTATAGCCAGGGTATTTTGCCGCTCTATAAAAACTGCATGGTCGATATACCCCTTCGCTACTAGTCTGCTGAGTATATGACCCTGTTCTGTCAGCTCCATAATCCGGTTACTGCATTCCCCGATTTCCTTCTCCTGCCGTTCGTCTATCCTGAGCTTTTTGAGCATCTCCAGAAGGGGAGTGAGAATTTCAGTATAATTACTTACGAGCTTGTTCCACATCAAGGTGAAAGCCCATTGAACGTCATCCTCTCGGACTGCCTTTTGCCTGCATTTGGTGCTGTCGAAAATATGCTGGCGGCAGCACCATTGGGTTTTCTCATATGGCTTGCCGATATAGATTTTTTGCCTTCGGAATAGGCTGCCGCATTCGCCACATAGGATTTTACTGCTGAAGGCATACCGGCTTTGGTATTTCTCCAAATCGTCCACCCCCATCTGTTTTCTGCGGTATTCAAAAATTTCTTTTACTGCCTCCGCCTGTTCATGTGAGATAATGGCTTCATGATTGTCCTCAATAAGGTATTGGGGAAGCTGGCCTTTGTTTCTCTGCCGCTTAAAGGGCAGCACCTCTGTGGTCATGGTTTTCTGATGAAGCAGCTTGCCAGTATAAATGGGATTTAGGAGCATTTCCTTTATCACGCCGTCATTCCATTTCTCAGCCGAGCGTATCGTGTGGAGTCCTTCCTCCGATAAATCCTTGGCGATGGCATATGTACCCTTGCCGTTCAGGTATTCACTGAAGATGCGGCGAACCACTGCGGCTTCTTCCTCCTGTATGACCAGATCGCCGTTCTCATCCTTGGTATAGCCGTATGCGGGAGTGCCGAGGATGAAGGTTCCGTCCTGAAAGCGCTTTATTGCCGCCCATTTATTGTTGGTGGAGACGCTTTCGGCTTCCCCCTGTGCCAGAGAGCTTAGAATGGTTAGCATTAATTCGCTTTTCTCCGCCAGGCTGTCGATATGCTCCTTTTCAAAGTAAACCGAGACGCCAAGCTGCTTCAGCCTTCGGATTGCTTCAATACTGTCTACGGTGTTTCGGGCAAATCTGGTCACGGATTTCGTGATAATCATATCGACCTTTCCGTCCTCGCAGTCCTTCATCATCCGCAGGAAGTCATCTCTTTTTTGGAGCTTAGTGCCGCTTCTCGCTTCATCGGCGTAAATTCCGGCAAACTGCCAGTTCTCTTGATTTTCTATCAGGGCGGTATAATACTCAAGCTGTGCAGTAAAGGAATTCTGCTGCTCACGGGAATCGGTGCTTACCCGACAATAGGCGCAAACCCGTTTTTTAGGCTGTAGCTGTCGGGTGACCTGTTGCTTAACAGGATCAATTCTTACTATCTTCTTAGCCATGGTTTTCTCCTTTCTTACTTTTTTGGCCTCCTGTTAGCAACACACAATACCACAGACAAAATCATATATCCAGGTGTTTTTACGCATATACCTTAGAAAGTTCCGGCGTGAAGGTTTCTCTGTTCAATTCGTCTATTTTTTTGTACTCAGCAGGGGATATAAGGCCGTTTCGGAGCATTATATCCAATAGCTTTAACGCCACCTTGTATTTCACCTCATTGGCTGACTGATCCTTTGACATTGCGCACCCTCCCTTACTGCATGGAAAGGTAAGGGCTTTGTTCCAGCTGAATTTCGCCCTCCAGCGGTGAATAAAGCTCGATGTCCAGTTGTTCCAAGCCTCGGATGAATTCCAGAGTCTTGGCGGTATTCCGTCCTAAACAGTCAAGCTTTTTTATAAGCAATATATCCATTCTGCCTTCTCCGGCGGCCTTCGCAACCTCGGCGAGACCGGTGCGGTCAAACTCCATACCGCTTCCGAGATCCTCGGAGTACCCAACAACTTCAAAGCCCATCTGCTCGGCATAATCCATAAGATCCTTTTTCTGTCCTTTTAAGGCTCCGTGGGTATCCTCCGGTGCGTCAATCCTGCAGTAAACCCAGGCTTTCTTCTGCTCCTGCTGATTCCAGAAGGCTTGTGCTTCCTCCATACTGACAATCGCTATACCATCAGGCTTCTTATCGCCCATCTGCATGGGTACCAGCTCTTTTGTGATTTCCCGAAGGAGCTTCTGATCAGGGCAGCGGTTGATAAATTCGCCAAAGGTATTCAATATCAGCCTGTCCAGCGTATCTGTCAGAACAATTTTGTCTGCATACTCCTTTTTCAGCATGATAAAGCTGGCGATGTTGGACGGGGACTTCGCAAAATAGTATTCCTGTCTCTCTCCATCAAGCGTGTACACATATCCGATGACGAGATCCTTTTTTAGTAACTCTGCTAACGCTTCCTTTTGCATATCCATTTCCCCCTTGATATTTTTGTTTTAATCTCAGAAGGATACGGCAGGACGGAAAAACCCCACCCTGCCGCATAGTTTCCAAGATCAAAAATGATCTGTTTGTTCTTCATTTCGGACTTCACTTCTATTCGACACTACTTCCCGAAGTGACAAAAGCCTTACGGCTCTCAGGGCGACAGCATAAACGGTTTGCCGGTTAAGCAAACGCCATAGGAATCTCACCTCTCCCAGGATCTCTGGAAGCCGCCCCCATTGCTTGAGTCTGTGGCTGGACGGAAGTAGCATTATCACTGTCCATTTCATTGCGAAACAGTCCACCACGGACTGTTTTATGACCGGGCGTTCCCGCTCGTCACCTTCGATGCCATCGGTTCGACGGATGAAATTCATCCGCAGGCAGTCTTGGCGCGCCCGTCAACGTCGCTGCCGCTTTTCACACGGCTGGACAGCTCATGTATTTATGCTGCCGGATATGATATTTTCAAAGAGCAAGAGGGAGAACAGAAAAAACCCCCTCACTGACTTCCACGTTGAGCGAGGGGGTTGCACGGAAAAATTTTTACTTTTCCATAAGTTTTTTTATTTTGCCTAGGATTTTTATCTTTCTATCATGAATGGTCATATAGTGAATGCCCGTTTCCGCCGAGAGCTTGCGTTCGCTTTTGCCCTTGAAAAACAGCTCAGTGATTAGTGTTTGTTCCTCCGGACTAAGCAGCTTAAGGCACGCCAGCATTTTTTCAAGCATCACGGCCTTTATTGCAGCATCCTCTACGCTTTCGTCCTCTGCAGCAAACTGCCGGTTTTCCTCCGACAGCCTGTCATAGGAATCCTCCTTGCTTGCTATGTACGTAACGATCTGTGTTGTGCTGTCAATTCGGTATCTTCCGACCTTCAAATCGTACTGCTGGTACTCCATCTTCCGGTCGCTTTTCATCAGAACATCGATGATATCATCGCTTAAGTCGGGATATTTCTCCCGATAGTTCGTCCTTTTTCTAAATACAGCCATATAGCTTGTCCTCCATTTCGTGGTTTTTGAAATCCGGAAATGAAGAACAAGCGGAGAGGAACGGCAATGAACAGCCTTTATATAAAAATAAAAAATATAAGCCACTCGTTTTGCTCCTTTCTGGGGAGCCTAAACGAGCAGCATGTGAATGCAAAAAGGCCGGGCCTGACGCATAGCAATTGTGCTACTCGTCAGGCCCGGCCGGCAGCTTTATAATCACTCCGCTTTACAAGAGGAGGATAGCGTCAAGCGCTGGAATCGAATATTAAATGTATCAATTATTCGGTTGTATAGCTTGTCCTATTTCATAGAGTGGGATGTCTGCTTACTTCCATAAACCTCGTTATTGTCCAGCATAATCGAAACCTGTGATTTACACAGGTGGCATTTCAAGCTGAGAACATCGCTTTCGGCCTCACTCGTTTCAGCCACCAAGGCCAACGCCTCAGCATTTCCGCTGTAATCAGCAATTCGGCGTCCGCAATTCGGACATTTGAGCTTTATTTTTTTTACCATCTCATACCTCCTGCATTATTTTCTCTATCAATACAAACGCCTGCTCTTAAAAAAGGGCAGGCATTCGCAAAGATCGGCAGCCAGGCTGTCATAGCGCGGCAAACGCTTTAGACCCTCGGCTTTGCGTCCCTGCCTTTAGACAGGTTTGCCCTTAACTTTATTTATATTTAGCTGTCAGAGTAATTAAAGCCGTCATGCGCTTTGCAGACGGTAATTTCCTAGCAATCCGTTGGGTTCAATAGTTTTACACGGAAGAAATAACTCTTGACACAATGTGCAACATGAATTATTATAAATGTGCAGGTTATATTCATATTTGAATTATATGCAATTTACATGCACTTGTCAATATATAACATGAAATTTACCTGCTTATACATAGGAGGGCGGTCTATATGAAATTCGGAGAAAAAATAAAGGATGCCCGCGTCGCAAAAGGCATGACACAGGCGGATCTGGCACAGGCGGTCGGGGTATCTCTCCGCACAATGGTCAGCTATGAAAACGGAGATTGCTATCCAAAAAAACGCGAGGTATACGGGAAGCTGGCTGCAGCTTTAGGTGTTGAGGTGAATTATCTTCTGACCGAGAACGAGGAGTTTATTAACGCTGCCGGAGAAAAATACGGCCACCGGGGAAAGAAGTATGCCCAGCAGCTCATCACAGAGGTCAGCGGCCTGTTTGCCGGAGGCGACATGGATGAGGCGGATTTGGACGCCGTTATGAAAGCAATCACCGACGCTTATTGGATAGCCAAGGAGAAAAACAAAAAGTACACACCGAAAAAGTACCGCAAAGCAGATAAGGAGTAGTCCGTTTTTTTGGACTGCTGCTGTGATAGAATCAGCATGGAGGTGAATTTATTGAACAAGTCGCTACTTTATGAATCAGCTGAAAAGTATATCAGACGCTTCGGTACGCGCGACCCTTACGCCATAGCAGACGGGCTGGGCATTGAGGTTCTGTTCCGAAACGACTTCGCTAAACTGAAAGGGCTTTACCGCGTGATCCAGCGTAACCGTTTCATCTTCTTAAATGAAAACCTGCCGGAACAGGTACAGACCTTGGTCTGCGCCCACGAGCTCGGACATGACGCACATCATCGGAATCTCGCCGATGACAGTCCGTTCCGTGAATACGTTCTTTATTCCATGAATACGCGTCCAGAGTATGAAGCCAATTTGTTTGCGGCTTCACTGCTTCTTCCCGATGATGAGGTTCATAAGTATGCCCGTGAAGGTTATGACGTTGTCCAGATTGCAGCCATGATGAACACAGATATTAACCTCATGCTGATAAAGATGGGAGACATGAATTCAAGAGGCTACTCGTTTAATACAGTTTATACACCTCGTTCAGATTTCTTGAGCAGATAACCGTTCTTTCTAAGGAGGGTTTGAGAGAAATGCCTCAATTACCGGAAATAATATCGGACGCTGGTTTGTTGAGCGGAGATAAAAATAAACACGAAAGCCCTTCTTACTGCTCTGTAAGAGGGGCTTTTGCATGACTGATGCTTTTAGATTTTTCTGTGTAAAATACAACGAAATAAAAAGGCTGCTCGGGGCTACTCGGGGCACATTTATATTTCTATTTGTAAAATGGACTTAAATTAATAAATAGCTGATTGTCGATTTTGCCGGCAATTTCTCTGCTGATTACCTCAATTAACTCCTCTTGTCTCGGCTGGCCTAATGTCAGTCGATATAACGACAGTATTTTAATCAAGCGATTGTATCGCAAATGGTCCTGGCTCAACGGATACATCGGAACGATACGTTCAATCTTGACCGGAGCTTCTTCTCCATCCGTCAAACACCAGTACGGAACAAGATCCGGCAGATCACCCTTTTCTGTTTGTGCAGCTTTTTCAAACATAGCATCCCATGTTTCTTCACTGTTGTATTTGTGTGCAATATTTTGACGCACCGCAAGGCACTTGTATCGATTGATACGTCCCTCACGCTGCTCCAGGTCAATAGGGTTTGACGGTAAGTTCCAGTGCATGACCTTGCGGCAGTAGAAGTGGAAATCCAATCCTTCCTGACCGATTGATGTAGTAGACAACACGAACGGACGGAATGGTGAATTAAACGCTTTGCGGATTTTCTCAGTTCTCTGTACATTTTCGTTGCTGACGCGAGCATTGAAATATCCAACAGCAAAGTGCGTGCGCAGGCGCGGCTTTTCTTTTTCTGCTCCTGTAAAGAATTCCAGCGTATCTACCTGCAAAGAGGCCGTATCCGAAAAGGCATCGATCATCGCATCTGCAAGTGCTTCTCCTTGTTCGCCAAGTATATGAGCGTATTCATCCAGCATAGCCTTCAGATTGCCGTCCACACAGTATCGAAAGACATTTTCATAATAGGAATCGTCGCCCTTGCTGCCATACAGCAAATCTAGAACAGCCGAGCTTTCCGCTTTATTAAACAAGCTGACAAATACTTTTTTAGCAAGCTCCCTGGCGATCACTTCGTTAGAATTAAAAAGCCTGTAGGCACAAATGGCAGGTGAACCAATTGCCATGTTGACAAATATACCAACAGCTCCGACTGGGATAGTCGCAGGTGCCACTGATGGATTGCTGTCCAGTGCTTTTATAAGCTCTATCAGCGACTTTGCACCGGCAGCTCCGCTTTCGGAAAGCTTGTATTTGGCTTTGACGGCATCCAGCTTTGGCTGAAGCTTTTCGGCAAGCTCTCTCCTGATTTGCTTAATATCCTTGCTGATGTGCTCATCCGGATTATAAAGCCGTGCAAGGGTGCCGGACACATGGCAGATAATATCTTCCGTTTCGTTTTTAAGCCTTGTAATTCCAAAACGACGTTCTTCCCTAGTTGCAAAGTATCCTCTGCCGCGCTTCAGCTTTGCGTTATGAAAGAGCTTGCCGATCGTCAGCCGTTCTGCTTCGTAAGAAAGCATAGCCGACACCATTCTCGGCACCATTTCCCATGAGGAAAATACGAGCACCTTTGAATAGTCTTTGTTTTTATCAAATATACTTCCTGTTCTGTAATAAGACTTTGATGGTGGAATTCAAAGCAGATTTTCAGCGCTGTTTTTACCGCCCTCAAATACAACATCCTTTAGCTTTTCCAGCCGTGCGTTGTTTGCGGCTATAGCCTGATAGTTATGTATGGTGCTTTTCTTCAGAAGCAGGCACTTGGCATTTTGGCCTTTTACCATTTCAAAGTCATGATATTTAGAAAAATGATCTGTAATTTGTTTTTTTAGCTGATAGCTTTCCATGAACGAGAGCAGATAGGGTGAAGATTTTACATAATCCATGGGAACATTGCGATAACGAAGGGGTCGCTTACTTCGGGCACTGATTTCATCTAAAAGGGATTGCATCTCACTGTATGACAGAATATCCCCATCTGAGATTGAAACCTCCCTTGCATCGCTGTCATCGATAATCCCGCTGTTAAAACGCTCTGTCCGGCAGATACTTTTATAAAGCGCATCTTCAGCAGTATTCTTCCTTGCAAGCAGTACCGTAAAATCACCTTTCGAGATTTCGCAAAGCGAGTTGGAGTAATCCTGCCACACCTTCTGAAAGCTTTGATGCGCTTCGTCATCATAAAAAAGAAACCGCATTACCTCCATAAATTCTTTGTAATGTTCCGCATTTTCATCACTGATTTCTTCCAGTGTAGAGTACGGCTTGTAGGGCGTTGCCGACAGAAGCAGTACCTTGGTGTCGGTATTTTGCAGAAACTGCCGAGTAAGCATTCCTTGTTCATCATCTGCGGGGACAATCAAATCGCGGAAGCGTTGAAACTCATCCATGACAACCAGATCAGGCTCCAGCTTATCAAGACTGATTTGAGCAAAGATCCTCCGCAGAGCGTTGATCAGCGGTCTGCTCTCGTACTTTTTGGACGGGCTTCTTGATGTTCAGTTTGCAAGGATGTTATCTACAAGATCGCCATCTGCTTCAAGCCGTTTCGTAAGCTCCATGCCTATTTCATAGATATAATTGCTTCCGTTGCCGTCGCACTGCTGCACCCTTACCTGTTATTATCATCCATCATCTGAGCAAATAGTTCAGCAATTGCGGGGTCAAATTGCTTTCCTGCGCCCTCTTTAATAGTTTCAATTGCCTTCTTTTTACTTTCTAATATTGAAAGATTCCCTCTGTTCAGCACGCGTTCATAGGTTTCTGCAATTGATATAATTCTTGCTATCAGGGGAATCTGTTCACCTTTAAGCCCGCGCGGATATCCGCTGCCATCCCAGCTTTCATGGTGGCTGTAAACGTATTCCGCTAAATCCAGTGTATCATCGAAAAGATTCAATATGCGGTATCCGACAACCGAATGCTGCCGTATTTCTTCGAATTCTTCCGCTGCCAAAGCTTCCTTGGATAAAAGCCTTGCATCAAGTGTGATTTTACCAATATCGTGCATGTAACCAGCCCGTTTTAATTTATTGATTTCCAGTTCTGAAAGTTGCAGTACAGAGCCGATCTCACTGCAAAATTCACTTACAGCTATCGAATGCAGCCTTTCTCTGGCACTCCTTGAATGTAGCGTCTCAATAATGTTATCAATAATATCCATTTTTATCGATTTGCGATTCATGGTCTTGTCCTGATACATCGCATTTTCGGCGTCGGTCATTATTTCATCTAATGACTGATCCGGACTTCTTTTCGTATCAAGGCCAAGAGAAATACTGCACTTTATTGCCGCCACGCGAGCATCTAAAAATTCCGATTTAATTCGTGAAATTACCTTCTCAGCATTTTTCTCACTTGTATTCGGCAAAAGAATAATAAATTCATCCCCTCCTACACGAGCGACAATATCATTCTCTCTGCAGGAACGCACAAGTATTTCGGCAGATTTTTTTATTAGCTCGTCTCCAGCAGCATGGCCAAATATATCATTGGTCATCTTTAACCCGTTAATATCGGCAAAAATGACAGACAACGGCAGATGATCTGGATTGTCAATTTTAATGCGATTATCCTCAAAACATCTTCTGTTATAAAGCCCAGTCAGAGTATCATGACAGCTCAGATATTGAATTTCTGCTTCTTTTTGTTTGCGCTCGGTGATATCCATAAAGGTTACCACTCCGCCGATAATCTCACCATTTTTTATTTGTGGATATGAGTGGTACTCCACATCAAAGGAAATGCCATCAGCTCTCCAGAACACTTCATCATCAGCTTCAAAACCCTTACCTTGCTTTATCGACTGAAAGATCCTGCATTCATCAATAGGAAACGGTGTTCCATCACGTCGGGTATGATGAATCTGGTGATGCATATTTTTCCCGAGCAATTCATCCTGGCTGTTATATCCCAATAATTTAATGCAGCTTATATTACAGAATGTGCATTCGCCATTCAGATCCATCCCATAAATCGCCTCCGCGGTAGAATCCAATATTAGCTGCAGTTGATTTTTATTTTCTTCCAGATCTGCGTTTGCCTTGTGCAATTCCTCGGTTCTTGCTTTTACAGCAGCTTCAAGATTATTTATAAGAAATTGCATTTTGTCAGCTACTCTATTAAAGCTTTCTGAAATTCTCCCAATTTCGTCGTTTCTAACAATATCAACTCTCTTTGTCAAATCCCCGGAGGACAAGGCCTCAGAGACCCGCAGCAAGTTATTCATCGGCTTCAAAAGTCTTCCGGTTATAATCATATATATAACTAGTGATATCAACAATGCCAGTGCTGTCAGCAGCACAGTCAAGTGAATACTTTGAACCACAGGTGTAATAAGAAGCCCTTCCGGAATTGCTGAAATAACAACCCAATCCAGACCTTCCATATGAATTTCTTTTACGTTTATGTATATATTTTGGTCTTTACCTTCATACAAGAAATTTGGGTCTTGATGAACTGTATATTTTTTATATGCTTGCTTAAAATCAGAATCTTCAACCTTATCAAGGCTATGCCTTTCTAATGTACCATCCGGAAGAACAGCAAAATTATCTATTCCCATTGAATTAGCTATCAAGGTATTAGAGCCTTTCTCAAGGATAACAGCATATCCATTGTATTTGCTTACTGCATTCTTCAGGTATGTGCCAATATCCGTGAGCAGCATGTGGGTTCCAAGAACCCCCTGAAGCTCACCTAATTTATTATAAATTGGACATGCAAACGATACGGTTAAATCGTCCATCACAAAATGCTTATAGATTGGGGAGAAGGTAGGACTCCCTGTCTCAACAGCTGCCTTATACCATGCCCGCGTACGCGGATCAAATTTACCTGCCTGAACAGCAAGGTCTCCGGCTGTCATATCATCATTTACTGAATAATACCATGAATTGCCCCTTGTACCGGCATTATTTCTCATGATTTCAATAACACCTTTTTCATTCCTGCGAGCTCCGTAATATTCACCATCTGCAGTACCGTAGCTGAAGCTATATATCTCATCATCACGTGAGCTTAAAACACCAACAAAAAACTTGTCTCTAAGTCTTTCATCATTAATATCAAGAATGCCATTTGCTATGATTTTATGATTCGCTTCATTGATTTGACTGGGCACATGAATAAAAGAATATATTTGATTATATATGCTCTCGTTGAGCTCTTCAGCTATGCTCTCAGTTGTTTGCCTTGCAGAAGAAAACCAGTTATTAAAAATCAAATATCCAATACTGCCGATGGATACAAGCATAACTAATATAAATACCTCAACTTTCGCACCTAAATAAATTCAACAAATTCAATTCCTAGTAGTGCTTATATCCATTTAATTATGGCAGTTGATTTTAAAAATAAATATGAAAAACACCTCAACGTTTGGTATAGTTGATTTGTCAAAGATCCACAAATACCATACAGAAGAGGTGTCCCCTATATGATAACGGATAATAACCAAAACAATCAACTACCAAACGAGCTTACTTCAATATTTAAAGAGTTAAAAGTATTAAAACATCTAAAAAAGGCAGGTATTACGAAGAATTTTGGCTTTTCTTGTGGTTATCTTTTTAAGCTAATATTTTGCTTAATCTTTCAGAATAAAAATTGGTTTAGACTTTTAGAAAGCAAGAAATCTACTAATTTTCCAGCAAAGGATGCTGTTTATCGTTTTTTAAACCAACCGACCTTTGCCTGGAGGAAGTTTTTACTATTATTTAGCTCATATACTGTTGGGAAAGTCACTAAACTTACAAATCATAAGCGCCCAAAAGTATTGATTTTAGATGATTCTTCTTATGAGAGAAACCGTAGCAAGTCTGTAGAGTTATTAGCCCGTTGCTTTGATCATGCTTCCCAAAAGATGCGGTTTTATAAGGGATTTCGCATGCTTACTCTTGGTTGGTCTGATGGTGCCACCTTTATGCCAGTGGATTTTTCTTTACTAAGCTCCACTAAAAGCCAGATTAATGGAATATCTTCTAAAATTGATAAGCGCAGTTCAGGCTATCAGCGTAGAGTAGAAGCACTACAAACGGCACCAGAACAAATTCCTAACATGATTAAAAGAGCTATGGATGCCGGGATAGATGCCTCTTATGTGTTGATGGATAGCTGGTTTACCTATCAGCCTCTTATTAAGGCAATCAAAGAACACGGTCTTGATGTAATAGGTATGGTCAAGAATTTGAAACAGCGCTATCTTGTTGACGGTGAACGCGTCAGCTTAGACCAGCTTTACCGTTTAGCAAAGCCAACCACAGGGAAACAAGGAATTCTCCGCTCTATTTTTACAACACAAGCCAATGGTGTTAGGGTTAAAATTGTTTTTGTCCGTAATCGTAATAAAAAAAGTGACTGGTTAGCAATATTGAGTACAGACCTAACACTGAGTGACCAGGAAATTATTCGTATTTACGGCATGCGCTGGGATATTGAAGTTTTTTTCAAAACGACTAAATCCTTATTAAAGCTTCAAAAGGAATTTCAAAGTCGTTCTTATGATTCTTTAATTAGCCATACAACCATTGTCTTTGCTAGGTATATTGTGCTCTCATGGCAAAATCGATGTAGCACTGACCAAAGGACACTAGGTGGCATATTTTATGAACTTTGTGATGAAATCAGTGACCTCGATTGGGCTGTTGCGTTACACCAATTAATCGAGCTTATTGAAGATACCTTAAAAAAGAGCAACAAAAACATACAAAAATTAATCAAATGTCAACTTCAACAATGGGTCGCGGGCTTACCCAACTACATCAAAGCATACTTGCCTATTTCAGTCTGCGAAAGTTGAGTAAATACAATAATAATTGTTTTCTTGATTGATATATGTCTTCTATTAGCTTTCACAAGCCTCGCCATCCTTTTTAGTAACGGCTGTCATTTGAATGGCAGTCATTATTCTTAATTGTTTGATTCTTAAGTATGTCAATTGCCGCTTCTTCATTCAGCGGTTTACTGATCAGATATCCCTGAATTTTGTCACATCCGTAATTTGTCAAATATTGTCTCTGCTTCTCATGCTCTACTCCTTCCGCTATGACGCAATGTCCAAGCTTATGCGCCATTGATATAATATCGCTGGTGACATCCCTCTCATCCTTCAGTGACACCAGCTTGTCAATAAAATATTTATCAATTTTAAGACTGCTGACATGGAGCTCCCTCTCCCTCGCAAGTGAAGAATATCCTGTCCCGAAATCATCTATAGCGATGTGGATTCCAGAATCCTTCAGCTCACCAAGAATACGGTTTATTTCCTGGTAGTTATCAGAAAACATCGACTCAGTAATCTCGAGGCCTATATCCGCCGGATTAACCTGCATTTCAGTTATCATTTCGAATAATTTTTTATTGAAATCATTTCTTAGAAGCTGAATTGCAGAGACATTAATTGAAACGGTTAATCCGCTATAACCACTAACCTTTAATTTGTTCAAGAAACGAAACGCCTGACGAATAACCTTTTGACCAATCGGAATAATGAGCTTTGTTTTTTCTGCCATTGGTATGAATTCCAAAGGCGATACAACGCCCAACTTTTCACTTTTTAGTCTGGCTAAAGCCTCAAAACCGCAAACCTTATTCGATTTAAGATCCAGAATAGGCTGATATTGCAAATAAAGTCCGCCATTGTTTTCATCCGCTTCAATTAGTGTAAGCTCATGCTTTATTTGTTCTTCGCGTATTATTTGCGCTTCCATGTCCTTATCAAAAAAACAAAATCCAAAGTCTTTGTCAAAAATGTAAAGCGCTTTTTCAGACGCAATCAATAGGTTTTTTAAAAGCAGCTCTACATTATCCTTATTATCCTCGTCTATTTCGACAATACCAATACCGCCTCCAATTCTTTCAGCAGCAAACACAGATTCCAATGTACCAACAACATTCTCACAAAACATTGTCAATTCATTTTTGTCCGTATAGTCTTTCACATAGAACACAAATCGATTTTCATATGTATTAAATAATTGTTGTTTGTCGGTACAAAGCAAATTTAGGACTTCTGCTACTTTTTTAATTATTTCCTGACTGTAATGAAATCCATAAGTCAGGCTCAGCCTCTGAACAGTGCTCATATTGATACCTACAATCGCTCTTTTCTTCGTTGTCTTAATCTTTGTATCATTTATTAGAAGATCTTCTAAATATCTGCGGTTATATAGGCCTGTCCACAAATCATGTTCATTATTATACCTAAGATTATCCTCAATTTCCTTCCGGTCTGTGATGTCCAGGATTATTCCCTCAAGGGCTTCTACTTCACCTTGCTCGTTATAAATCCCTTGTCCCATTTCCAAAACCCATTTCCGCTCTCCTTTGGCCGTTGTGATTTCGTATTCATATTTAAAAGGCAGTCTCCCGGCGAGGCTACGCTCCCATTCCTTCCAGAGAGATTCATGATATTCAGGTGCAATCAAATCATTAAAGGATAACTCTTTATTGTACAAAAGGCTCTCCGGAGTATATCCGGTTAATTGAGAACAACCTTCAGAAACAAACTGCATCGTCCACTCCCGATCATAATTGCATCTATAGGCCATACCCGGAAGGTGGGAGAGAAGAACGGATTTGCTGCGTTCACTTTCTCTTAACGATTCCTCCATTTTCTTTCGTTCTGATATATCTTCTATTAAGCAAATATGCTTGGATTTACTCTCTGAACCGCCTAATAAGGGGGCAATTGTCATTTTAGTCCACACACTTGCTCCGTCAGGTCTTAAATAACGCTTTTCTAACGAATAACCTTGAATTTTGCCTTCTTTAAACTGTTCAAATTTTTTGAGATCGGCCTGCAGGTCTTCGGAATGCGTAATCTCTGTCCATTTTATATTTTTTAAGTCCTGCCAATTCCACCCGAGAATTTTTTCAAACATTGGATTAATGTTGCGGTTCCCATATTCCGGCTGGATTACATGGTTTTCGTTGTCCCCAATTGCAATTCCAATCGGAGCCTGATCGAACACACTGTGATACAGTGCTTCATTAAAAGTCAATTTCTTATTAAGATCCTTCAAAGTTGAATGCTGTATCCAAATAATAAGCAAGGTCCCCAAAAGCACAAGAATACTCAATATGATAATTATGTCGGGAATCATCTGCATCCACAGGCGTGATTGCCATTCTGATGCTGAATAGTCAATCCCCAAAACGGCAATAACATTTCCATTTCTCTGATCTTTAATCGGCACGAGCGCACTTATCCAGGAACCCCACCGATCAGTTGTCATATCGGTCAGAATAGTCTTGCCTGACCGGAAAGGCTCCCAGTAAATATCATTTGCTTCCTCATATACCTGTCCAGGTGGTGAGTAATCGGTCGAATCGAGCGATTCTGAATCCAAAAGAATTACAATATTGCCATCTCGCTCATCCAAAATGTACGCGAAGCGAATTGGATTCGTTGTATCAACCAATTTCATCAGATTACTTTTAAGCATTATGTATTCCGAATTTTTTAAATCTTCAGGTCCTCCGGATAATTCTGCAATATGCTCCGGATGCATAAAGGCTTCCAATGATTGCGCCAACATAATAGCTTCCGATGAGGCTGTGTTCTTATACCTGTTCCATGCAAAATGCAGATAAAGACCACTAAGAGTTACAAAAATCATGATGCAAATGATTGCATACAGCAAAGTGTGCTTTATTCTCAAGCCACCTGCCGAAAAAGGATTCTTTTCACTTTGTTTCTTTGCATCTGTGTTAGGGATCTTCATTATAACACCTCTTTTTCCAGTTCAGGTCAGCACACCATCGTATGTCAATTACTCATCTATCAGCCAGAGCACGCCAGCCTCTGCCTGGACGTTAGCTACATCCATTGCCGTCTTTATCAACTCGGCAATAACTTCTTCAATAAGCAGATATGACAACCACCATTATTGAAGGATTTTTTCCAACAACGAAATTAATTCTTGTGGATATTTTTCTTTTTCATTTCTGAGTTTATTTATCGCAACGTCCATTGACTGTGACTGCCTATAAGGCCTATAGGAGGTGATTGCATCAACAGCATCGGCAATCATTACAATTCTTGAATTGCGGCTTATTTCGTCTCCCTTCAGTCCCTTTGGATATCCGCTTCCGTCAAGACGCTCATGATGCTGCATAACAATATCCATATACTCCTTAGGTAGATTAAAGCTCTCAAGAGAACTCATACCCAATTCGCAATGCTGTCTCACTAAAGACATTTCCGAATCGGTCAATTTTTCAGGCTTTTGTATAATTGACTTTGGTACCAGCAATTTGCCTACATCATGCAGCATTGCCCCTATACCTAAGTTAGTAAGCTCTTCATCGCTGTATCCCAGTTCAACAGCCATCATCAACGAAACCACGGCAACATCAATTGAATGTGTGTATAGCCAGTCCACGTAATTACTCAAAGCGTTGACATAAATCCACCAAGGTTTAGTTTTAGATTCAAATATTATATTGATTAATATGTCATTAGGTTTCTCTAGAATGCGACTGTCACGGATACTCATTCTTTCTACGAATTCCTTGGTAACCGGAGTGAGAACAGTGCTTTGCCTGTCATTCTGAGCAAGCAAAACATTTTGTATATTATCAGCATCGCTTGACTTTTCCTGATCGACTTTTCCAAGCCTCTCCAGCCTATTTTTAACTTCAGCTGTTATTTTCTGACCCTTGCTTAATAACAGCATCCCTCTCTTGTCATAAATATCTTGAGCAGTATAATATTCGGAACCCTTTTTGATAAAATATTCAGCCATCTTACTTGCTCCTTTCACTAGATAAATATGACTTTCAGGGGTGTCCTGGCTTCTTTTTCATATATTCAACAATAAGCACATCCAACCTTTGACTTATTACTATAATGTCTTTATCTGAGTATTCGCTTTCAAAACTATCTACCAATACTTTTCTCAATGCCTCTATTTCTGCAATCAGTTCTTTAATATCACTCATTCTAGAACCCCAATTTATGTATATGTAATACTTTAGAACAATTTTATCAAATAATAAAAGTATAATCAACTTAAAATATGTTCTGCTTTAGAAAGTGATTGAGAGATGAAGATATACTGGTATAACGGATCTAAAAATATAATTGGGGAAAGGGTAAGGGAGGCAAGAAAAAAATCGACCCCACCCTTAACTCAACAGGATTTATCAGCAAAGCTAGGTGTCCTTGGCTTTAACATTGACAGGGTTTCAATCTCAAAAATTGAAGCCGGTGACAGGTTTGTCGCTGATTATGAGGTTATTGCCATTGCTCAGGCACTAAATGTTTCTTTAAACTGGTTATTAACCGGAAGCAATTAATTCAGCTAAAAATGCTTCCATATACTTAATTCTTCAGTTCTTCTCAATCTACAAATACATGTTCCATTTGATACTATCTTTAAGCAAATCTATTGTTTATTTATAATCACTCCCGTAATAAAAGTTTATCTCCAAAGGAAATAAAAAAAGTAAGCAGTATACAAGCTGCCTGCTTTTTTTGTTTATATGTTTTAAGCTATAATTGTTCATTCCAATTCCTTAATCCATACACACCATCTATTGGCAGCCCAACTATCATAGCAATCTCTTGCTTTAGACTTGCGGCTTTGCGTCTCCGCCTTTCGACGGATTTGCCTTTATCAATTTGCTATTTACTTTATAAGTATATTAAATTTCTTGCTTTTATCCAAAACTTCATCCTTTATATTAAGTTCATTCTAATACACCAGCATTTTTTCCCTTTGTTTTTTCAGGATCTATTTTTAACCTTCGTTTTAGTCGCCTAATGTTAAATACAACATTTTTGAAATTTTGTTGCATTTTTTGTTTAGTATCATTTTATATTATCGCCACTGGAATGTCAATATGTCAGTTATTGTGTCGATATTATGTCGGATATTCTGAATGATTCAATAATCCACTTTATAATTGGACAATAGAATACAGCTCATCCTTTTGATCTTGATTGATACCAATATAGCGTAGTGTGACACTGGCTGAGCTATGATTAAAGGTATCCATAATAAGCCCTATGTTGTATTTAGACATTTTATAAGTCCAATAACCCCATGTTTTCCTTAAACTGTGAGTGCCAAAGTTTTCAATACCTATTACAGTTGCAGCTTCCTTCAGCACCCTGTAAATCTGGATTCTTCCTAAATAGCCGCCTTTTTGACTTTGAAAAAGGTAGTCCTCTAAAGTAAGATTCTGAGTTTTAACATAATTATGAAGACACTTGCGCAAGGTTTCATTTAATTTAATTTTCTTTTCTTTTGATGTTTTCTTTTCATTTATGATGAGATACTCTTTAAATTGCAACTTTTCATTAAAAATATCATTCACCTTAATAGATATGATATCGCTGATTCTCAAGCCTGTATTAATACCAAATTTATAAACCAACGCATATTTAGGATCACTTCCATTCAAGTATTGATAAAGCTGCTTGATCTTGGCCTTTTCTCTTATCGGTTCAACAGTCATAATTATCATTGTCCTCCTAATGTATCTATTTCATATTATATTATAAAAAAAGATAAATTAATATACAAATAAAAATAGTGTAGCTTTCAAAAGTATTTAGCCAAAACTGTTTATATAAATGGGTTTCTTAAATATATAAAATGCAACAAAATTTCAAAAATGTTTCATTGCATGGCTTAGTTTACCAAAAAATTTCCCTTTGTTATCCATAAACATAAAGGATTATATGAGCCGCAAGGTACTAGATTAGTGCTTTAGCGGCTCTTTTCAATATCTTTATACTAGTTATTTAGCCCTAAAGTGGATAAAAGCAGGTGATACTATCAAAGGCGGCAAACAGCAATATTTAGTATGGTCCCCATAAAACTTTGTACTACAACTAAGCAGTAAGATGTCTTATTAGCAATGTGTTCATCTAGAGCTGGAGAATCTTTACCGATACCATAAACATAAAAATATTAACCTTTTGAAACTAAAGCCGTATAGTAATTCACAACATACACAACATCAGGTGTATTATGTGTATTGTCCCTTATGCCTAAAGACTTAAACAACATTCTTGTTTCTTTATATAATAATAAAATATTCTTAGAAGAGGTTCACTTCACAGTTAACGGCGAACCCCCCCATAGTCCATCGGTAGGATAGACCCTTGGTGGCACTAATAATCATCATGCTTAAGAAATAAATTGTTGTTCATTTTCTGTCGTTATATCTTCTTAGAGTGATAAGTTCCCCTTCACGGTTCATCATGAACCCTTCCATAGTCCAACAGGCAGACAGACCTTCCCCTCGGCGGGGAAGGTCATTTTTAGCCGATCAGCCTGAATCCGTCTGCACTAAATAATACAGATTGCTGCTCTTGCCGCCGTTCTCACGCCATCTTTGCTCCTTACGCAGACGGCCGCTTTTTTCAAGGTCAGCTATGGCGCGTTTAACGGTGCTTCGGGACAGCTTTAATTCCTTGGCGATGGTACCAATCGCCGGGTAGCATTTGCCGTCCTTATCTGCACGGTCATGAAGGTACATATAAACAGCCCTAGCACGATGCGGAAGCTCCGAGGAATAAAGAGAAGAAAAGTAACCCATAGCTTCACCTCCTATTCAATCCTAACAGGCGCTTTTGTCCTGACAGGCGCTTCCGGCCCCTGAATCGGTGAGTGAAGTAATCCGCCAGATGCGGCTGCACCAGCTTCAGCTTCCTCCATCACATCCACGCAGGCAGAGTGTCGGCGGATGATTTCTTCCTCTACTCTGCGCCTGTCGGCATACTCCACCTCCCTGGCAGATTGTTCTGCAATTTCATAAGGCTTGCCAAAGGTAATACCCCATTCCTTGAAAAGTTTCAGCCGAGTACGCATCGGATATGCCCCGGTTTTAGTGACGATAAAGTGGCCTTTAGGCATAGCCTTTAACTCGTCTGGAGTCATCAGTGGCCGCTCGATCATCTGCAGACTCTGCGACGGATCGTTTTTCCCCCGGCTGACCGAGCCGCTCATAACGGTCTTGCTTCCCATGGCTTTTGATAAAATCTGCGCTGATTCACTATTGGGAGCAAAGCCGCCGAACACCGTGTCCTGGCAGTTGTCGATGATGATGGCTGAACCCTCTCTGCCATAGTTTTTCTCCAGCTGTGCAAAGCTCTGTATGATAGCAACGATGGACACCCGGCGTGAGCGGCTGGCGCTGAACATCATTTCGGCAGACTCTATTTTTGGTATAGTTCCGATTTCATCAAGGAACATCATCACGCGGTTGGTGAGCTTTCCGCCATGCTCGTCGGCCACCGATAGAATCTCACGGTAGAGCTGCTGGACGATCAGGCTGATGATAAAATACTTTGTGTTATCTTCCTCCGGCATAACGAGAAAGATGGCGCTTTTCTTTGTACAGAATTTCTCCGCGTCAATGGCTGTATCAAAGCACAGTATCTGCTCCATCTCGGAATCCAGAAAAGCGTTGAGTCTGGAGAGAGCCGTGGATAGAACACTTTGCATAGCCTGCTCCGCAGAGTTGAGTGCCGCTCCAGCAAACCACTTTGTTTTATGCGTATCGGGCAGATGTGCCAGGAGCAGCTGGAATAATGTCCTGCCCTTGACTCCGCTGGGAGCCAGCAGATCCTGAATGAGCTTAAACACCGACACGATGTGCCGCTGCTTCGGCTCGCAGTATTCCGCGATGAGCAGGATGACAGAGGTCAGCAGACCTTCCGCCGCGTCATAGAAGAAAGCGTTTTGTCCAGCCATAGCAGAATCAAAGCCTCCGGAGGATATGATGGTCTTGGCGGTGATCTTGGCATACTTCTCCGCTTTGGCCTTGTACGCAAGGTTCTCCGGATTTTTCAGGTAAGCATCCATATAGCGATTGACCAAATGGAGCAGATTGTTTCCGTCCGAGCGGGTGGGATTTCTCAGGTCGATGACGGCCACATCATATCCGTAATGCTCCTTTGCGATACCGGCGTAGTTGCGGTAGAGATCCCCCTTGGTGTCGGTAGTCACGAAGCTCATACCACCAGCGCAGGCGTATTCAAGATTGGGATAGAGAAAGTTGGCGGTCTTACCGACGCCAGCCGCTCCTATCATCAGGCAGTGGATATCATTATCATCCACCAGCGCGTATCCGTGAGGTGCGGCATCGTCAAACAGCGACGCTTTCCTCCAGCCGACTATGAGTCCCTGCGCTTTCGGCAGGCTTTCTCCCTTGCGCCATTTCTCCGGTTCATACGGCACTTCGGAATATGTCTTTTTTATCTCCTGCTTTGTCGCCCAACGGGCCGTACCGTGCTGACCGTCTCCTACTGTTTTGCTTTTAATGCCGTTTAAAGTGTAGTAATGCGCTATGAGCGACAACAGCCCAATAACGCCGAACATGGTCAGTCCGGCAGAAATCAGGATGATGATTTGTGATGTCTTCAAATAGATTCCCCCTTTACATGGCCATGATAAAATTTGAAGCCTGCTCCTGTGCCGGAAGCATCTTCGGCATTTCCAGCTCGACAAAGAGCAGGGCTTTGACGCAGTCCAGCGCAAGGCGCTGATAGGAAGATAGGAGCTTTTCCTTATCCGCCAGTGTACGGATGCCTGATGCCTGGAGTTGGCGGCCGATGTCCGAAACATCTTGGCGTATATGTTCTGTCTTAGTCCTGAGCCAGCCTCTGTCCTCATGCGGACGGTAGCTGTACTCCAGCTTTTGAAGGAGCTGCTCTGTTGTCACAGGCTGTTCCATCTGACGGAGCTGCCTGTGCATGAGAACGAAAGAACCGGCCGCCATACACTGCAGGCATTCGCGAACAGCCTCCGCGTTCTCCGTCGCTGACTTGCCGGATGCCAAAAACGGCTCCACCGTTTCATAACACTCCGTCAGGAAAGAATCAAGGTCTTTTTGTGCTGAAAGGACTTTGCACAAATCGTGCAGCACGGCAACAACCGCCGGCAACAGCACCAGCTTGGGATGCTCCTGTGCCGGAATTGGACTAACGCCATTTCTGGCTTTCAAATCCTCGTTCCAGTCCTTATTCTGCGACTGCATTACAGAAATTTCCGTGTAGCCCTTGCCCGACAGAATATCCTTCAGGCGACCAGTGGCTTCGATGCCCGCTTCGTCATGGTCCAGGCACAGCACGACACTTTTCAGATGAGGATTCAGCTCCAGCTGACGAAGCATGGCGTGTTCCGAGACACCGTCCAGTGTCACATAGCTGTGCCGCTGCCAGCCGTTCTTGTTCAGCGTGATGAAGGACAGCATATCTACCGGCGCCTCGAACACATGGAGGATGTCGCTCTCTCCAATCCAGTGAAAGCTGTATTTCGGATCGCTGCCCTCCACGTTACCCTTATAGGGTTCTCCCTGCGTATAGGTACCACGCTTATGAGCGTGACGAGCAACGCCCTTTTCATCCAGCCCCATAAATACTGCGTTGTGGTATTCCTTATCCTCATAAACCAGCTTTTCATGAGCGAAATGAGACAACACATCTCTATCAATAAAACGCTGCTTGATAAGGTAAGCAAACACACGGCGCATATCCAGATTGGCCTTAGGTAGTGCGAAGTCCTTTCGGGGAGCAGGGGTGCTTTTGGAGATCTGGTTCCACTCTACGCCGGACTCGCCGCCTATGAGGAGTGTCACAGCTTCGGGAAAGCTCAGGTCAAAAAACTGCTGAACGAAATCGATGGCGCGACCGCCCTCCTTACGGCTATGGCGAAACCACTCATTGCCTCGCACAGTCACGCTGTCGAAGCGCTTCCAGCGCCACTCCCGTCCGGAGCGAATGAGCTGCTCACCCTGTCGCTGGAGGAAATCTACCAGGTCGACAGAGTTTGCTCGTTGCTTTTGTTCGTCTGTAAAATGAATATATGTCATACTGCAGATCCTCCTTTGTCAGCGTTTGCGCTTACCGCACCGGCGAAAAAAAGCCACCCGCCGATAAGCGGATGGTTTGTGTGACGCCGGTTTTATTTTTTCAGGGATTGGTTCTTTTTTCTGCAGATGTTTTAATTGTAGCTTCTGCATGGGAGCCCTCCTTTTAATATGTTGTTTGTCTGAGCTCGTGATCGTCCGGCGCATGCCCTTGGGCGATCTTCTTCTCGCGTATTTTTCTACGGAGCTTACTGTCTGTCTGCATGCCAGGACCGCCGGAGAGCCTTTTCTGCTCGTCACGGAATATCCGGCTTAAATGATGCAGAAGCCTTGTTGCCGCCAGAAAGAGGGAAGGATCACAGAAGGAGTCCAGATGCTCAAGGAAAAACCGAGCATAAATGTTGCCCTGTTCAGCCGAGAGGGTGAGCCAGCGTACTGCGGCATCACGGTCACAGGGGACATCTCTGCCTATGAGATATAGCTTCCCAAGAGCATACTGCGCGTACTGGTTACTCAACTTTGCGGATTTGGTCAGCCATTTAACAGCCGACTCCACATCCTTGGGAACACCCTCTCCGAGCAGATAGAGCTTTCCAAGCTGATACATAGCGAATGAATTGTTCTGTTCCGCCGCTTTCGTAAACAGCTCCACTGCCTTTCCGATATCCTTCGCCACATGAGTACCGTCACGATAGAACTTGCCAAGGGCATACTGTGCCATGCTGCTGCCGCTATCTGAAGCCCTTGTCAACCACTCCACAGCCTTCTCCGAATTCACATGACCGCTGTCCGTATCGGAATAAATCCTGCCCAGCATATACTGAGCATGGACGTTGCCGAGCCGTGCAGCCTTTTCAAGGTATTCGATGGCTGCCGGTATATCCTTTTCCGTGCCTGTTCCGGTATAAAGCATCTGACCGAGGCGGTATTGGAGCTTATCGTCATGGCTTAGTTCCTCCAGACGCTTGAAGCCATAAAAGGCTTCTTCAAAATTCAGCTCCGCTTCATCAGTATTCTTCTCAGTGCCGACACCATCACGGTACATCTTCGCCAGCTCGTAATAGGCATAGGGAACACGCTGGACGGCAGCTTTACCGTAAAGCTGGAATGCCATTTCGTAGTCCTGGCTCACACCCTGCCCTCGGTAGTACAGACCGGCAAGAGAATATTGGGCATACTTGTGATTTCGGGAAGCCGCCATTTCAAACCAGCCTGCCGCTTCTGCATAATCCTGTTCTGTTCCGAGTCCGGCCGCATGCATTTTCCCGATGCGATATTCCACATACCGGCTGTTCCTGTTTGCTTCGATATCCATAAATGCGGAAAGAGCTTTTTCATACCACATAAATGCGATATCCGCATCCATGTTGACGCCAAGTCCGTCAGCATACATCCTGCCGAGGTCATGCATGGCAAGAGCATTTCCGGCTTCGGCTTCCTCCATAAACAAACGGAGAGCCTGCATGAAGTCAGGCTCCGTATCGTCGCTGCCATAGAGGAAAGTACGAGCCTCTTTGTAGCGGTCACTCCATTTGATATGTGGATTTCCGACATCAGCTTCATCGTCCTCCGGAGCTTCATCAATAGCCGCTTGGTATTCATCTACCGGCAAAGGAGAATCAGATTCCACTGAGGCTTGAAGCTCGTCCGCCGACTCGTCACCCTCGAAGGCGAAATGGTGACCGCCGATGTTCATCGCCTCGGTAATCACCATGTTTTTAATGTGCTTGAATTCCTTTTGCTGTGAAAGCTGAACGGAACCGGGAAGCTTATCCATGTATGTGCGCAGGACTTCATTGCGAAGCTCCTGCCATTTTGCGTAGGCTTCGGCGACACGAGCGTCCTTCGCCAACTCATCGACAATTTTATCCACGACGGTTTTCAGAGGTGCTTTGAGATAGCCGTATTGCTTTTTGCCGGAGGTATGCTTCAGCCTCTCCGCCAGATATGAGAGCAGAGCCTCTATGGTTTCACTTTCGCATATGCTTCCGCTCATCCTGCCGATGATTTCTTTTAAGACTTCAAGGCTTTTCTCAGCAAGCTCATTCCTCTGAGTGGTCTGCTCGGAATATATCTGAATCAAATCCTGCTGAAAAATCTCCCTTGCCATACTGCTTCGCATTTTATCAATAGCTGACTTTGTGACATATCCCTCACGAGGATTGATAGAATACACCAACATGTGACAGTGAGGATGATGCCCCTCGTTATGAAAGGCAGCGTACCAGCGCAGGTTCTCCGGAGCAATCTTCATCTGCTCGGCAAACATATTCCGCTGCTTGCGGATGAGAGCCATCCACGCGGCGGCGTTATCATATCCCAGCCGCACGGCGTCCTCCCGCCGCAGAGAAATGATGGGGGTCCACACATTACCTGTATGTTCAGCAATCTCCGACATCACTCTTGACAGTACCAGCGGAGTATCTGTGTCAGTAAACAGTCCGTGAGTCCCCAGCTTCTCCGCGCGGGGACGGGTGGCGATGTAATTGACATAGACTTCTTGATGGGACAACTGATCCAGATTCTGGTCCAGCACCGCACTAATGAATTCTGATGCATTTTCTACAGTCGGCTGTTTCATGTAATCCTCATATTCAAACAAGTCAACCGAGTCGGGGAACTGCGAGAGTATATCCGTAATAAACTGCTCCTGTTTTCGTGTTGCAGGCAGCATTCGTATGTCCGGCGAGATTTTCTCCACTCCTTCCCGCGTAGCAATGTACTCTACCGCATTTTCCAGATGCACCGCAGAGTTTTTTATATATCGGCATTTAAATATAATCCTTGGCATGGCTATTCACCCTTTTGGAATTTAGCCACATCCTCAAAGTTCACAGTGCCGATGGATTTTTTCACGTCGGAAACGCATTTCCCGCGCAAGCGCCGCAGGGTATTTTCATCCACGTCTGCGGTGGATGCCAGGATATTCATCATCATGGACATCTCTACAGCCAGCTTGAACATCACGCGGGCGATGCGGTTTTCTGTCGTACTGACGATACCGGACATCGCCGAGGTGATAGCGGTCGGCAAAAACATTGCGCCTTTCTCACCAGCAATGTACCCGCTGTAAAGACGGACAGCTTTTTCAATGAATTCGCTCCTGCTTTTGCAGTTGTCCATTTCTAAAAGCGCATCCATACATTCAAGCGTGCTGGGGTAAAGCCAGACCGGAATGCGGTCTTTGGTTTCTTCCGTCATATGGAGTCCTCCTTTTCTGAAAATGCTCCGGAACCACCTATCGGGTGTACCCCGGAAAAACCTTAATTTTTCTGCGTTTATGTCGATTTATGAGAGTTTCCGACCACCTGAAAGGTGACCAAAACCTATATCAGGTGTACCTTAGTCAACCTCCCCGACCCGCGTTGCGGGGCGGTGTGAGGGGGCAGGAGGTCGCATAGCGACCACCTGCCTTTAACCCGCATGGTTTTCGACCCCATGGTTCACCCCCAAATCGCAAGTTTGTGAGCCTCTGTCCGGAGAATGTCTTATGCTTTCACCAAGCTCCTTCACAAACCCCCAACAAGGTGCGTTATCCAGCCCGCAGGGGTTACGATGCCACCCCCGCCGTTAAAAGCCGACACAGGGGCACACAGGCGGCAGCATGCCCGTGTGCAGGTTGTTATTCCTCGCTGTCCGCTGGACTGCTTTGTCCTGCAGGAACTGCCGGATATATGCTGCGCTTAGGGGCGTCCATTACGCTTGTATCCCGGCTTTCGATGTACTCCCGGAGAGGAGCGGGAACGTGCTTCTCATACAGTGTTTGCAGCAAAGTACCCAGTTCAGCCTGAAGTTGTGTTTCATCTTTCATGTACTGGTGGATAGCACTAAGCTTTTCAGCTTCAAAGTTGATCTGTACAGTGGTTTTTTTCATGCAGCTTTACTCCTTTCATTCGTAAAAATTTAATGAAAATATAGCGGAGGCATCCTCCACCTGTTCCTGGGTGAAGGCTTCCGGCTTTTGAAATCGATCACTGTACTGCCGGATTTTATCCTCAGTCAGCGACACAAAATCCCCATCATCATTGCTGCCAGCTACAAAAAATGTACCGGTAATGATGTCGTTTCCAAGCGAACGGTTGCCGGGAAGCCCGAGCAGCTTTCCCTCTTCATTGCAGACCAGCACAGCACAATCCTCCAGATATACCGTTTCAATATATCCTCCAACCGCACTCTGCAATCCTTCCAAGGTGTTTTCAACTTCAGATGGATACGGTTCCTTCATCGGTTCCACCATTAACACTTTAATCGTTTTCTCCATGTTCGCCTCCTAAATGGTTATTGTCATACTCTGGGTTTCCTCCGGATCTTCTGGTTGCTCCTGATGCACAGGTGTTGTTTGCAGAAAAGTGAGCCATGATGGTGTACTTTTCAGCCATCTGGTATAAGGGCGGCAGGAAAGTGAGCCAACATGGTTACAATTCCTCCAGGGCATGTATAAGACTGCCGGGAAGATCGGACAGCTGAACACTGGCATCTGTTTCCTCCGGCAGTCTGGTTTGCTGCTGCAGTTTGACATTTTGCAGTTCGTCCCTGATTGCTTGCCGTACAATCTGTTCCAGAATTTCAGACTGATGTGCCGTCAGGATGCTGTTGACCACGTACTCGGTGCGCTGTCTGCTGGCCTGCTGTGCAAAGAGCGCCTCGGCCTCCCGATGCCTTGGGTTGTCAATATCGAAGGATAAATAATATCGTTTTCGCTCGGACATAAGCTCACCCCATCAGGAGCTTGTAGCCGTCCGCGTTGGCGAACCGGTTCAGCACCGCCACCGTATTGAGGTTGTTTTCGTACAGCCTGGGTTCCAGCAGCTCTGCACCGCCCCCCGCGAACACCATAGGCAGCCGCAGATCCAGACCTCGCTCACGGAGCGCATTGAACAGCTCCTTGCAATAGGCGGTCACGGTCTGCTCCACAACAGCTCCAATCAACTTGCTTTCGGTATGCTGGATCTCCCCGCGGATAGCATCCGTGACGAGTCCATCCGACAGGAGAATGTCACTGCGCTGGAGCGCATCCTGAATCCGGCTGTACAGGGTGATGGTACCCATGCGGAGACTGGCACAGCTTGATCTGTCAAGCCGGAAATCATGAAGTGTGAGAATATCCACCGTGTACCCGCCGATGTCCACCAGCGTGATGCTTCGGTAATCCTTTAGCTGCGAATAATACCTGCACAGCGCCGCATGCCCCTGTGCGAACATCTTGCATTCCGCAATACGGCAGCGGTAGAATGCCCCCTCGAACCGAAACGATATGTTGTCACGCAGGAAATATCGCCTGAAGACTTCCTTCTGTGTGCCATAGCTGTCAATGGGCAGCCCCACGCCAAGAGCGATTTCTGCATTGGTTGTCCCTGCTTTTTTCATAGCGTCTGCGATTGCCGGGAGCGTCAGAATAAACGTATCCGGCTCCCTGGTCTTGTCCTGCTGAAAACGCAGACGACGCTCACCGATGGCGTAATACTTGCCCTCAAAAAAGAGCTGCATCTCCGGCATAATGAATTCTTTGTCACTTGCGGCATATCCGGAGGCATAAATCATCCCCTCCGAGGATTTGGTGTTGTAGTTTCCGTTGTCCACACCAAGCTTTATCATAATCATCACCTTCTTTCTTTTCTGCGGTTTACATGCGCATGGTCATGCCTTGCGCTTCTTCCTCGGCAGGGGTTTCAGCCTCTGACTGAGCCTCCGGAGCGGAAGGCGCTTCGGTCGCCGCCTGCTCACGCTGGCGACGGGAAGCACGAGGCTGACGCTCCCTCGGAGCAGGAGTCGATTGGGTTTCCGCTGTCTGTTCCTGAGTCGTTTCCAGCTCCAAACGGCTTTCCACATACTCGCGGACATTGAGGGGAACCATCCGTTCATAGGTCTTGTTGAGGTAATCCTTCAGCTCCTGTTCGATGGTTTGATCCTTCTTCTCCATGAAAAAACGAAGGGCATCCAGCCTCTCCGAAGGGAAGGGAATCTTTAATTCGGTTGTACTCATTTTTGTTTCCTCCTTTATAAATTCATTTGCATCTCAGATGAGAGCTTTTCGCTTTCATCGAGGTTGGAGCAATAGTCAAGATAGAACACCATATCAAAGCCATCCTCCATCGGTTCGATCTCCGCCATCTCCGGCCTTGCTTCGAGGATTTTCAGGAGCATGGAGCCGACGCCGTTGTTAGGCGAAACGGGAACATGATACCGCTCCTGTAGCTCGTCAAAGTAAATCGACCACGTTCCGTTAGAGGTGCTTTGCGTACCCTCCTTAATGATTTGATCAGCCAGATTGTTAAGGCGTGCAGCCACGAATTCACGAGCCCCCGGCATATAGCTGGAGTATCTGGCATAGTTATATCCCTCCGCTTCGATCAGGACACCGTCAGAGGAACCCTCGCCCAGCACCAGCAGACAGTGGAACACTCCATTTTCGTCCCGGTGCATGAGGTCGGTATTCTCAGCAATAAAGGGCATATCCCGGAGCGGAGCGGATTTGAAATACTTGTATTCGGCTTCCGGAAGCTCGACGATTTTTTCGATTACGCAGTCCGAGGCGGGGTAATCGCTCGCCTTGCGTTCTAAGATTGCTTGCAGCTTCAGCATGATTTTCACTCTCCTATGTTGTAGTTGATGTAGGGAATTTCGAGCCACGCCGACCATGAACGGTCGGCGAGCTTGGTTTTTACGACGCCGTATTTGGTTCCCATGGCTTCGATGACCTTGCCGTTTCCGACATAGATTCCGATATGTCCCGGCTTCCAAACAGCAAGTCCGGGGATATCAGGCATGGTGTTCATCGAACCGGAAACCGCTGCGTTTCTATACATACTATCCGCACCGATATCCGGCATACCGTTGGTTCCATAATCGATTGCCATCGTGTCAGGGTCGAGCCAGCCATAGCCTTTGATCAGTCCGACGCAGTCCGTTGTCCTGCCTCCGAGCCAATTGCTTCGGATGAATTCCTTGTAGTTACCCACGCCGTCAGGGTACTGCTCCAGCTTGTAGTCGAACAGCGAATCCGTGAGGATATCGCCGTATGTACCCCAGACATAGCCCCATCCGGAGTCAAAGGCTTGCTCAGCATAAGCTGCCAGATCCAGATTGTTTTTCGTTGATGGATCTGTAAATGATGAGATGTCCAGCACGGTACTTCCTGTACCGCCTCGTTCTATCTCGCCGGTGAACAGCTCGGCGCCGCCGAAGGCTAACCGCTCATAGATTTTCGATGTGTTGGCTTTGACCTCATTAGTCACCGTCATTCCTGACTGCATCAGCCTTTCATATGCGGTTTCCAAGCTGACAGGAACAGCGACTGTATAAGTCGCCTCCACTCCATCAACCGTCTGTGTTCTTTCCTCATAGGTGACGAAGCAATCCACGAAGGCGCGGGCTTCAGCTCCTGACAAGGACAGATTTTCAGCGCCGAAATTCAGAGAATAAAAAAGGGACTTGATGCGGATGTTGTCCAGCATACCGCCTTCCATCCGGGCTTCGACCTCGGAAACCGCTCCGTCCAGAACAGCAAGACATTCGCTCATATCGCTGATGTGCGAGGCATATTCGGCAGGCATGGCTGCCGGAATACTGCCGCCGTTAAAGGACAAATCAATGGCGGCTTTGTTATGGTCGGAGCCTGCCGAGAGAATGCTGGCTATCATTACGACCATCAGAATGATGGGTGTCAGTATGGATGCGATGACTACTCCGACTGCTTTCCATGTCCTTTTGTCAGTGGCAAGAGCTACTGCGGCCTTGACCGCCATGGCAATGGTTGCGGGATCAGCCAAGGTATATCACCACCATTTCATGTCGAACAGCGTGCCTTGATCCGGCTCCCGTTCCTGCTGCTCTCTTGCCAAGCGGATGGATTTATCCACGGCCTGCTCTAAAAATTCAGTATCAAAGCCTGCCGACTGGTATCCCTCCATAATGGTGTTGAGGTAAAAATCCGAGGGTGAACCGAAGGGATGTCCGTCATTCATGATATAAACCATGGCTTGAATGGGCTTGCCGTTCAGCTCCACAGGGAGTATCTCCTTGCGGTAAAAGGACGGATATCCCTCATAATGGTCGAGAGCCTGAAGGTCACGTTCCTTCAGTTTCCACAGAAGAACAGGGACGCTGGAGCCTTCAAGCGGTTCGACGGTTGCGACAGCACTTCTTCGTCCGCCTCGGAACAGCAGCTCATAATCCTTGATCTCGCTTTTTCCTATTACCTTGGCGGTCGGGCAGCGGAAGGCCATCTGCGGCAGATTAAGGTTGCTGCCATAGGCGATGTACAGGGTTTCAGATTTCATTTTTTCATTCCTCCTTGCTACATTGACATGGAAAGGCCGGGGCTTTCGTCTGCCACCCCGGTCTGTTCCTGTTCGTTTTCGGTTGTCTGCTCCTGCTGTTCCGCCGCTGCTTGAGCGACTTCCGCCAGTTCTTTTTCTTTTTTCTGCCTTAATCGTTCCTTTTGCTGGAGTGCCTGCTCTGGATTTTTCCATGCAATACAGCCATCCAGATGCTCCAGCAGATGGAGCCGGGCAGTCTTGAATTCATCCCCGATAAGCCCAAGCCGCAGGAGCCAGGTGCGGAAAGTATATTTCTCATTGGTGCTTTGGGTTTTCTGTCTGCTGGCGCACCGCTGGTTCAGAGCCTGCGCTGATATGGCGAGGCAGAGCTGGATGTACGCCTTGATTTTTCCGGCATGAGTGGTGGAATTGAAGAGCCGGAACTCTATTGTTCCTTTCTGGAACACGCTGTGCAAATTAAGGCAATGATACCGGCTGCTGTGGTAATGCTCCCGGCGTCCGTCGCTGCCGTGATACCAGATTCGGCTGACCTCGTCCAGCGTCCGGGGCTTTTTCCGGTTGAGTTCCTCCAGAAAGCTCTGCTCCACCTTTTTGCAATACTGCCGCTCTCTCGCCACCTCTACCTGCATCGCCTTGTAAATCAGATCCTCCTTGGAGGCCATGATGTTGGTGATGTTCCGCAGGGTATTGGCGTTGTGGGGCGAGGCATCCATGTGAATATGGATGCCGCAGGATTTGTTTACCCGCATTCCGGCCTCACGCAGCTTGCGCACAAGCTCCTGTATGACCTCGATGTCCTCATAGCGGCAGATGGGACTGACCAGCTCCACGCTGTAGGTATTATCTGCCGCCACGATGCGCCGCCCTTCTTTTCTTTCTGTTGTTATGCTGCCGTCGCTCATGACCTTCCAGCGACGGCCACTGCTGTCCAACACAGAATATTCTCCGTAATAGCCGCCGTCAAAATTGGCAGGCCGTCCGAAATATTCAGACAGAACCTGTGCGGCATGCTGGCGGGACAGGCCAGTCATCTCGATTTCAATGCCGAAGCGCTGCTCCTTCATGTCCATGATTAATCACCCCTTTCCTCATCGGCCACCCGCCTTTCCGAAGAGCGCCGCCTTGTATTCCGGAGCCTGAACCATGAGGTTGTACCTCTCGTTTCCGCATTTATACAGGCACACGCCCCGCTGGGGATACCGGATCAGATTGTATTCGCTCTGCTCAAGCTGGAGGGTATCGGTATAGAATTTAACGTCAATCGTACCCGCGTTGAACAGGAATTGATGTGTCGGAATGGAGAACAGCGGCTTGGTGTATTCTCTGATTCCCTCGATATTGAAGTCCTCCAGATTCTGCGAGGAAAGGATGACAGCGCTTTCCTTTTTACGAACTCGCTTCATGAAATTACGGACATACTCCACAGCGGTCAGGTTGGACAGGAACAGATAAAACTCATCGATGCTGGCGGCTGTATTGCCGGTGGTGAGGAGCTCGTTGCTCATATATGACAGTACATTGAACAGCAGAGCGTTTCTTAAGTTTCTGCTTGCCTGCAGAAGCCCCTTGACTCCGAAGGTCACAAACTCGCTGCTCTTGATATTGGTGTGTCCGTTAAAGAATTTTGACTCTGCGCCCTTGCACAGGGAATGGAGTCCGAGACAGATTTCCCGCAGGGTATCCGCTGTATAGAGCTGGCGTTTGCTTTCATCGAATTCCTTATACTCTGACTCGACCAGCTCGTATAGGTCGGACAGGATTGGGTAATCCGAAGGCTTCAGGCGGTCGAAGTTGCTGTGGTCTGTGATACTCCATTTGTCGTAGAGCTTGCCCAGCATGATTTCAATGGTATCAATCTGGCGGTCATCAAAATCCTTATATGCCCTGAAAAAATCCTTGAGAAAGCTGATGTGCTGACTGAGCTTGGAGGTCTGCCGGAACGCCTGGGGCGCTTCGGTATCCTTCGGGTCGCCGCTTTCATCCCATGCTTTCGGCTCCAGAACATTGATGATGTACTCGCCGCTCATCAGGTCGATGAAGCAGCCGCCCAGGTTGTTGGTAAGATCCTCAAACTCCATTTCAGGGTCAAGGCAAATGATTCTCATGCCGGATTCCCTGAGATTGCACAGGATGAGCTTTAACAGATAGCTCTTGCCCTGGCCGGAATTGCCGAGGATGAGGATATTGGCGTTGGTCTTGTCATCGGCTCTCCGGTTGAAGTCCACGAGGATGTTGCTCCCGAATTTGTCCCTGCCGAGGCAGAAGCCGTTGGGGTCTGTCTTGCCGCTGTAGTTGAAGGGATAAAGATTGGCGACCGAGCTTGCGGGCAGCACCCGTTCAAACTGATCGCCGAACACGTTCCAACCGGAGGGCATGACAGAAATAAAGCCCTGCTGCTGACGAAGGAGGAGTCTGTCCACGTTGAGCTTACTCCGCACCAGCTCGGTCAGCACCTCGGTCTGCAGGAGCTTCAGCTGGTCAGGGTCATGAGCGGACAGCTCGATGTAAACAGCCGCATGAAGGAGAGGCTCCTTGCTACGATGCATCTGAGTTACGATGGTCGCCACATCCTGCAGATTGCTTTCCGCCGTGACCGTCTGCTGTAAATCCTGGGTGCTGCTTCTCTGCATCCGGTTTTTATTGGCGGCATTTGATATGATTCTCTTTTCCTCCATAGGGGTCACATGCCGGGTGTAAATATGCAGGGTGACGCCGTCCTTCTCCCCAAGGTAACGCAGGATTGCCTGTTCTTCGGTAGCAGTCGGATATTCTCGCAGCGCCCATACGGAGCGGTAGGTGTTGCCGCAGATGAAGTGGTCGGTGTTGAATTTAATTACGCTCGGAGCGATCATATCGAGGAATTCCTGAACACGGATATCCTCTGTCTGCGTCGCCTTCGCCTTGCTTTGATGAGCCATAGCTTCACTTCCTTTTCTTATATGAAATAAAAACAGCCCATCCTTTTTTCAGATGAGCCGTCTGCTGATATCAGTGCTTCAATCACTCGTTAAGGATGATCCAGCGTTCTCCGTCGAAGTCCTCGAAGCGCTCCGTCGTGACGTTCTGCTCAAAATATATCGCCAGCATACGTTTTACATCCTCACGCTCAGCACGTTTAGCTGAGAAGCCCTGCTCACGCAGAGTCTTTTCGATACGGTTGAGATAGGGGAACACTTCAGATTTCTTTTCCCCCTTTAGCCGGATGACCACAAGGAATTCTCTGGCCGTCGCCATCTGTACCTGTATCAGGTCAAGATGGTGGAGGTCATGCTCCAGCAGCCTGCGGACGGCAGGATTACTCTCCTGATCCATGCGGCTTTTCAGGAACAGCTTATTGTCCTCGAAGTTTTCACGGCTGTTCAGGCACAGTAATTCCAGCTCCGCCATCCCTTTCAGCACCGTCATCAGCGCATATATCCGTGCCGATACGCTGGTATCCGACAGGACGGATATGTTGGTCGGCTTAATGATAAAGTACACCAGCTCATCGCCCCGGCAGGTTACCAGACTGTGGTCGGTAACAGTCTGCGTATTGATGAGCTGGCGAGTGTACTGCTTTTGCTTTGCCGTCTTTTTTTCTTTTCTGTTCATTGCTTTCCATACCCCCATTCGAAGGTCTGCTGCTTCGTGATGAAGAAGGCGCAGGCGTATTTTATAAAGTCCAAAATGCTGGTATCGTCAAAGCGGATGGTCAGGAAGGCATAGAGAGCCGTGATGACGATGGGCGGCAGGAGCTTCAGCTGCGTCAGCGCAAACACAGAAAGCAAAAGACCGACGCCGATAATGCCGATATCTCTGAGCTGCCACAGCCACAGCACCGCCTTGGATTTTAGGTTGTCGGGATAGATGTACATTCGGATTCCTCCTGTTCTTCATAGAATTTTTGCAAAAAATATACGATCCCCCGGAGGACATTCTCCACACAGGGAATCGCAACACTGTTGCCAAGGGCTTTGTATCTCGCACTATCCGAAGCACCGGGAATGTCCGTCCAGTAATCAGGGAAGCCCTGCAGTCTCTCACATTCCAGTGGAGTCAGCCGTCGAATCAGCTTCTTCGGCTCGGCCACAAGATTTTCACTACCCCCTCCGTGGTCGCCACCTTGCGCTCGCAGGGTAGAAACTCCTTCGGCATAGTTGGCATATTGCGACTGTCCGAAAACTTTCGGCTCGCAAATCAGGTCGGTAGCATCCTTATACTGTCGGGCACTTTGCGTACTTACCACATCGTTGGAGACATATTCATCGCTCCGCTGCTGTGAAAATACGCAATGCCGGTCTGCGGTATTGAGCGTATAGCTGATGTCCGACTGAAAGCCCATGCCGTTGCCGCCGTTATGATCCTGGCGGTCGATGATGTTTCCGGCGATGCAATAGGTTTCCGCATTTTGAGATATCAGCGGCAGGTTATTGCCTCCGGTACCGCATCGGGCAGATATGTTCGGAGATACTTCATGGGGTCCTGTATAGCGGGAGTCAATGCCATGATTCTCATACAGCTCCGGAGGATCACCTAAAACGAGAGGAGGATGTCCGTCCATTTGAGCGCGCAAGGTGGCCGTTATATTTTCTGTTATGTCCATGCGTTCTCCGCCCTGATCATTCAGGCACAGGATAGACGATGCCATATTGAAGCCGCTTTCCGATGCTTCAGTTTCATTGGGCAGTTGGGCGATGAAGGTCTGCTGCTTCATGCCTGGCTGGGCTTGAATCGCTCCGGACACATCATGCAGATCCTTTACCTCATCCCGCTGGTTACAGGCAAAGGCAATACTCTCGTTATCGTCAGATTTAAAATTACAAGCAGCGTGAGAATGTGCCGCCTGCAAGGTAAAGGCAGGGTCGCCGTTTTCTCCGACGCCCAGCTCTGTTCCTTCACCTAATTGATTGCCGCGCATGGCTATTTGCGTATTGCTTGGTATGGTTACATTGTTTGTTATTCCTCCTGCTCCTGCATCTCCGGACAGTTTCCCGCCTGCATCTCCAGCGCCTGCTTCAGCATAGGAGGCAGCTCCTTGCCGCGCTTCTTCGCCCTGCGGAGTATCCCCAAACAGGCTGTCTTGCTTAAATAATATTTGCGGTGCGGTGTGGCCTCCAAAATCTGCGACAAGGTAGATTCTTTTGCGCCTTTGTGGGACGGACCAGTATTGAGCGTCGTATATCCTCCAAGCAAGTGAGAATTGATCTCCCAATACGGCCCCAGCAGACTTCCATACCCCTCCCGGAGGTCGAGGTACAGAAACGGAACTGTCAGCAATTCTGCAGGTTTCCTCAAGTACCGCGCGGAAGTCCTCCCCATCTGCGGAGGAGAAAGCTCCGGGGACATTTTCCCAGACCATATATCTGGGTCTAAGTCGAACAGGCTCATCTGTCCGTTTTGCTCTTGCATCATGCTGTCTCAGCTCCTTTATAACACGAATCTGCTCCATGAACAGGCCGGAGCGCTCGCCCTGAAGTCCGGCGCGTTTTCCCGCGACTGATAAATCCTGGCATGGCGAACCCCCGCAGACAATATCCACGGGGGCAAGCTCAGAGCCTTTCAGTTTTGTTATGTCGCCGATATGGAGCATCTCCGGAAACCGTATTTTTGTGACTTCAATGGGAAACGGCTCGATTTCGCTGGCCCATGCAGGGGTGAAGCCCTGACGGACGCCTGCCAGCGGGAAACCGCCGATCCCGTCAAACAGGCTTCCGAGGGATAGCGATATGGTCACAGCAACAGCTTCATGACAGGGGAAGGCGTTTCCTCCGCCATGAGATCTCTTTCCTTAAAATTATATAGCTTCATGTGACATTCTCCTTGTATCTGTTCTGCCGACAGGCTTCTGACAGAAATGCCGAGCCTCTCGGCTTCCGCTATTTCACAGCTCATGCCGTGGCTGATACGCGAACCGCATATCCACAGCTCGTCGCATGAAGCCAGCATACGCAGCCCCATTTGGATACCAAGCTCCCGCTGGGCGGGTATGGCGTCATCCAGTATTTGTGGGTATAGCAGGTGGACGGCGACAGGTGCGCAGCCTTGGTTAGAAGCATAAAGGCAGGCGGCTCTGGCGAACTGTACATTGGTTTCGGTATCCCCCGCATAGGGAGAGCAGATATATACCAGTTTCATTTCGCAGCCACCGCCTTTACCACGGTTTTCGTCATGTTGACGGCGGTCTGCGCCGTATAAACAGCACTCATCAAATTCCCCTTGGTGCTGGTGTCCAGCCCGAAGGCTCCGGCAATTCTCGGCACCTCTCCTGCGGACAGCATCAGCCCAAGCCCCAGCAGGGCATGATCCTTGACCACCATGAGTCCTGCGATGAGGATGGTGGACTGAAGGAAGGCTGTAAGACACAAGCCGACAATCTGCTTGCACCAGCTGACGAAGCCGTCAAGATAACCGCGGGGAACAGAGAACATATACAGGCTGCCGACCGATATCTGTATCAGCAGAATGCCGCCTCTTTTCAAGTTCGCAAAGAACACCTTAATAACTGCGTAGCCCATAAGGATGATGATAAAAAGCATCATGATTGGATTAATGCCTGCTCCGAAGCCGAAAACGCTGCCAGCACTTTCGGCACTTCCAGCGGCACTCAGCTCTGCGATGATGTTACCGGCAATGGTATCTATACCGTCGCCAAGTCCGGTAATTCCGGCAGTCAGGCTGCTCTGCAGACTGATTGACAGCTTATACAGCTCTACCGGCGCTACTGAGAAAAGACCGACAGCCATAAAGCCCTTAATGGCATTTAAGGCAGCATCCTTGATACTGCCTCTGCCGTTTTGGTATTCAATTCCGCATTCAAAGGCTGATACCACCAGCCCTGTGCCATAGAGCGCCCAAGCCAGATAAACAAAAAACAGGACGATGGACTTCACCCAGGTCATATCAAACAGGTCAGCACCCATGTTGCCCATCTCGCCGAAGAAGCTGCCGAGAAAGCCGATAGTCTGACCGTAGAACCAGTTGACTATCTGCCCCAGCACGGTTTCGGCTACGAAATCCCATATAAACACAGGCGGTCACCTCCTTTCGGACAAAAAATATGGGAGCCTGTATTATCACAAGCTCCCGAAAAAACTTCCTGTCTATATGCCCTGCATGGTCTGACCGGACTGCTCCTGCTCCAGTCTCGGCTCTCGGTATACGTCAAGGTAATCGTTGATAGCCTCGGAGATCTGGTTGTAATCCGCCTTTGTCGGCGTATATACATACCATTCGATTTTGTCCCCATACTTCCATATGTACGGGGATATTCCTTCCCTGAAGTTAGGGTTACTGACTGCTTTTCTTCCAAGCAGGTCAGTGAAGCGAAGCGTCAGGGCATCCACCTGACCGTCGTTGCGGTTTATAATGGTGGCCTTGAGCGCCTCGTAATGGTCGGCCGTACCCATCGTGACAAAATCCACCCTGACACGAAGGTTATCGGTGAGCCTTCCGAAGAAAGCCCTTCCGACAAACCTTTTATCAGAGATAGCTGTGTCATTTCCGAACAGCCTTCGCAGCTCTTGTTCAAAATAATTCATCGTTGTACCTCCTACATTCCAAGTATCTGCCAGATATATAGCGGGGCAGTCAGGGTAAACACAAGACAGGCGAACAGGATGGCGGGTGCCGCCCACTCAAACTGTCCATGCTTGCGGTAGTCAAAGTATGCCGTGCCGAGCTTGGCAAAGAAGAATACCGCCAGAATCAGGTCAATTGCGGGGAAAACCACCTTGTTGACCACGGTTTTGATCTGTCCGGAGGCTTCGTTCCAGGTACCTTCGATTGCTCCGGCCACGTCGCCTGTGGGTGCGGCATAGGCAGTCGTGCAGAGGGCAAGACTCAGCAACAAAACCACGAGGAGAACAGGCAGGATTCGTTTCAGTTTCATAAGAGAACCACCTTTCATTTTAATTTTTGCATAGAAAAAGCCGCAAAGCGTTCTGCGGCTCTGTTCCTTTTTTCTGTTGTTATGGCTTTACCGGCGCGATGTGCCAGTCATCCCACAGGCTTCCCTGAATATTCACCGAGTCGGCGAGGTTCATGGAGAGCATACCAGCCGGAGTCCAGCAGTCGATGAGCCAGGTGTACGGCGTGTAGCTTCCGTCAGGGAACCATATGGGGGTGAAGTGCGTCCGGCGCTTGTAGGTCGAGTATTGGTTGGATTTAAACTCAAATTTTGAGCTGTACCCATACTGTGTTCGCTCCAACTGCCGCCAATAGGTTTCGTACCGAAATTCGGGGAAGTATGTCACGGCGGTCTGCGGATCTGTCACAGCAGAGGACTGATTGGTGCTGACATTGGCGGTGACGGTCTGATTGACACCGTATCCGCTTTTCATGGTCTTTCCGTATCGAGTCGGAGCCTTGGTATCCGGTACGACATTCATGGAGGCCGAAAGGCTGGCGGAATATGAGAGCCAATCAAACTCCCACCATCCGTGGTCGCACCAATATCCATCCTCATCTGAACCATGCCATACCCAATAGGAATACCACCATGGATGCCAGACTCCCCAGGCTGCCGAGGTTTTCTGTACCTTATTGGGTACGGAGGCTGCGGAATATGAGTCATTCCGGTCATCAGCCACCGGATTTGGCGGATCATTTTTTGATAAATCCACGATCTTGGCAGTGATGTTACTCTGGCTTGCGGAGCCTCCGCCCGATACCGACACATGGATGGTCATGGTTTGCGGGGTGGACGGAGTCCTCCAGCGCACCCATACCAACTGGCTGTCGCCTGCGGGATAATATACGGCGTTCACGGTATAGGTCTGGCCTCCGATTGTAAAGCGAACCGTGACAGGATGGTCGGGATCTGCCTGTCCGCCCCGAACAGTCACCGATGTGACTACATCAGTATTAACCCTATATTCGTAGTCGGCAGCGGTAACAGCCGGAGGCTCAGGCTCCGCTTCATTAAACCACACGATACCAAGGCCGAGAGATGAAATAATATCTGTGTTTGAAGCGGCCGTGGTCGTGGAACCATCCCATGCAGGGTAGCCGAGATCAGGTGTTTCAAGGAACATCGCCAGTGGCAGGTTCTTATGACTGAGAGACACCATCTTGCTTCGCAGACCGCCGTTCAACTGTTGGTCGTAAAGCGCGGCTTCCGTCGCAGTCATGGCGTACTTGATTCCCTGAAAGGTCATGTAAGCAATGGGTTCAAGCAGGAGCTTGTATTCTCCGTTGACCAGCACATCATAATTCATGCCTGTGATGTCGGCAATGTACCTGATGACCAACTCGTCCGTGAAATAGCTTTTTATCTGATCTATACTGGCCTGTCCGCTGCCAGAACTGATTATGCGGGGCATATTCATGCCAGGATTGTTATAGGTATATCCGTTCATGTGCGGAGTCAGGGTTCTACCGCTGTTGTACTGCAGCTTGCTGACTTTTCCGAAATGTGCGGTAGTGCTTGAAGGAGCCTTATTCGTGAAATCCACCGGAGTGGTGACGGCTATCTTGTCACTGGCTCTCACAACTGTAATTCTTACTCCTTCATCACCGCCATTCCAGTAATTTTCACTGGTTCCACTGCCCATGCCGCCGCCCCCATTATCTATATTGCCTTCGCCCTCAGCGTAGGCTGTCATAGGTAAAAGCATGGAGAACAGTAGCAGTAGCACAAGAAAAATGCTGATCTGTCGTTTCATATGATACCTCCGTGAACAGCAAAAAGCACCGAGCATTCGGTGCTTTTTGCTATCTGTTATTCTTTTGGCTTAGTTCTAATCCATTGAGCCAACCTTATTGCCAGTAAGCTCATCATCATCGTTGCCGACCTTTGTTCCTGTGTTTGCTCCTTCGTCATCTACCCATCCGAAACCGGGGAACCATATCTGTCCTTTTTCATTTTTATCCCCAGCTTTGGGCGTATCATTTGACGGAGTGCCTTCCTGCTTTGTAACCTTGTCATGCTCCACCGGCTTGACTGTATCCACTTTTTGACCATCCGGTGTTTTGGTGGGGTCGGTCAACATCTCCTTCGGCGGTTCAGTGGGCTTGGTGACCTCCGCCTGTATACTCTGCTCCGTTCCCTTGGAATCTCCTGTATCAACAGGCTGAACGGGAGCCGCTGTCGGGTCTATCGGCTGTACGATTACCTCCGGAATCTTGCTTGGTTCTACGGAAGGCATGCTTGGGTCGACCGCCTCCGATACCGTGGACGAGGGCTGGACGGATACTTCCTTGGGAGCCTCCGGCGCAAACCGTGAGACGATTAATATAACAAGGGCGACGCACACCACGCCGAGTCCGGCAATGGCGAGGTTCTTTTTTGTTTTTTCTGTCAGTTTCATTTAGGATACCTCCTTTTCGTAAAAGGTTGATATGTCTTTTCAATGACACACCATACTACAGAAGTTTTCGGAAGTCTATGACCAATCCGAAAACTGATTAAAATATCGGCATATATTTGGCCTTCACCCTGAGATTTATTGTCATTGGCGGCAGACTTTCCCCTCCAAAGGATACCGGAACCTCCAGTCTTATGACCGCATCAGCCAGCAGACCTTTGGAATTATCGGGACTTGCAGGAGCCAACGGCATATTGTCAAGGTCGACAGAGAGGCCGGAAAGCCTGAACTCCATGACATCACCGGCATACTTCACATAGTAGCCGTTTTCCTGCCGGAGCCCCAGCAGCTGATCGAGCCTACCATATATATCGCCATAATCCAGATTTTCTTGAAAATCCGAGGCGCTTGGCTGATACGCTCCGCTGTAGCCCTCCCGAATACCGTGGTATACGTTGTCGTAGTTGTCGTTGATTGTCGATATAACTGCGGACTGAACGGCATCCCGAACACCTTGAGCGACAATCATCAGCCGTATGGACTCGGAAATGCCGCAGAATACAAGCACGAGCGCGAGGGTTATGGCGACAACAAGCGGGAAGGACGAGCCTCTTTTGCTTCTAAGTATATCATAAATTCTGCCAATTTTCATTTCCAATATACCTCGCTCTTTCCGCTGGCCTGTGCTTTCAGAGTGATAGGGAAGCTTCCGAAGCCGCCGAATATACCGATGTCAGCCTGAACGGCTGCGGTCACGGTGAATTCCTCATTGAGTTGGAGCCGTCCGGTTTTCGACCACGAAACATTTGGGGCAAGACCTGTCTGTTCGGTGAGCATCTGCGCCCGAAGCGTGGTTTCACTGCCTACTTGTCCGGCAATCTCCGCCTCACGGCAAAGCTCCGCGGCGTAGGTATCCAGCTTGTTTTTTGTTACGAATACAGGCAGGACGCTCACGGCCAGAGCGATAACCAGCATTACGCACAGTACCAGCACCGCCACGTCAATATACCCCTCGCCGCGTTTACTTTTGAGCAGCTTCAGCACATCCGCACCCCCTGTTCAGGTGAGACATAGGCTTCATCCAGCTCATAGTCCTGCTCGGCATCCCGCGTATCTGCAATCGTCCAGAGCGCATGTCTCATATCCTCATCATGGACCATTTCCAGGCCGTTTTCCTCAATCCACTTGTCTCGAACCACCTCCAGAGGATTTTTGAATCGCAGCAGGTATTCCAGATGCTCCAGATCATGCCCGCCGTTTTTCAGTTCTTCGAATACCAGCTTGGCGGCGGCGATTTCCTCTGCCTTTTCGATTATCTGGAGAGGTTCCAGCTTCAGCCATCCCCGCATCAGGGTGATATAGCCTGTTTCGAGTTTTTCCATAAGCTCCATTTCAATATCTTTTTTCTCCATTACGCAATCGCACCTCCTTCTAAAACATTGTGCCGAGTGAGCTTAAAATTTGCATGACGATGATTGCCATGTAGGTCAGCAGGAAGCACATCAGCATAACAAACGAGAAAATCCTGATCCTCGGCGGGATTTTCTGCGCCTGACCTTTCAGCCGCTGAAGCTCCAGCGCTTTGAAGTCATGAGCCAGCATCCGAAAATACACGGCGCTGTCATCGCCTCTTAGGACTCCTATGAGTCCTCTGACTATGTCGGAGAGCATAGGCGAATTGAGCCTTGCCTCAAACCTTGTCAGTGCTGCCTCATAAGAAGATGAGCGCATGTCTGCTGTCAGCACATCCAACTCTCCGGCAAATACGGGACCGGCATTCTTTTTGTAGTTTTCCATCATCGCCAGCACATCACGGCTGGACTTAAGGGTCTGTTCAATGGTAGAGACAAACCTCGGAAGCTCTCCCTCAATCTGATCCCGCTTTTCCTTTAGCTGCTCGTCAGCCTTGCGGGTTTCCTTGAAATATGTCAGGACGGCAAGGATAACCAGCACCGGCGAGAGCAGCGGCAGGACGAACAGGCAGGGTATCTCGCCCAGTAGTATCGCTCCGGCCTTTGTGATGGCATAAGCCGAATAAACCTCCGGCGTCATACCGATGCCAGCCGCTTTCAGCACATTTGCCTGTCGGCTTCGCTTATACTCGTCCATCCGGATGTATTTTGAGAGCTTGACCGCCCCCGACATCAGCCAGACCTCCACCGTTTTGGCTGCCTTTTTGTTATTTCTTCCCGCATTCAGCATGGCTTTCGCTGCACCCATGGAGGGCAGCTTCAGGAGACTTGCCAGTATGAAGTACAGACCTGCGGCAAGGAGTATCCCTGTAAAAAATAGTTGTGTCATCCCTTCCGTCACCTCCTGTACTCGATTGGCTTGGTCAGCCTGATGACAAAGGCTGTGGAGATAAAAATGGCGGCGGCACATACCGCCAGAATAATCTGCCCCACCGCCGTGTGCATCAGGGTGTGGTACCAGTCCTTGTTGAGAAAATACATAATCGGCACGTTACCTACCACCAAAAGAGCCATGATAATGAATTCCTTGCGAGGCTCAAACACCAGGTATTCCAGCTCGGCGTTGACGATACGCATATCCGAGAGCTTTGAAACAATCGGAGTCAGCGTGGTCTTGAGGCTGCGGTCATGCTGGCAGGCGGCGATGGCGTCGCACCATTCATGGAACACATCGTTGTCTATTTTAGGCTTCATGTCATGGAGTGCCTTGTCCAAATCGGGGTCGATGAGCTTCACTTGTGTCTGAAATCCGACGAACACGCTCCGCACAGGCGGGTTCAGATATTGGATGCTTTCCTCCACCGCCGTCAGGATATCCTCACTTCGCAGATATGCCGTGGTGATGATAGACAGCGCCGTTTCCAGCTCCGCAGCGATGTTTTTTTTGTAATGCGTGGCTGTCAGCCTGATGTACCAAAATGGAATGAACATCATTCCGATTGCCATCACAGGCACGAGAAACACATTGCCGATCAGGATGGCAAGGCTGGCGCCTATCGCAAGGGAGGCAAGCGACGCCGCACAGATCATAGAGAAGCGGGAGCTTCGTCCTGTGATGGCGAGTATCTCCTGCACCTCGGTGATCTCCCTGCGAAGGAAGGACGGCTTCTTCCTGCGGGCGATTTCATTGATTTCAGCCTTTATGCTCTTGTTTTTACGGGTAAGAAAGCTGAAGAGTCCATTGGTAAACTCCAGCGGGGACAGTCCGAGCAAAAGAAAAGCGCCGATAACAAGACCGGCACAGGCAATTAAAAGGATTGTCATCATCAGACAGCACCTCCCGCTAACAGGATTTGCTTCAGGGTATCCTGCGGCATTCCGTTTTCAAGAAAACGCTTTTGAAGACTTGGGGAGATTCCCTGTACTGCGCTGTGGCAGCCGTTGATTATGAATTTCCCATTCTCTACCCTGTTCTCGGTAATCTGGAACTGGAACAGGCTGCGGAAATTCCGGGAGCCGTCCGGCAGGATTTCACATTCCATGATCTCCATCATTCGGCGCTGCTTGTTCTCCAGCTGCTTTGAAAAGACCACGATCGGGAATGCCTCGGTCACCAAATCCATGAGCGTGTTGTCCGCCATGTCATATTTTCTTTTGCACAAAGTGACCATTCGGCGCCATGTAGCCTCACAGCTGTTGGAGTGGATGGTGGTCAGCACCGTGTGACCGGTTCTGGCCGACTCCTGGGCGGCATAGGCTTCGGGTCCGCGCATCTCGCCCACACAGATAATTTCGGGATTGAAGCGCAGTGCCATGTCCAGCAGGATGTCCTGATCGATATTCTGCTTCTCGTTCTCACTCATGCGAGTCAGGGTATGGATAACGCTGTTGCACACCTTGCCGTCCTTCTGCCTCACCAACGCCAGCTCACGGGAGCCGTTTTCGATGGTGAATATACGCTTGTTGTCGGGGATAGTGGTCAGAAGCCATCCCGCCAGAGTGGTCTTTCCAGAGCTGGTCGCCCCTGCCACGCAGACAGAAATTCCGTATCTGAGGCACTCCGCCAGAAAGTCCAGCATCGGCTCGGTCGCCGTACCGCCTCTTGTGAAATCGTCTTTTTTCATGGATTGGGGATTTACAATACGGATAGAAGCGGAAACGCCTACATCCTCGTCCACCAACGGAGTTTTCAGCACGGCGATACGGATATTCTTGGAGAGATGCCCCAAAATGGCGGGACTTGCGTTGTCCAGCACCATGCCGGACACATGGAGCATTCGGCGCACCACGTTGATGGCGTGTTCGGGGCTGTCAAAGTGTTCGTCTAGCTTTTTGGTGATCCCGCTGCTGTACTGCACCTCAATGTCGTTCCAGGCGTTGACGTCAATTTCTTCAATACCGGCTCCGAAGATGTATTTTGTCAGGAAGGAAAACTCCGCCATCTCGGTGTACAGGGCATCCACCAACTGCTCCTGTGTCATGCCCGCAACGGTAATACGGTAATCCTGAACATATTTAGTGATATACCGCTTGATCTGCGCCTTGACTTCCTCCGTGCCGCCATCGGTAATAAGCACGGCATATTTACTGGAGATATACTCCTGCACCTCATGTAACACAGAGCTGAAATCCCTGGCGGCTTCACCGGATGAAAAAAACAGGCCTTGATTGCCTGTCATGTTGACGCTGTGCGGTCTATCGGTTGTCAACGGCGGGATAATCGCAGCTTTTCTATGGTTTTTCCTGCTCATACGGCGAACACCTCCTTTGCGATTGCAGCGATTTCCTTGCGGAAGCTCCGGCTGTCCTTGAGCGTCAATTCACCCAGCAGATTCCCCGCAAGAGCCAGGTTCTCTAGCTCGTCAGAATGGGGAAGCTTGAAGGCGACACTGCCCAAGACCTGCTCGATATGCTCTCCGGCCTGATTGGGCTTGACGTTGGAGGCTACCTTGTACTGCTTGTCAGCGTCCCATTTTTTATCCTTCAGAAGCGGGAGCTGGCTTGACAGGTAGCTGATGGATTTCAGGTCGCAGTTAACCAGCCGGAGTACCGAATCAGCCTCCAGCAGGGATACCGCCGACAGGATATCGTGAGCGATGGCGCTGCCGCAGTCGATGATGATGTAGTCCGCTATGTCCCTAAGATGGTCGATAAGCTCTGCCGCCAGCTCCTGGGAATATGGCGGGTAGGTGAACACATTCTCACCCTTGAGCATACCTATAATGGTCAAGTAGTCCAGCTTCTTATGGGTGACGCAGTTCTGCTTGATGAGCAGGTTCGTCACATGGGTGGCGGCGAGAATACTGCCGAGAGAGCGCTCACACTCCAGATCGCCGGGCGGACAGATACAGGGCAGCATAGGTGCGGTCATGTCGCACAGCAGTAAAGCTACATTCTTTTTCTGATCTGCCAGATGCTTGGCGAGGCGAACACTCACGGTTGTCTTGCCGCTTGCGGGACTTCCCCATACCGCCAACACCTGCACGTCCTGCTTCGGCTCATCCGGCACAGGCTCGGTCTGCTTGCGGGAGAAGATGCTCCCCTTCATAAAATTAAGCATCCTATTCACCTCCGGCTTCCTGTACAGGTGTTTCCGACACGGTCGGAGTGACCGAAGCAGTTGGTGCAGCTGGCGCAGTAGACTGTGCCGTCTGTGACGCAGGCTGCGGATGCAAAGCCTTAATCAGCTTGTCCTGCAGCTCGGTAAATTTGGCGGCGGCTTCCTTGGAGCCTCTGTATACAAGGGATAGATGAAGCTTACCGTCCGCTTCCAGCTCGGCAAGGATTTTAGTCTGCTCCGGCGAAGCCAGCAGGGTAACCGTAGCTGGAAGCTGTTTTTCATCCTCATCCTCGCTCTGCTCACCGTTGTCGGTATCGTAGCCTGTACTGGCAGTCACGCCGATGACCTCCATATATGTCAGCTCCGGAGGGATTACTGTCATGCCCTGCTTTTTATAGTCAGGTGCGATAACTGATACAATGTCGCCGGAAATCAGCTTGCCTGACAAGCCTCCGGCAAAGTTTTTTATGCTGATGGATATGGCCTGCTTATCACCGTTCAAGTTATAGAGGTAGGCGTTCTCCGACGCCGGAGTGTCTGATAGCTTGGCTGGGAGAATATAATCGCCGGGCGCGAGATCTGCCACAGCATATTTGCCGAACGCAGCGTCCTGCTGCTTTATTACATCCTCCGGCAGGTTGTAGCCGCCGACCTCCACGCTCTGGAGCATATCCTTGGTGATTTCGTCGCCAGCTTTTATGTCCTTCACCACACGGATGACAGTCGTTTTTTGAGATACGCTCTGATTAAAGAGCGGGGTAAGACCAAAGCAGATGATTAATGCCAGCACGATGCAGATTACTCCAAGCATCGTGCGGTTTTTTAGAAAGCTCATAGGGTGTTCCTCCTTAAAATATGAAGTAGGCTGTGAGGCAGCCGAGGGAAAGAAACGGCGCGAGAGGATATGCCTTTTGAGCAGTCCTCCCGCGCAGCTTTTGGATTATATGGTTGCCTGCATGGAATACCAGCAGGGCGGTTAAGCCAATGAATGTGGCGGCCATGCTTTTGCTAAAACCCAGCACCAGCCCTGCCGCCGCCATGAGCTTGATATCCCCGCCGCCCATACCGCCAAAAAGCAGGGCGGTAATTAGGAAAAGCGCGGCGGCTAAAATACCAGCCAGCTTCACCAGTTCAAAGTCGAGCATTCCGGTCAGAGCGATCCCAAGGCAGATGCTGTCGGGTATGATTTTCTTTCGGATATCTGAGATCGAAGCCGCCAGGAGCAGGGCGGCAAAAAAGCCGCCCTGCTCATATGGCGCCAGCTGGGACAAAGCGTCCAGATTAGCCCCCATAGTTGAACATATCCTGGATGCGCTGTTTCAGCGTCGGCAGGACAGTTTCACCGAACAGGGCGTAGAGACCTCCGAGGACGAGGGCACCGATGACGACGGCCATCAGGATTTTAATGGCGGTGTCTACGAAGCCTTCCCCGCGCTGGGAGCAGAGGATAACCCTCGATCTAATGAACATTTCCGTGGCTTTGGCAACTGCCTTGGCGATCATTTCATTTGCCTTGTTGATGATTTTTTTTACGAGCTTTTTCATTGTGATTTACCTCCAAAATATTTTTTAAGTTTATGGTTGTTATGTGTATCAAAAGGGAAAGGCGGGGCTTACATCCCCGCCATCTTAATACCGGAGTCCTGCTCCGGCTGCTCAAAAGGGGGCGAATCCGCCGCCTTCTGCTGCTGGCTCTGAGTGAGAGACTGGTTATACGCCTCGATGACCGCATTGTTCAGCTGCTCCCTGAATTCCTTGGTGACAGGGAAGCAGATGTCCTTGTACTCGCCGTTTCCCGCCTTGTAGCTGGGCATGGCGACGAACAGTCCCTTGGTGCTGTCCATAATCTTCACGTTCCTGATCGCGAAGCAACCGTTGAGATTGACGGATGCATAGGCACGGAGATTGCCCTCTGGATGGATGGAGCTGATTTTAACGTCCACCTTCATGGGCATTGGCTGCTCGGCTGCGGTCTGCGCAGCTTCCTGCACGGTATTGACCGCTTTCTGTGTTTTAGGCATTTATGTTTCCTCCTTCTTAATTATTTTTGTGACATAAATAAACAGCCTTCCGGCTGCAGGTGATGAGGTTACATACTCATTGTCGGGCCTTGGTACAGCTCCTGCTCCGGCGGCTGGAAGGGTATCTCCTTGAAGCCGAAGCGGTCAACATAGTGGAAGCTGCTGACGGACTTGTCATATAGCTCGATAACATCCGACATAGACAGGCTGTGTCCTTCATAGCCGGTCGGATGAGCAAGGTTGAATCTGGCGAAGAGCTCGTCCAGATTATTGGTGTCCACCTCGCCGTTGTAAACAGTCCGGTAGTTATCCGGGTCAGGCTCTCCAAATCGCTCCAGCAACTCGTCATACCCGATGAATTTCATCATGGGATCAACATCAGGTCTGAGCTGCCAGACTCGGCAGCTTTTGAGAAGCGGCGCACCACCTGCCGGGTCGATTCTCCTTTCAGTCAGCCCTTCATAAACGCCGCTTCTCCACTCCAGCTCCAGTCCTTCTTTTTCTGTCAGGTAAGACCGAAGCTCATCCTTCTGGAACAGCGGGTCGACAACAGCCTTGCCGTTGTCGATATAGCCTGCCTTATTGCCGTAGTAAAGGATAAGATCGTTTTTTATCCGTATATTATTCATAAAGCCTCCTTTCCCGGCAGTGAGACTGCCGTTTACTCAAAATAGAAGCTTACTGAGTAGGTGATATTTGACTTGTTGTACATGCAGTCGTGGTTGGTGTAGTAGTAGAATTCCAGTTGGCTGTATATGCCTGGCGACAGGCTGCGGCTGAAGGTGATGCCGTTGGTGGTCGTCGCGTAGTTCAGCTGATCCCACTGCCCTGTCAGCACGTTATACCCTCGCACACGCCCAAAGTCCTGGCCGCTGTGTCCGCTGACAGGCGGCACCGTAAAAGTGTAGTTGGTAATGGTCGCACCCGCAATACCCTGTTCCAGAATGACAGATTCAGGGCCGGTCAGCGTCATACCACCGCCTCTGTTGGGGTCGGCAATAAAGAACACGATTGCAGCCCAAGGTGATTCGGCACCAGTGGAGTCCACAGCCTTCACTCGTACAACATTCTTGCCAAGCGGATATGCTGTACTGGTCTGCGCCGGACGTCCTTCCCATACATAGATGATGGCGTCGCCGTCAGCGTCGGTGCTGGAGGCTGTGATGGTGATTGGTACGCCGGGAGCGATGCTGTTGCCGTCAGGGGTACGGGTAATCACCGGCGTCGTGGGCGCGGAGTTGTTAACAGTGAAGGTAATAGCTTTCCAGTCGGAATACAGTTCCCATGCGTCCTTTGCCCTGACATAAACGGTGTGAGTGCCCACAGGATAGTAGCTGTCCGTTGTATTTCCTGAATACTCAAGCGTTACAGCGTCGCCGTCAGGATCGGTAGCCGAAGCTGAGATGTTCACCAGCAGCTTGCCGTTTTGCGCCGTTCTGGTAACCGTTGCACTGCCAGTAGGTTTGTTCGGTGCGGTATTGGTGATGGTGATGCTCTGCGAATAGGTGAATACTCTGCCTGCGCTGTCGGTAGTGCTTGCGGTCAGAACATAACTGCCAGGTGCATTAATTGCAATGACGCCGCCGCTGTTTGACAGACTTCCGGAATAGGAAGCCGGGCTTCCGTCCTTGGTCAGCGACCATGTGAGGGTTCTGCCCTCTAGTCCGGATGCTGTCGGCAGGGACACATTTATATTGCCGCCGATATGCACGGAGGACGGGATGGTGAACGGGAAGCTGGCAATTGGCTTGACCGTTGCGGTATTGGATGTAAATGTGAATTTTCTGCCGTTTACGTCCGTTGCTTCCGCAATCAGCTTCACGGCAATGGTTTTATCCGTGCTGATGGTAAGACTGCCCCCTCCTGTGCCGACAGAGCCTGTGGCATATTGGGTATAGGGCTTGGCTTGACCGCCATCCACAGAGATAAGCCAATCGATGCTCGTTCCGTTAAGCTCTGAGCCGGAGGCGGTTACGGCAATGGGGTCGCCGCTGTAGCTGAGTGCCGTGAGTCCGAGGGTCATCTGCGGTATGGGATAAACGGTAAAGCTCTGGCTTCTGACAAATGTTCGGCCGGTGGCGTCCGTCAGAGTGAGCGTCAGCTCATACTGACCTTTCGCCGGGAAGGTGATTGTACCGCCTGCTTTAGACAGAGTTCCGTTGACATAAGCTGAATACGGCTTTTCATCGCCGCTGCCCTGACTGATCGTCCAGCTTGCGATGAGGTTCTCCAAATCCATGCCGCTGACACTTACCGTTCCAGCTTCCCAAACGTACCAGGGCTGTGTGCTGCTGAGAGAAACAGACGGAATGGGATAGACAGTGAAGCTGCGGCTTTTGGTGAAGGAACGGCCATTAACGTCCGTCATTGTAAGGATCAGCTGATACTGTCCTTTTGACGGGAAGGTAATCGTGCCGCCATCCTTGGCCAAGTCGCCGGAAGCATAAGCATAATATGGCTTCACATCACCAGTCCCTTGCTTGACTGTCCAGCTTGCAGTGAGGTTTTCCAAATCCGTGCCGCTGACTCCGACTGTTCCGGCTTCTCCGGTGTGCCAGGTCTGCGGTATGCTCAAAGTCATCGACGGAATCGGATAGACGGTAAATCTCTGGCTTCTGATAAAGGTGCGGCCGGTGGGGTCAGTCATCGTAAGGGTCAGCATGTACTGTCCCTTTGCGGGGAAGGTAATTGTGCCGCCCGCTTTTGTGAGCGTGCCGGATGCGTAATTTGAATACGGCTCGGCGCCGCCGTCATCCTTTATGACCGTCCAGTCTGCGGTGAGGTTCTCCAGATCCGTGCCGCTGACGCTTATTGTTCCGGATTCGCCTGCGTACCAGACCTGCGGGGCGCTGAGTGAAATTGAAGGAATCGGATAGACCGAGGTGGACGCGCTGTAGGAGAACACCCTGCCCAGAGCATCCGTCATGGAGGCGGTGAGAACATAGTCTCCGACCTGCGTAAATTCTATTTTGCCGCCGTAGGCATTCAGGCTTCCCTCCATGAAATCGGAAGGCTCAACCTGCTCGCCGTCCTTGGTAAGCGTCCACTCAACAGGCAGCACATTGTTGTTGCCGCGTGTTCTCAGGTCGATGATGCGGTCAGTGTGAGTCGCATCGGGAAGCTCGAAGGAAATATTAAGCACGGGCAGGACTTCGATGGTGCCGCCGTTTTCGAACAGGAACACCCGCCCTGTTTCATCGGTGATACGGGCAATCAGCTCATAGGTTCCGGCGTGCTTGAAACGGATAGCTCCGCCTGTGTTATCCAGCGTTCCGCTGACATAAGTCTCAAAATCTTGGAATCCGAAGCCGTTCTCCAACAGCCACTCGACCTTCAGGCTGCCAAGCTCAGAGCTTTCCGGAACTACGTTGACGACGGTGTCGGTATGGGCAGTTTCCGGCAAAGTATATGAAATACTCGGAACAGGATAGACCTTAACCGCTGCTGTATAGCTGTAGCTTCTGCCAGCAGGGTCAGTGAAGGAAGCTTTAAGAACATACTCGCCTTTATTTATGAAGCGGATGCTCCCGCCTGCGTTGGTCAGATCGCCCTCAATCGCATCGTCAAGCTCAACAGCTTCTCCATCCCTGGTCAATGACCACTGGATCGTGGCGTCGCCCAGGTTTTCAAAGCTGTTTTCTACCTTTACAGCCTTGTCGGTATGGGTAATCTCCGGCACATAAAAGCCAATGGAACCTACAGGATAGATGGTGATGCTCTGAGAGGCTTCAAAGGCCCTGCCGATTTCATCGGTCATTCTACCGGTGAGCATATATACGCCCTTGTCCTTGATGCGTAGCGTCCCGCCCTCGTTGGTGAGCGTACCCTCGACCGCTTCGGCAAGAGCGACGGCCTCACCGTTCTTGGTGAGGCTCCAGTCTACATTCAGACCGTCAGCCTCCTTCAGAGTCGTTACTACATTTAGCGTGGTGTCGGTATGGGACGCAGCGGGAAGCGAAAAAGCGATTCCCGCCACAGGGTAGACCTTGGAGCTTTCGCTGTGGGTGAACACTCGGCCGGTATCGTCGGTGATAGTCGCTGACAGCGTATGTTCACCCTTGTTCCTGAACACAAAGGTACCGCCCTCGTTTCCAAGCTCGCCGTCAATAATGTCTGTCGGCTGGGCTGCTTCGCCGTCCTTTGTCGCCGACCACACGATATCGTGACCGTAGAGCTTGTCCAAGGGGAAGGCAAGCGTTACCGATTTGTCGGTATGAGTGGTATCCGGCAAGTCAAAGCTCAGGTCGATGACAGGATATATTGTAATCTGTTTGGATAGCACCGTTTCTTTTCCTCTGGAGTTTTTGGCTATAGCGGTCAGAGTGTACTGACCATCCTCCTTGAATTGAATAGCGCCGCCCTCCAAACCAAGGAAACCGGTAACGGCGTCCGCCAGCTCTACAGGCTGTTGGGAGCCATCTACGGCAGTTTTGGTCAGCGTCCAGGTATAACTTTTCATGTACTTCCATACCGGCATTATCTTTATCTCGCTGTCAGTATGAGCCATTTCGGGAAGCTCAAAGCGCACCTGTGCGGGAGGATAATATGTCCCGCCGCCACCGCCTGAGCCTCCAGAGCCTCCGCCTGTGTTACCCGGTGTGGGTGCAGGCGTTGGAGAGGGAGTCGGCTTGTCCGGATCAGGACTTGCCGGAGTCGGTGTGGGCTGCTCGGTGGCTCCTGGAGTCGGACTCGGAGCTGTGGTATCCGGAGTCTGCGCAGGAGCGGTTGGCTCTGTCGGCTTGGGAGTGATCTTGTCAATCATATCCTCGGCGTCACCCTTGGTAACAGGATCATTAGGACGAATTTTGTTGTCATCAGTATCCCCGATGATTCCGTCCTCACGGCCGATGATGACATATCCCTTGTCATCCTCCTTGATGTCCGACTGGTCATCATAACCGCTGTGCCCCTGTGTATTTTTAGCTTCCTCATCCTTATCCTCCGCTCTCACAAGCATCTTTACAATTTCTGCGCGGGTGATGGGATCGTCAGGATGGAAGCCGTCGGGATAATCGGCAGGATCAATGATTCCTGCGTCGATGAGCGACTCAATATACTTCTCCGACCAATGATCATCGATATCGGGGAAGCTGGGCGGCTCCTTTTCCGTGTTTGAGGTGTCCAGCTGCATGTCCTGTGCCATAATGGCTGCGTACTCACCGCGTGTGATGATTTCATCCTGCCCGATAAAGCTTTCCGGATGCAGGCGGTATGCCGTATAAATGCCGCCGCATATCAGGAGAAGCAGCGCAAGAGTAATAATGGCAATGCGCTTTCCTTTCTTTTTCATGGGTTTTCTCAATCCTTTCTTTTAAATTTGACAATGAAAAAGCCGGAACCATTTTTTCTGATTCCGGCCTCAAGTCCTTATTTGGTTCACAGCTTCATTTCCATGCCGCCCTGCTCCGGCTGTTCCTTTTGCAAGGCTTCCGGCAATGGGTGGACAACCTTTCCGTCAAGCATTTCAAATACGCAGAAGTCATCCCTGTCACAGATCATAATCCTGTGCTGGTAGTCCTTCTGCATTTCGATGTAGTCCTGCACCTCCTTGATGCTGCACAGCCACACGCCGGAGGTATATCTGCCGTCCGGCAAAAAACAATAACCGCTGTACTGCGGTTCATGACTTTTAATATCCAAGGCTCCGGCAGGACGGATTTGTGAAAGCTGCAGTCGGGCATGGTCGGATAGGATTTCCGGCTTGGCAACGCCTAGTATGTCGCTCCGGTTCCACCGAACCTTCTCACCGTCAGCAAGGGAAACGGCAAAGACTGACCGGCCGCTGGGATTTGGATTGCTGCCGAAACCTCCGGTGCAGAAATATAGCTGATGCTTGGCTTCACGGAATTCCTCCGATAACACGGAAGCCTTGAGGACTATAACCTTGCCGCTTATAGACATTTCATATCCGGTTTGCAGGCAGTCCTCCTGCGTAAATAATTCCTTTTCGCTCATAGCGGATTACTCCTTTCGCTTTTCAATGATGTCCAGCAGCCTTGCGGCTAATGATATAAGCGTATTCTCAGGCATATCACGAACAGCGGCGTGGACGAACGCCTCCACCGCCTCCGGCGACTGGTCGCCGATTTCGATGAGATCAACCTTTTTAGCTGTGATGACGCCCTTCTGGATACCGAGGCGAACGATATCGCCATGCTCCATTTCAGCGGCGGCGCGTAATGACTTTGGAATCAGGACGCGCCCCTTGTCATCTACTATTTTGTATATGGGCTTTGCTTTCATACGAAGTAACCCTCCTTTCTCATAACCTCCCGAACCGTGTCGGGGTTGATGCCGAGTGCAGCGAACAGCTCGTGAAGCTCATCCGGCAGATTATCCAGAATATCCGCTTCCAATATAACGATGGCACCCGGCGCGCAGACAATTTTCAGGGCGCTTGCTTCCGAAATCTCAGCCGCTTCCAGCAGCAAGTCGGGAAGGGACAGGGAAATCTCCACGCCATCTTCTTCACAGTCACACAACGGCTCATCTGCTTCAGACGCAATGGGGGTAAGGACAATCTGCGGACAGGTATTTTCATCAGCATCCACAGCGAGAGTGACATTCACCTCATCGCCGGGCTTCAGCCCTGCGGCATCGAGCGCCCCTGTTTGCAGGGTGATACGACCGTGCTTATCCACGGACGTAACCATTTTAAATAGCTTCATAATGTAAATCCTCCTGAAAAATATGATTTGATTTTGTTATGGCATGCCGAAAAGACCGCCGACGTCGAATAAGCCCATTTGAGTAGGCATATCCCGCATGCGTTCGCCGGTATCGTAGTTTGAGATCAGCACCTCGGCATATTCACTGCCGTTGTCATAACGCTGCGCGAGGTTGTTGATTCGGCTGACCGCTTCGATATTGTAGTCTTTATACAACTCCCGGATGAATTCGCAGTCGTTGTAGCTGACCAGCCATTTACCCAGACAGGATGCCAGGGTATCTCGCAGGCGGTAGTGATCCTCTTTTCTGAACACCACCTCGTAGTGTCCCTCCGTTTGATAATATGGGGGGTCGCAGTAAATGAAAGCGTGTTCTCGGTCATACTGCTTTATCAGAGCTTCAAAATCCTTGTTCTCAATGACTGTGTCCTTGAGCCTCCGGCTTGCCTGCCAAATGAGGTCAAAGGTTTTGCGGATATCGAAGGGCTGACATCCATAACTGGTGCAGCCGCTTCCGTAGCTTAATCGGATGAGCTTGTAAAAGGCTGCGGCACGTTTCACATCGTTCATCTGCGCCTTTTCTAAAAGGATGAGCTTGATTTCCTCATACTGAAGCTCGGTAAGATGCTTTTGCGCTATCTCCAGTTCCTCATGCAGATACTCGTTTGTGAATTCCTCCTTCTCCAGAAATTTTTTCAGGACATTGAATTCGTCCCGCCCATTAAGAGGAAGAAAGCCAAGCTCTTTTAGCAAAGCCATGGGCCTGTCACGGATACAGGTGAACATATTGGCAAGGTCGGAGTTAAAATCGTTATATACCTCCATGACGGTGCTTGGCCTTCGGCCGAATAACACCCAGCCGCCTCCACCAAATACCTCGATGTACCTGCCGAATTCCTTCGGCAGCCTCTGATAAATCAGATCCCGCAGAGACTTTTTACCGCCCACCCAGCTGATGGGACTGTTCATTGCATCACCTCCCTCGGCTGCGGGAGCTAATTCTTTCAACCTTGGTTCTCAGACAGGAGCCGTCAGAACTCCAGCAGATGAAGCCGACGCCGGGATATGGGCAGCCATTACATCGGGTGGTATCTTTGGGCGGGGGGACGGTAAACCTTTTAGGCGGACCGGTTTCTCCCGCATTTGTTTTTGCTTCTGTGCTTAAATCATTGTTCATGGTTCAGCTCCTTTCTCGGAAAAACAAAAAAGGCGCTGCCTTTTTTGTAAAGACAACGCCCTCTCATTCATTTATTTAGTTGCTTGGTTCACAGCTTCGGAAATAAAAATAGCGCTCTTCAGCTTCACTGTTCAAGAGAACCTAAAGAGCGCTACATATTCATCTGCATTCCCTGGTCGGAGTATAGGATGGCGAAGCTTTTCGTCTGGAGATGAATGACCGCCTCGGTCAACAGGAATTCGTGATTGGCCTTTAGCCAATTAAGATCCTCGGCTGTGGCGTCCTCCGGCTTACCCCCGCCATAATAGTAGGATTTGACCGTCGCCGTTATATATTCTGATCCGCCGCAGTCCTCGATCAGCTCCTTGTATAGCTGCGACTTTTGAACATCCTCCGTTTCAGGGATACCGCTCATGAGTCCGACTGCACTGATGCCGTTGTTGGTTTCCAGACCTATGATGGAGAATACCTTGCTCATTTTACATTCCTCCCATCACAGGGCCGCCGTATCCTGCTTCGGGAGAGCTGTTTTTCATCTCCTTCTCTAGCTTCATCGAGTAATCACCGCTGTCCCAAAAGCTGACATAGATTTCTCCGTCCGGCGTTTTGATGGGACGCTGCTCAAAGCCTTCTCCATACCCGTCAGAGTTCTGACCGCATACATAATCCATAAGTGCAGCGGTTTCTTCTCCGGAGAGAGCCTCCTTCAATTCTGCCGTCATGACTCCCCACAGCTCGCCATCGACGATTTCGACTGACGGGTATAGGCTATACACTTTTTCCTTGAGCGCTTCGTCGTGAATGTACTCGGCAAGACCTCGATCATTTTCGAAGTGCCGATTCTCTTTTGCAATGGCAGCGAGGATTTGATCCTCATAAGCCACCGCATCCCTGGACGAAATATCCTCCCGCTCATCCTCCGAGCAGTCATACTGAGGATAGCTGAAAATCTTCAGAGGGAAAAAGATTCGCATTGTTTCGTTTGCCATTTTGATTTCCTCCATTCTTTTTTATATGAGTCCCTAAAAAACAATGTCATTAAGTTAAGCTTATAAGAAACCCCAGCAGTAGAAAAGTGATACCGCTGGGGTTATCGCATACAAGGAATAACATAGAAAACGCAGGTGTTTTTGAATTTTGAGCAACACAAAAGCAGATGCCCGAAAAGCATCTGTAAAAATCTCTGATGCATGTTAAATCTCAAATAATTCTGTACTGGAACCCTACTGCTGAAATCGGATTTTGATATCTAGGAAATTTTCTGCCAGGGCGTATTGGGGAAAGGTGCTTACCTATCAGTTTAAGAACTTGGACCGCTGGAATTAACTCTCTCAAAAATTGACGGCATATATTTAAAGCCACTGGAAAATTTACTCGCAAATCTTCCGGAATACTGATGTGGTGCATGATAATGGAAGAGTAATTGTATAGAATTAGTCTGGCAAAAATCTCTTGCAATATAAAATCCTTCTTTTTGCTGTGCAGACTCGCCAAACCCACAGCATATTTTAGCTCCTTAAAAGATGTCTCAATTCCCCAGCGCAGATTATAGAGCTGTTTTATTTTCTCCGGCGGAAAATCTTCGGCATTGAGATTTGTATAAACCGTTTCATACACACCATCAGCAATAGCGAAGCGAACGGCACGAAAATGTAAATCATAAAACTTGGAATCTTTCGGTTTAATGAAGTCAAATGTCGTATGTGGCTGTATCCATCGATACCGATGGGGGTATGCTTTTAGAAGCGGTAACGTTTCTTTGGTTTGGCGCCGGGTGAGGGTTAACGTGATTTCTTCATCGTATTCCGAGCAATTTGGTAGAGAAAGCCTTGATATAATCCCATAGGATTCTTTCGCCCGGATGATATAGTACCATGATTTCTCCTGAAAATGAGCGATATTGTTGAATGACTCATATCCCCGATCCATGATTGCAATTACATTTCCGCTGATTTCAGACTGGTCTACCATGGATACTAAGGCTTTATGCTCATTCATGCCTTTCTTGGATTGCACGGATGCATCGACATAAACCTTGCCCATCAGGTCATACATAGCGTCTAAATGCACAAGATTGTAATTTTTGCTATCTTCGCTGTTCCTGATGGAGGAGAATCCATCATTTGAATTTGACGGAAGTCTCAAATCCGAACCGTCAACAGCGAGCAGCCTGTAGTCTTGCAATGAATTCTTTGGTACTGCTAATCTTGTAAATTCGTGAAACAGTAGTTTCAGTGCTTCTGGACGAATTTTGTCTCTCTGTTGGACAAATGCTGAAGCGGTTGCAGTTTCTGACGAATAGCCCAGCCAATCATATAATTCTTTTGAAAGGCTATTGCCTCCCATGCCTACAAGCATAAGCAGCATAGTATGCAGTGATAATTTGCGTTCGCGTGAAAAATCTTGCCCTGGTCGTTTCACGCAAGCCGGTAAATCTGCTGTGATTGAGCTTATCGCTTGGTGCAGCGCAGTTCGTACCTGCTCTGGATATGCTTTCTTTATCATTTTTGAAGGCCTCCTTAAAAAAATGTCCTCATTTTCAAGGCGAAGCCTTCGATTTTTATTTATTTGTCAAGTGTTTTTTTACAATTGATAAATTTTATATGCCCACCTGTATGTATAAGAAAAACACAACCATCTTAATCTGGATGGTTGTGTTTTTTAGGCCTTAACTTAATGACATTGCCCTAAAAAAGGGCATAAAAAAAGCGGGGTATCTTCGTTAGAAAATACTCCCGCAAATTTTCAGGAATCAGTTATATTCAATTAAATAAATTAGAAGTTATCGCTCCCATTTCAGATAAACCATATCAACCAGTTGTTTTCCATCTTCAAACATTGGGTGGTCGTAGTTATCTATAAAAAAGTTTTTTATTCGATGTGATTCTGTAAAACCACATTTTTTATAAAAAGTAAGTGCAGAGGGAACATCCCCTGTCCCAACAATCATAGTGTTGCAATCAGTGTAAGAGGAAAACAGGAACTCTATCAGGCTTTTTCCATAGCCTTTTCGTTGATAATCAGGTAAAACAGCAATGTTTTTAAGCTCATAAACACCATCACCTTCTTGTGTAATCACACATTCAGCTTTTATGCCATTATCATCCAAAACGAACATTTCACCACGCTCAAGATACTTATCTATCATATCTTCTTGCTCGTCGGCCAGCAATAGTAAGTCTATATATTCCTTTTTGTTGTCTGTAATTTTTCTTATATTCATAATATCAGAATGTACTTCGGCATGGGTCGCATCATAATCTTTAATCCCTTGAATCAATTCTTGCTTAGCCAATTCCATCTCTGTATTCGACTCAGCTTTTTTATCAGATAAATATTTATATGCTTTTTGAACAACTACAGTAGTCGCAACTCCAACCGCAGCCGCTACTCCTAGCCACGGAAACATTTTTCTTTTTCCTGAATTAATAAGTAAGTCTACCAATTTTTCAGGACCACCATTTGCTTTTGCCATCTTTGATAATTCTGCATAATCCCATGCCATTTTATATTCCTCCGCAAATTCCTGTTTGTTTATATGTTCTATATTTAACATTTTATTGTCCAGCTATGGGAAATTCAAGCATGGACTCTGAAATACCGAATGTCATCTATGAAACGCCCCAAAAAACAGGGTCAAAAATCGCAGTTTTTCGCCTCAATTTTTGCCCGTTTTTTGCTCCAAAACCACTACATATAGTGGTTGGCCCGCCTTATTTGCCCTTAAAACCACTATACGTCATCATTATTACGCACTCAACGTGTCCCGTATGGGGAAACATGTCAACGGGTTGCACTTCTTGCAGCATGAAACCCAACCGGTGCAAATACCCCACGTCCCTGGCCAGAGTGGCCGGGTCACAGGAAACATAGACCACCCGCCTGGCACCGCTTTGGGCCAGGGCATCCAACACCTCGGGGTGACATCCGCTGCGGGGCGGGTCCAGCACCACCACCTCCGGGTGGTAACCCTTGTCCACATGTTCCATCAGAACTCGTTCCACAGCACCGGCAAAGAAACGGGCGTTTTTTATACCGTTAAGCGCAGCGTTGGCTTCGGCGTCTCGCACCGCCCCCGGCACCACCTCGTAACCCCGCACCGTTTTTGCGTACCGAGCCACGTATAGGGCAATGGTGCCCACTCCGCAGTACGCATCGGCTACCTCTTCATGCCCCTGCAAAGAACAGTAATCCAGTGCCTTCCTATATAGCACAGCAGTTTGAGATGGGTTCACTTGGTAAAAGGAGGCGGCAGAAATACGAAATCGCAATCCGTCTATTTCATCTTCGATATAGCCCCGGCCGGCCAAAGTTTGATACCGGCCGACTGTTTTTTTACCGGTGGCCCGGGCATAGCCCACCACCGTTACCACTCCAGGAATGGCTGTTATTTCACCGGTCAGCCCGGCCGGGGTCTCCCCGCTTTGAGCGCCTGCGGGTTTGCCGATCAATAATATTACCATCACTTCACCGGTGCTGCCCCGGCGCAGCATAATTTCCTCCGGCAATGTTACACCTGTCGGGTTATCCTCCAGCACCGTCTGCACCGCTTCAGCCACCCGGATTAAATCCCAGTGAGCCAGCAGGCACGAAGTCCCGGAAGCGCCATTGACGCCCGCAACCAGTTGGTGCGATTCCGCAGCGAAAAACCCCAGCGTCACTTTCCCGTCTTTCCACCGTACTTTAAAACGCACATTGTTACGGTAATGCCAGGGGTCCGGCATACCGATGATATCCCGTACCATTCCCCCGTCAACTCCGCCTATGCGAGCTATATTTTGCCTGACCAGGGCGGACTTCCACCGCAGCTGCTCGTCGTAGGCAATATGCTGCAGATTACAGCCACCACAGCGTTCAGCCAGGTCACAGGACGGCATCACACGGTGTTTTGAAGGTTTAACGGTTTTCAACAGCGTCCCCCGAGCATATCTCTTACGCAGTTCTTCAATGCACACCGTAACCTGCTCCCCGATCACCGCGCCGGGCACAAAAACCACCATACCCTCATCCGCTCGCCCGATGCCCTCACCGTAGCGATTGATATCCGTTATTTGCAGTGTTACTTTCTGTCCTTCCTGCAAGTGGTTCACTCCGTTCTCGTAGCACGTTATTATAAAAATTGATCACCAGTTATTCTAAATAAGAGTCTACCTGGGTCTCAAGGGACTTGATCTCATATTCATTTAGTTCACGGCCGAGAAAGCTCTGTAGAGCTTTTATAGATGCCCCCAAAGCCACCCGCCGCACATCTACCCCGGCGTTCTTTGTGACCACGGGACGGACGCTGGTTTCATATTTGGACGATGGAAGACCGGGTCCCTGGTTCGTCGATTCAATATCAAAATGCATGTTATAGTCCAAGGAACGGTCATCTTCTTCCCACATTACCGGTTCCTCAATAAATTTCTCGCCCGAGGCTGGTTTACCGGTGTAACCCCTTCCCTTAGATAATCTAGGTTCATTTACAATGTCAAATGGTACCGCCTCTACCGAAAGATGAGCTTGCAGGTCTTCCACAGGCTGTTCTTCCACAAACTGTTTACCGGCCTCCTCACTAACCGGCGATGCTTTATCCTCCTTTAGCGACTGTTTTTTCATTAACCGCCGTTCCCTGGCCTTTTCCTTTTTCTTTACATAGCTTGAAAAAGCACCGGCTATCTCCTCTTCCACTTGTAGTACTTCCACCCTGTGCTGCTCAATAAGGACAGGGTTTTTAGCCACCTTGTCCTCCAGCATCTCTATCAAATCAATCTGGTTGGCAATTAACGCCTGCAGTGACGGCGAAACCTTTACCGCCACTTTCATTAAGTCCCTGTCCACTTGGTGGCCGGACGGTGTGAACATATTTTCCTGCTGCTTGCTTTTCTTGGGCAACGTTTACACTCCTATCAAATAATGATCTCCTTATATAAAAAGCGCCACTGGATGGCGGTGCTAATAGGTCCAGGTGAGCACACTGGTTAGATTTATCATAGTGCTACTGTACTAATATAGTCAATGGTACTATTTTATTAGCTATAAAAAAACGAGGTTGCTCAGTACAGCTTTTATTTAACGGTCGCAAATTTTTGCAGGGCTAACCAGGGTAATATGTCTGTCAAGATATGACCACCAATTTTGGGTGCCGATTTAAAAATGTAGTAATATAGAATATATGCAATTTGGTACGGCATTAAAAATCCACTATTATTTGGCCTTTACTCTTAACTTTTTTGGAGTACAATAGACCAGTGGCGTTTCCCATGGAGGATATTAAAATTTATGCCGGTTTTGCCCATATACAGCTAATGATATTTCTGTAATAACAAAAGAACAAGGAGGGTTTTTCATGGTTGACTCGCGGATTACTACGTTGGCTCAAAACCTTATCCACTATTCATGCGCATTACAATGCGGAGAAAAGATCTTAATAGAAAACACGGGATTTGAATCACCACTGGTAAAAGAGCTACTAAAAGAGGTCTATCGCGTTGGCGGTCTGCCCTTTGTTTCATTAAAGGACAGCTCCATTGAAAGGGCCTGGCTGCTGGGCGCGGGGGAAGAGCAGGTAAAAATGCGGGCTCAATACGAAGCGGCCAGGATGAATGAAATGGATGCCTACATCGGTATTCGATCGGGAGATAATAGTGCCGAGTTATCGGATGTGCCCTCGGATAAAATGGATTTATACAATAAATATTTTTGGAAAGTGGTGCACGAAAATATTCGGGTAGCTAAAACGAAGTGGGTTGTTTTAAGATACCCGTCACCGTCCATGGCCCAACAGGCCGCTACCAGCACTGAGGCTTTCGAAGACTATTATTTTAATGTATGCAACCTGGATTATGCTAAAATGTCCCGGGCCATGGACCCGCTGGTTGAATTAATGAACCGGACCGATAGGGTTAAAATTGTGGGGCGCGATACTGATTTGACTTTCTCTATTAAGGGTCTGCCGGCCATCAAATGTGCAGGAAAAAGAAACATCCCGGACGGTGAGGTTTACTCGGCACCGGTTAGGGATTCAGTAAACGGTTATATAACTTATAATACCCCATCCCAGTTCCAGGGGTTTGTTTATGAGCAAATCAGACTGGAATTTTGCAACGGAAAAATTGTCAAAGCTACGGCTAATGACCAGGAGCGAATTAATAAAATCCTGGATACTGATGAAGGGGCCAGGTATATCGGTGAATTTGCCCTGGGTGTCAACCCATACATTACCACCCCCATGAAAGATACCTTGTTTGATGAAAAAATTTCCGGTTCCTTTCATTTCACTCCGGGCAGTGCATATGATAGATGCTTCAATGGAAACAAATCCGCCATTCACTGGGATCTGGTATGCATCCAAACACCGGAGTACGGCGGCGGGGAAATTTATTTTGACGATGTACTGGTAAGAAAAGACGGCAGATTTATAATAAAACAACTTGAAGGTTTAAATCCTGAAAACTTACAGTGATAAGGTTATTTTCATGTAAATAGACTTAATTTTCATTCTCTTGACTATTTGTTATAATTAATGTGATAAAATTAGCTTATAACCTCATAGGAGGAGATATTAATGAGTTTTACCCGCCAACCGGCTGAAGGCAGCTGTGTTTTGGAATTGACCAAGCAAAACACCCGGCTGGCTATAATCAATCAAATAGCAAAAAGCATTAATGTTCAGATGAGCTATGAAGATATTATTGATCACATGTCAATTCCTCTTCGCAGCGTTATATCCTATGACCTGTTAAGCTTTTGCTTACTGGAAAACGGTAACCTAATTATTAAATCAAGCGCGCCCAAAGACCAGAAATTATTGGGTGTGGGTAGTGTTTTGCATAATTATAATTCAGCTCCCTGGCAGGCTATTCTTTCCAAGCAATGTTTTTTAAGGCAGGACATATGGAATGATACACACAAATACCAGGAAGATGATGATTTGGTTGCTATTGGTATAAAATCGGCCATAATGTCTCCGCTGCTGGTTAACAACGAAGTCATCGGCGCGGTTAATCTGGGCAGTAAAAGACCTTACGCCTTTTCAAAGGATGATTCTTTATTTGTTCAACAACTGGCGGATCAAATGGCAGTATGTATTCAAAACATGCTCCTTTATAATGAGGTATTCAAGGCCAAGAGAGAATGGGAACAAACATTTAAAGCCGTGCTGGGACAGATTTACCTTATTGACTCAAAATACAACATTTTACGTGTGAATAATGAGATAAACGGAGTACCCCCCAGCGATATTGTAGGGAAAAAGTGTCACGAAGTGTTCCCTTTTTGCAACCGTACCTGTCATGAATGTCCCGTTGAAACAGCGTTCCGCATGAAACAAAGTATTTTTAGGGAAATAAATATTTCCCACTTAAACAAAATTTTAAATATTAACGTTTACCCAGTTTTCAACGAAAATAATGAACCCTACAGCATAGTAGTTTATATCAGAGATGTTACCACCAAGAGGCGGATACAAGCCCAATTGTTTCATTCCGCTAAACTGGCGGCAATAGGAGAAATGGCTGCAGGAGTTGCCCACGAATTAAACAATCCCCTTACGGCGATTATAGGTAATGCCAGTGTTTTATTAAGAATAACTAACCCCGGGGAAAAAACATTTAAGCTACTGGAAGATGTCAAAAATTGCGGGCAAAGATGTAAAAGAATAATACAAAATTTATTAACTTTTGCCCGGCAGGACAACTATTCCCTTGAACCATTAGATATCAACCAGGTGGTAACTAACAGCCTTTCCCTGGTAGCCTACCAAATTCAGAAAAGTAATATTTCCATAAAAGTAAACCCTGGTAAAAATCTACCTCCTATTATGGGTAATAAACAACAGCTTGAACAGATAATTATTAATTTTTTGTTGAATGCCAGAGATGCTCTAGATAATACAAAAGATCGTAAAATTATCATTACTACCCTGGCAATAGAGCACGAAAATAAAGCGGCCATTGAAGTAGCTGTTTTTGATAACGGTGAGGGAATTGAAGCTAAAAACCTGGAACATATTTTTAATCCTTTTTTTACTACTAAAAGCAGCACCAAGGGCACCGGTCTGGGCCTTTCAGTCAGCCTTGGCATAGCAGAAACCCATAGGGGAACCATTAAGGTTAAAAGCAAGCCGGGAAATGGTAGTACATTTTCACTAATCCTGCCTTTGTAATAATTCTAATGTATTAGGGGCGTAAAAATGAAACCGCAAATTTTAGTTATAGACGATGAAGTTGAAGTCGGCACTTTCTTTGCTTTTTTTCTGGAAGAACAAAAAAATTGCCAAGTAACTGTGGCTAACTCAGGTAGTGAAGCGCTAAAAGCAATCAGCAACTCATCCTTTCACCTGGCGCTGGTAGATCTCAAGCTGCCTGACAATGACGGTATAAGTTTACTTAAAGAGATAAAAAATCGTCAACCTTTTTGCCCGGTTATCATCATGACCGGTTATAGTACCGTAAAATCTGCCGTCCAAGCGGTTAAGCTGGGAGCTTTCGATTATATTGAAAAACCTTTTGATGAACTGGATCAACTGGAAGCGAGTATCGACAGGGCTTTGGGAAAATACCAAATCCACAAAGATATTATCGATTCCGAGCTGCTTCAAGAAGCCCGAAACCTGGGAATTATTACAAACCCGGATAGCCCTTTGTTTCGCATACTATCGTTGGCTCAAAAAATAGCTCCTAAAAACATTACCGTACTGCTAAGCGGGGAAACAGGTACTGGAAAGGAAGTCTTAGCCAGGTTTACACATTTTAACAGCTCACGGGCGAACAAGCCTTTTTTAGGCGTTAACTGCGGTGCTTTTACCGAAACCCTTTTAGAGAGCGAGCTTTTTGGCCATGAAAAGGGATCTTTTACAGGTGCACATGGAACTCGCAAAGGCATATTCGAGATAGCCGACGGAGGAACTCTCTTTTTAGATGAGATAGGTGAAGCAAGCCCCACTATCCAGGTAAAGCTGCTGCGCGTACTGGAAACCGGAGAATTTATTCGTGTAGGCGGCGAAACAACCCGTAAAACAAATACCCGCATAGTTGCAGCAACCAATATTAATTTAAGAGATGCCGTTAGTAAAGGAAAATTTCGCCAAGACCTTTTTTATCGTCTGGATGTAGTAAGTTTAAACTTGCCACCTTTACGGGAGCGTGTTTGTGATATACCCCTTTTAGTTGAACATTTCATTGCCAAAAACACTGAAGAAAAAATTAGATGCACTCCGGAAACACTTGAGCTTCTAAAAGCCTATTCATGGCCGGGTAATGTAAGAGAGTTGTCAAACGTAATAACCAGAGCAATTGCGTTTAGTAGTTCTGATTATATAGGAGTTGAATCACTGCCGGAAAAGATTACCGGCATAAAATTAAGTTCCTACCCTCCTATCAACAACAAAGCGATGATCGATTTGGAATGTTTGATAAACTGGTGGGGCGGTTTACTACCTCCCTTGCTGGTTCAGCTACCCAACCTCGACCTGGAAAGAGTACGAAACTCTATTAAAGATGTAGAGGCGGGAATTACCAGGAAAGTTATAGAACATTTTTTACAAGAACCTGGCAGTACATACTCCGGGATAGCGCAAAAGCTAGGAATTACCCCAAGAGTGCTGCGTTATTTAATAAAGGAAAAAGGCAAGTGAACCTCCTCCGGGACAAGCCCGTAGTTTTTCAGAGGCAGTTTTCTATAAAAACCGGTACTTATACAGTGCCGGTTTTTTATTTGCCGTTTTTTTGCTTATTTATTATTGGAAAATGACAAAAAATCGGCACAAAAAACGATATTACTATAATGATTTGCCTTTAAAATCGCTATTATTTGAATTATTTCAAATGGCATGCTATTTGCTTTAATTAAATAGTGATTTTTTATAAAGGAGGTTAGAGCATGTATATAGACTACTTAACACCGGAATCGGTAACTGATGCACTGCAAATTTTGCAGCAGCAAAAAGGAAAAGCCCGTATTATTGCCGGTGGAACCGACCTGTTACTGGACATAGAATCAAAGAAACATAATCCCGAAATACTGGTGGATATCACTCGGATACCAGAAATTAAAGGAATCCGAACAGAAGGGAACTTCTTGATTATCGGGGCGGGGGTTACGCATAATGAAGCAGCCAAATCACCATTGGTAAATGAAAAAGCACAGGTCCTGGCCGAGGCCAGCAGAAGCGTAGGTTCATTACAAATTAGGAATACCGCCACTGTGGTAGGTAACGTGGTAAATGCACAGCCGGCCGCTGATTCCGCCGTTGCTCTGGTAGCCCTCGGGGCAACTGCTGTAATAGCATCATCCGATTCCACCAGGGAGGTACCGGTAGAAGAACTGTACGCCGGAGTAGGCAAAACCAAAGTGAACAGCAACAACGAAATAGTAACCAACATAATAATACCGGCCCTGCAACCAGGTGAAGGTTCCGCCTTTACCCGGTTGGCCCAACGCAAAGCACTGGCGCTTCCCATGTTAAATGTAGCAGTAGTGGTATCTATTGCCGAAGATAAATTTCAACAGGCCAGAATAGTCATGGCCCCGGTAGGCCCGCAACCTGTGCGGGCAAGCGACAGTGAAGAATTACTTAAAGGCGCGGCAATAAATGAGGAAACAATTCAAAAGGCAGCAGAGGCCGCCCTGAATCACGCTAATCCCCGGAACAGCACTCTGCGTGGGTCTGCGGAATACCGCTGCGCAACATTAAAAGTCTTGGTTAAACGTGCCCTCGAAACGGCTGTAGCTCGTGCTCGTAATTAATGACAATTATTTAACAAGGGGGGATTGGTATGAATAAAAAAAATGTTAAATTCACACTTAACGGCAAACCTGTAACATTAACAGTTTCACCTTCCGCTACATTATTAGATATAATTCGTGACGAATTAAAACTTACAGGAACCAAAAAGGGTTGCGGCAAAGGTGAATGCGGCGCCTGCACAGTTATTATGGACGGAATTGCAGTGAATTCCTGTCTGGTCCCTATAATGAAAGTTGCAGGCTGCCATGTTGAAACCATTGAAGGTATCGGTAACAAAGAAAAGCCGCACCCGGTACAGGAAGCATTTATGGACCTGGGGGCTATTCAATGCGGCTTTTGCACTCCGGGGATGATTATGTCTTCCAAAGCCCTGTTGGACAAGACGCCGGATCCCAATCGCGAACAAATTAGAGAAGCTATATCAGGCAATATCTGCCGCTGTACGGGATATGTCAAAATTGAAGCAGCTGTTCAAGCTGCAGCCGACAAAGTCAAGGAGGAAAATTCCAAGTAGAGGAGGGGATAACGATATGAAAGAATACAAAGTTATAGGAAAAAGCATCCGCCGGCTTGATGCCTGGGAAAAATCAGCTGGAACGGGAACTTTTACGACTGACATTTACTTGCCTGGCATGCTGTTCGGTAAAGTGCTTCGGAGTCCATACCCCCATGCCAGAATAAAAAAAATTGATACTACCAAAGCTGAACAGTTGCCGGGGGTAGAAGCCGTTTTATGCTATAAAAATTCTACCAGGGTAATATTCAATACTTCAGCCACCATGACGACAACTGTTCCGCCCATGAAACCGGTTTTGGACCAGTACATTTTTGACAATGTAGTGCGGTATGTCGGGGACGAAGTGGCTGCAGTGGCTGCTGTCAATGAAAAAATAGCTGTCCAAGCCCTTGAATTAATCGAAGTGGAATACGAACCACTGTCTGCAGTGTACGATGCTAAACAAGCCATGACCTCAGACGCTCTTGAGATCCACAGCGACTGTCCGGCCGGTAAGAATATACCGGGAGAAATAATTCACCTGGAAATGGGCAATCTGGAGCAGGGTTTTAATGAAAGTGATCTGATTTTTGAAGAAGAATTTAAGCTGCCCATTGTTAAACAGGTTCAAATGGAAACTCAAGCAGCCGTAGCACAAGTGTCTATTGACGGCAGTATTACCGTTTACTCCACTACCCAAACTCCGCACCCATCCGCCCAAATACTGGCACACATTTTTCAACTGCCGGTAAGCAAAGTGCGAGTATTAAATCCTCCATACCTAGGGGGCGGTTTCGGAGTTCGTATCGGCCTTAGCGGTAAGGCTGAAGCTATTGCGACAGAACTGGCCATGAAAACAGGAAAACCCGTAAAAGTAGTTTACGACCGCAAAGAAGACTTTATCGCCTCTGATACCAGACATGGCGGTTACGTTACAGTAAAACTGGGGTTAAAAAATGACGGCGTTTTCCACGCTTTAGAATTAAAAGCAAATCTTAACACCGGAGCGTATTGCAGCTTTGGCGTAGAGGCTGCCGGCGTACTTGGAGCAATGGGACTCTCAGTTTACAGAATACCTCATCAGGTCTACCACGGCCACAGTACCTACACAAACTGCACTCCAGCCGGAGCTATGCGCGGTTTCGGCAACCCCCAGGCAATGTTCCCCATAGAATCCGTGGTTGACATGGCCGCCGAACGTCTGGGTATGGATGCAAAAGAATTACGGCTTAAAAATATAATCAAGCCCGGAGATAAATGGGTATTGCCTTACCCATGCAAAAGCAGCGGATTACCCGAATGCATTGAAAAGGGCGCCCGGGAAATAGGCTGGAATAACAGAGGAAAACTAAACAAGCCCGGAGATAAAATCCGCAGAGGAATAGGTATGGGTGTGGGTACACACGTAAGCAACTCCTGGCCCTTCTGTGTTGATTTCTCCAACGCCCTGGTAACCATAAAGAGCGATGGAACTATTAAGGTTGCATCAGGTGTGGTGGATATGGGAACCGGGACCAAAACAAGTCTTGCTCAGATTGCAGCGGAAACCGTTGGTGTATATGATATGAGCAAAGTATCGGTAACCCTTGCAGACACCGAATCAACACCCTTTGAAATCGGCAGCCACGCCAGTCGTTCATGCTACACCGCCGGGCAAGCTGTCTATCTTGCCGCACAGGATGCTCGCTCCCAGGTACTGGAATACGCAGCAGATTATTTAAAAGAGCGTATGGAATACCTTGACATTAAAGATGGGGTGATTTATAGCGGCAACGAGGCAAGAATATCCCTGGCCGAGTTAACTGAATACGCTCACCTGCATAATAAACAGTTTCTAGGAGTAGGCAAAGTTGTTCCGTCCAACGCCCCCCCGTGGGAAGCGCACTTTGCTGAAGTAGAAGTCGATACTGAAACAGGTCAAGTCCGGGTAATTAAACTGGTAGCAGCACACGACGTTGGGAAGGCCATACATCCTGTTATCGTAGAAGGGCAACTGGAGGGAGGTCTGGTCCAGGGTATGGGGTACGCCCTGAGCGAAGAGATTCGTTATAACGACAAGGGTAAACAATTACATGATGGTATCCATAAATATATGCTTCCCACCGCTGAAGATATTCCGGAAATTAAGGTAATTCTTGTAGAGCCGCATGACCCCAGCGGACCCTACGGCGCAAAAGGAGTGGGTGAAACCAGCCTGGTACCCACCGCCCCGGCCATTACCAATGCCATTTACGACGCAATCGGTATCCGCTTTAAGGAAATACCAGTGACTGAAGAAAAAGTTTTTAAAGCTTTGTATAAGTGACCTCACTCTCGAAATTATTAAAATTACCACTGCTCCCGCTATAAATGTTAATTCCCTGCACCTGCAAGTGCAAGTGCAGGGAACTTTTTATTTTTTAATTTTTTCCAAAACCACACACAGGATAACGACAGACGAACGGTATCACTACAGCAAGGAACGAAAGCATAAACAATATGTTGGCCCAAAGATAGTACTTCCACCTGGTCAAAGCGTTTTCAACAAGCATAAAATTACCTTGAACTCTGGCCATCTCCATAATACCGTTACATAGGTTATACACCATAAACAGGTTAAGGACGGTTGTTACCAAACCAATTAATAGAAAAATGCCATTGGGTAAATCAATGTTGATTCCGGGCCGTTGAACCTGATAAATATCAAGTAAAGATAAAAAGATATCTATGCTTATGCTATGTCCGAGTTGCAAGGAAGAAAAGATAATCTCGAATACTATTTCATAAGCACGGGATTTATTGATCTTTTACCATTGGCCTGTGAGCTTGCTGAAAGATTGGATTAGTAAAAGCGAAAATGATTGAGGCCATATGCAAAGTCGCTGACAAATAGGGAATGTGAAATATTACGTGTAAATGGTTTTTCCTCTTAACACAAAACTATCTTAGTTAGAATCAACTAGGTAGCCCTTTATATGGAGAGGGGCCTGTGTTAGCCTGTTGCGGCGGGAGACCAAAGCGTAGCGTGGACTCCCCGGTGGGCTCCCAGAAACACAGGCCCAGAGGCTCCATGTCAAGGGCTACCGGTCGGTTTGTTGGCCGGCTAACTTTTATATGGCCATCTCTGATTCTATCCTATCACCAAAGTATATGACAAATTGGGAGATGCAATTTTTCCAATCTTTAACTGGCATAGTCCATTTTTTTGCTGCTTCAACGGTGGCCAGGTAAATAATTTTCTTCAGTGCATCGTCTGTTGGATAGGCAGTTTTAGTTTTGGTTACTTTCCGTAGTTGCCGGTGGTAACCCTCGATGATATTAGTAGTATAAATCATTTTACGGATTTCATATGGGTATTTAAAATAAGCTGTTAACTCAAGCCAATTCTTTTCCCAGGAACGAATTATAATGGGATGTCTTTTACCCCAGTTTTCTTTGAATATTTCAAAGGCTAACTCAGCCTCTTCCAGGGTTAATGCCTGGTACACTTGCTTAAGATCAGCCATCAACTCCTTTTGTTCTTTGTATGGCACATACTTCAGGGAATTACGGATTTGATGGATTATGCAAAGCTGAATTTCGGTATGGGGGAAAACAGTGTTTATGGCCTCAGAAAACCCGGAAAGCCCGTCTTTACAGGTAATCAGGATATCTTGCACCCCCCTGTTTTTGAGGTCATTACATACACCAAGCCAAAAGCTGGCACTTTCATTTTCCCCAATCCAGATGCCAAGTATTTCTTTTTGGCCTGCCATATTTAGGGCCAACACACTGTAGGCCGCCTTGTTTATTATCCGGTTATCTTTACGTACCTTGAAATGGATAGCATCAAGGAAAACAATAGGGTATATACGGTCAAGTGTCCGGGACTGCCACTCTGCAATCAGTGGTAGTATTTTGTCTGTTATCTTGCTGACCATGGTAGGGGATACGTCGATACCGTAGATATCCCTCATGTGGTCCTCAATATCACGTGTAGACATACCCTTGGCGTACATGGCTATAATTTGGTCTTCAAGCTGGTTGGATGTCTTTTCATATTTACCGATAAGCCTTGGTTCAAATTCACCATTACGATCCCGTGGGATTTCCACTTCTGTCTTGCCGAACTTAGTCTGGATAGTTTTCTTATTGTAACCGTTGCGACTGTTGCCAGTATTATTGCCTTCAATGCTGTGTTTTTTATACCCGAGGTGCTCTTCAATTTCAGCCTCGAATATCTGCTGCAAGGTGTCCTTGAATAGATTCTTGAGCATCTCATGTACGTCTTCTACGGTGCGGCAATCCTTTGCTAATTCCTTGATCGTTTTGTCTTGCATGGCTTGCATAAATGGTCATCTCCTTTATTGGTAGTTATAACCATTTACACTAAAGTAATTACGTTCTCGACAAATACAAGATTTATCCACCGACCATAAACAGGAGTGCATGGTTAATCATCATCATCCCATTTCTGTTCTATCAATAGGTTGACAAAACTAGTTCCAGTTCAAAATATTAAACCCTCTCAAATTACTAATATCAATTTCAAACTCGGCATGGTCTCCTGCCACATGGGCTACCGGCATACTAATTCCAAGTGCATCTTTCGTTACATATGCATAAATACCATTTAAACCTGGTTTCTGAAACCTATACATACCTGATTTATATAAAATAATCCAGATTTATTAAGGTTTCTCTTCCGCCGACTAATAGCCACAAGGGCCACAGGCGGAAGGCAGTGTCACAGGATTCAACTGCTAGGCCATAGACTCTCGCCCATGTTCCGGGTGGGTTACCCCGCCGCTTCCTAAAGAGTGCGTACTGCCCGGAGAAGGTGTTACCTCCGCCTGGGTGCTCACTTGTGGCAACGGCCTTTCGCAACGTGTACCGTGCCACCCTCAAAATTTATAGCAAAGGTGTTAACCTATACCTAACACGTTTTTACGGTGAACCTGCCAAGAAGCCAGGCTTTTCACCTTCCTTTTTGTTAGTTTTTTAATTCTGGCTAGTACAGCTTTTTTAACTGCCGACCACTTCTTCCAACCTGTCATTTGCTTAAATGCAGGTTTCTTCTTAACCAGTTTGTCCAGTAATAGCTTAGGTACTTTATCATCGTTAAAGCCTAAAGACCGTCTTGCTATCACATAACCCGCCGATTCATGACTGGATATACCGTACATGTGCTGGTACTTTAGGATACCTGTAACTGATGTGAAGGCCGGTTTTACCTTTATTACTGGCACCCCTTCCCGGGCGGCGCACCTATCAATGTGTTCCAGAAACTTAGACCAGACAAACCCGTGGGCCATGCGGTTAAACTTGGCGGTTACGGATTTGTCGTTTTTAAATTGTAAATCTTCCACTGCCAGGGCGTAGCCTGTTTCTTTGGCCAGGGTGACTACTTGTTTGGCTTTTTCTCCGATAAGGTTGGTTCTTCGGGTACTACTGGCGTATGTCCACTCACCTTCACCCAACCACCGGCTGCCCCGATATTGTCCCAGGTAGTCTACTATGGCTATTCCCAGTCCGTCCGGGTTGGTGTCTATGCCTATGGCACCGTAGGGCTTAAGTGGTACCGGGGTTTCTTCTTCAATGCTAACGTGGATGTAATATTTACCGCCCTGGCGGAGGATTTCTACCTGGTAGGCATCGCCTGTTTTCAGGTAGTCCAGTATCATTTGCCGGTAGTTAATTCCGTTTATCTTGCCGGTTTTTTTAGAGGGCTTCCGGGCCAGGTAGATAGGTACGGTGATGCGGTTATATCTTATTGATTTTCCTGTCTGAACCGGATCTGCGGCTATGTCAAGGTAGATTTGGTTATCTATTTGGCATAGGCGGGTATTTAGGTTGCCGCCTTTGGTTTTATCGCCCCGAGATAAATAGCGACTGGTTCTTGCTTCCCGCCATGTTTCCTTGGTGATATTGCCTTTGCAGCGTTCTTGAAAGAGTTTGTTACCTCCAAAAACCACCGGTGGAAAGGTGTTGGTTTCATGGTAATAATGCCATTTGGCTAGCTTACGCTGTTCTTTGTCCAGCCGCTTTTGTAACTTTGTGATCTTTTCGGGCGATTTGGCTTTAGTTATACGCTTTTCGGTAAACTCGACCTTTGCTTTGGTGTTCTCGTAGTGTAGTTTGACAAGTTCATGCTGGCTTTTGATGGTGCTTTGGGCGTCGTATACTGCGTCGTTGGCTTGTCGGGAGTTGAGGTTAAATCTCCCCTGGACGGCAATTCTTATGGCCTGAGTTTTCCAGCCTTCCAATAGTCTTTTAAATGACCAGCGCACGGCGGCACAGTAGCGTTCCATGAGGTTATCAATGTAATCTTTTTGTTCAGGGGTTAGTTCCAGGATTATGCCCATTGCTGTCGTTTTCACCGGTAGTCACCTCCTGCCTAATTGTTTCCATTAGCTTTTTTGCTACTCTTCCGCCACGTTTGCCATATATTCTGGCAGAAAAGCTGGTGACTATGGCTATCATGTCGTTAACTAGTTCCTCCCGGGGTGATTTTTCTTCGTTTGTTTCTATAACTTCTATAGCTACTTTGTGTGACAAGAAGTATTGTTCCAGATATTTATAGCCAAACCTGGCCAGGCGATCTTTGTATTCAATGATAATGATGTCTATATTGCCTTTATGCGCTTCTTTAAGTAGCTTTGTTAATTCCCGGCGGTTTTCGTTAAGCCCGGATGCTATTTCCGTGTAGATTGAGGTCACTTGGTAACCCTTTTCTACGGCATAAGTTGTAAGCCGCTCTTTTTGGCGTTGCAGATTACCGGCATCGGCTTGTTTAGCTGTGGATACTCTGGCATAGATGATGCATTTTTTACTTGTGCTGTTTATACCTTGGTCTTCTCCAAGTAGTTTTTTAATCTGAGATTCCTTGTATCTTCTGTGACCGCCGGGTGTACGTAATGGTTTTAATTTCCCTTCTTTTTCCCATCGTCGTAGCGTTTCAGGCCAAACGTTTAATAATTTTGCTACTTGATGGGAAGTTAATAGTTTTTCCATTGACACCATCTCCTGTTATTATTATAGTAGAATGTATGTTTGGCGTCAATGATTTTATTATCTTATATATAGTTATATCTAGTTATTTTGTAGCTGTTTTAACATCCTTGCCGTAGGCGGTGATGGTGTAGTAGAAATAGGTGTGGAACCGCTCGGTGATCTCATGGATACGACCAAGAACGGGCGCATAATTTTTCGAACCAAAGATAATGCAGTCGATTTTGTCCGGCGTCAGCTCGTAGCGCCGGACCGAGTTTGGAAACAGGGAGTTCCGCGAGAGGGCATAACCTTCCTCAAACCGCCTGAAAAGCCAGCCTGAGTAGTGATTGACGATGTCGGTTCGTCCGCTGATGTTAAGAATCATGTATTTGCAGCTCCTTTCTTATGTTCTTTTTTCCAGACGGCATATTTTTTGAGTATGCACACCGCACAGGGGCGGTATCCGGCAGCAATTGCTGTTTCCTCATCCGCAAAAAACACGCGGTATTTCACATACTGCCCTTTTGCAATTGCGTGCAGGGCGGCCGGGCAATCCATCCGGCCGTAAATTTTGTTTTTTCGGTGCCCGCCAAACTTACCCTTCTGTTTACTGAAATAGGGCTTGCCGTCCGCACCGGTCAGGGTGTACTGCTTTTGCAGCTCCATTTTCTCATACTCCCATCAGGCCCTATAAAAAGGAAAGCTTCCATAAATAAATGGAAGCTACCGAGCCATAGGGCGAATATCGCTTTTTATATGATTCGAATTGCTTCTTTGTCAGCTTTGGAATGCCGTAGAGCTTTTCCATTCCACGACGAATTGCAATGTCTTCCCAACTGACTATATCGGGACGCTCCATACAGTTGATGAGTAGCATCTCTGCAGTCCAGCGCCCGATTCCGCGGATGGCTGTCAAGTGGCGGATGATCTCACTGTCGGGAAGCTCCCGTAGATTATTCAGACAAAGGTTTCCCTGCACGATCTCTTTTGACAGATCGCAGATACAGACAGCTTTTTTCATGGTCATGCCACATTGCCGGACGTCGTCTGGGGTAAAACCGGACAGATTTTCCGGGGTGATTTCACCAATGCTTTCCTGTATTCGTTCCCATACAGTTTTTGCGGAGTGGACGGAGACCAGTTGTCCAATGATGGCATATACCAGCGCTGCAAACAGGTCGGGAATCACCTCACGTTCCACTCGTCCAAGCCGTGCCATCGCTTCGCCAAGTATCGGATCTGCCACGGCGAGGTATTCCGTTTCTTTCCTGCCGTAATCAAAAAACTTGGTTTTAACGGCTGACATGACTTTTTTCCAATTTCAACAGTTCTTTCTTTATATCCAGACCGGCCGCATACCCCACTAATTTACCATCCGAGCCGAGTACACGGTGGCAGGGAGTCAGAATAAGGATCGGGTTTTTGTTGTTGGCCATACCCACCGCGCGGGAAGCATCCGGCTGACCGATTATTTCCGCAACCTGTTTATAGCTGCGGGTTTCTCCATACGGAATACTGCGCAAAGCTTCCCAAACTGTTTTCTGGAACTCCGTTCCTTCGGCAGCAAGCGGCAAGTCAAACATTTTGCGGGTTCCCGCCAGATATCCTAAAAGCTGCTTTTCGGCTTCTTTCAATAAGGGCGTTGCCTGACCACCAACACTGTCCTGTGCATCCTTTGCAAAGAAAAGCTCCGTAATAGCTCCGTCTTGCTCTGATATTCCAACCGGACCCAAGAGGGTCTGGAAAATGACTGTGTTTTGCATAAGGTTAACCTCCTCTGTTCTTATATGTTCAGTTTACTCTATTTTTTTCGGCATATCTTCCGATTTTGCACCATGTAATTTTTATGGAAACCACATCTGCTTCAAAAGACGAATTCCCTCTCGTTTCTGCCACTCATGTTTCGCAAAAAAGAAAACATAGCCTCTTGTGGTTCTTCCTGACAGCAGCTTTGTTAAATTGTGTTGAATATAAAAGTAAAGGCATCAAAATTTTAGATCCGATGCCTTTAGCTATCATCTATGAAATTAATGTATTTTGGATGTCATCTTCAAAAAACCCTAATGTCATCTATAAAACGCCCCAAAAAACAGGGCCAAAAAATGCACTTTTCGAGCCCAATTTTTGCCCTTTTTTTGCTCCAAAACCACTACATATAGTGGTTGACCTGCCTTATTTGCCCCTCAAACCACTATTCGTCATCAGAACTATACTCTCAACATGTGTCGGCCGAGGTAAAGGAAGGCAAATCTACCACATCATTTTGCCGTCTCTTTTTTTTAATCTGCTTATGCATTTTGCTTTGCACAGCATTAAAATATCCGGTCTTATATACGAAAGTCAGCTTATATGGATTATTATTCCCATCCTCATCTACTTCTCCGATAATAACCTTTTCCACAATACTTTCAAACACACATCGGTCGAAAGCCGTTAAAACTTCATTCTTCTCAAGCACCTTGCGGAAGTGTTCTATCCGCTTTGCCAGGTCAATTTCTTCTTGAGAGGATTGCTGCAACCGCTCTTTTTCGCTAAGAAGATCACCTAATATTAATTCGAATTCTCCGTACTTTTTCTCGTAAGCTGCTTTGTCTATTGTTTCTTCCAAACGCATATCAATCAACCTATTGCGCTTCTGCTCAATAGAATGTAGCCTTTTCAAAGACTTCTTCACTTACAATAGGCTCACTATTCCCTTAAATCAAAGACACGTTTACTTTTCTTTTCAGATCTTGGCAAGCTGCCATAGTCTACAACCTCTACATCACATTTGATACCAATGCGGGATTTTATATTTTTAGAGCATTCTTCCTGTATCTTTAACGGTTCACAGCCCTCTTGTTTTTCCACCTTTATTAAAATACGATCCCTACCATTTACACGGGTAAGAATAATCTGATATTCACTTGCTGCTCCCTCTGTAATCTTTAAAACATGATCAATTTGGCCAGGGTAGATGTTCACCCCTTTTATTTTGATCATATCATCAGTTCTACCAAGTACCCGGTCAATCATGGGAAAGGGAGATCCGCAGGAGCAATACTTTAGACGAAGTCTGGTAATATCATGGGTGCGATACCGTAATAAAGGCATCCCTTCCTTGGTTAATGTAGTAATCACCAGTTCCCCTTGTTGGCCGGGGGGAAGTTGTTCACCGGTTGCAGGGTCAATAATTTCAAACAACAAATGATCTGACCAATAGTGTAAACCGTCATGGTTTTTACAATCAATAGCAATTCCTGGACCGTAAATCTCCGTTAATCCATAGATATCATAGGTTTCAATTCCTAAAATATCTTCTATATATTTACGCATTTTATCTCCCCAGCGTTCACTACCAATAATTCCTTTACGCAGGGCCAGCTTATTTTTGATACCATGTTTATTAATTTCTTCCGCCAGAAGTAACCCATAGGAAGATGTCGAAGCAAATACGGTGGTTTGTAAATCCTCCATCATCTCAAGTTGCTTTTCAGTATTGCCCGGTCCTGTAGGAATGGCCATTGCCCCTAATTTTTCCACTCCAGCTTGGAACCCAATTCCCGCAGTCCACAGCCCATACCCCGGAGTTACTTGTACTCGATCCCTATTTGAAACACCTGCATAGGAAAAGCAACGAGCCATCATTTCTGCCCAGGTATTAACATCCTCCACAGTATAGGGTACAATAATTGGTTTACCTGTTGTGCCGGAGGATGAATGAATCCGTACCACTTGCTCTTCGGGAACTGCCTGAAGTCCAAGGGGATAACCCATTCTTAATTCCGCCTTGGTAGTAAAGGGTACCTTATTCAAATCTTGAATGGTTTGAATTTGCTCCGGCTTTATACCTGCTTCATCCAACTTATGGCGATAAAAAGGCGAGCATTTGTAGATCCGCTGCACCATTTTGCGTAACTGCTTTGCCTGAGCCTCAAAAAGCTGGTCATAGTTAAAGTAAATTTCCTCCAGGTTCAGTACGGTAGACATCCTTAGGCACCCCCTACAGCTTGCTGACCTAACTCAAAGGCCTTGAGATTTATTTCATGTAGTTTTTGGGGAATCATGTTCAACATAACTTCTTTAAGGTGATCCCCACCGTATGGCAGTAATTTTAGTGCTTCTAAAGCCCCCAGCATAACAATATTTGTTGCTTTAACAGTACCAGCCTGACTGGCTAAAGCAGTAGCATCGAATAAGTATAAAGATTGGGTGTTCTTTTTTAAATAATCGACCAGTCCTACCGGATCATACTGTGAAATTCCCAAAGAAACAGAGACCGGGTAGATCGTATAAGAATTAGCGATAACCACTCCATCATTTTTTATTTTATCAAGTCCACGAATGGTTTCCGCCAGCTCAAAGCCCAGGAGCACATCGGCTCCGCCATTTGGTATGAGGGAACCATAGTTACCCGCCCCCATCCGAACATGACTCATGACCACTCCTTCTCTTTGCGCCATGCCAATAGCCTCGGATGTTTGAACCGGTAGTTCATATTCCATTGCCGCCCTGGCCAATATTCGGGAAGCCAGCACATTGCCCTGACCACCGACTCCAGCTATAACGATATCACATCTCATCGAACTACACCCCGCTCTACAATAGCTTCTGCCGGACATATCTGGCCGCAAAGATTGCAGCCATTGCAGGTTTCCTCAATAACCGGCGTCTCTCCTCTACGGGAAATGGCCGGGCACCCCAGCTCTTCCACACAAAAGCCACAACCAATGCATTTCTCTTCATCGATAACCATTGATTTCCGGTTACCTTTTATTAGAGCAATGCATTCCCTTTTCATGACAACTACTGAGACCCCTTCAAATTTCAAAGCTTCCCGGGCAACTTCCACGGCAGCCACATAATCATAGGGATCTACTTCCTTAATATACCGAACCCCACAAGCCTTTGCCAGTTCTACAATATTTAACGCTATTGTAGAATCCCCTGTGGCAGTTCGATTAAGTCCGGGGTGACTTTGGTGGCCTGTCATCGCAGTAGTCCGGTTATCCAGTACCACCACTGTTATATTGGAATTGTTATGTACAGCATTGATTAGGCCTGTAATACCCGAATGAAAGAATGTAGAATCCCCTATAAAAGCAATGACTTCACGCTGTTTTTCCGCCCGTTGTAAACCTGCACCCAAAGAGATGCCGGCTCCCATACAAAGGCAAGTATCCACCGCATCTAACGGCGCCATGTTACCCAGCGTGTAACACCCGATATCCCCTGTAAAGATAGCTTCTTTATCTGCAGCTTGTTTAAAGGCATAAAAGGATGCTCTATGGGGACAGCCGGCACATAACACAGGTGGCCGAATGGGTAGCTGTAAGGAACCGGCTTCTTTGGTCTGAGCAGTACTTATTTCCAGAACCTGTGACAAAATGGCCACTACCTTATTAACATTCAGTTCCCCTTCTCTCGGCACCAAACGGTCGTGTTTCCCCCTTACATGAGGAAACTTGTTTTGCTGCAAGATAAGTTTAATAATTTGATCTTCCAGTACAGGTTCTTGCTCCTCAATAACCAGAACCTGATCCAGTGGTTCTATAAACTCTAATACTTTATTGGTAGGCATTGGGTGAGGTGTACCAATTTTACACACTGGTAATTCGAGGCCCAATGCTTCAAGGGCTTCTCTGACGTATCGGTAGGAAACTCCACCAGTTATAATCCCCAGACTGCCAGACCCCGGAATAATCGTATTAAAGGAGCTGTCCTCAAAAATCTTCCTCATTACCTCTTGCTGCTGGTTTAGCCATATATGTTGTTTGGCAGCCAGGTTTGGGACAATAACCCATTTGGGATTTTTTTCAAAGCCAATGGGTATTATGGATCGAGAAATCTCTTCTGTCACTTCTACTTCCTGACAACCATGACAGGTTCGAGTAGTTGGTCGTAAAATAACCGGTAAACCAAGTTGTTCGGAAAGCTCAAAGGCTGCTTTGACCATTTCTTTTGCCTCCCGTGGATCGGAGGGATCCAATACGGGAAGCTTGGCAAACCGGGCAAAAAAACGGGTATCTTGCTCATTTTGGGAACTATGGGGACCAGGGTCATCGGCCACTACCAATACCAGCCCCCCCTTAACTCCAATATAGGCCAATGTCATCAGGGGATCTGATGCTACATTCAGTCCCACCTGTTTCATCGTAACCATTGCTCTGGCCCCGGAGTAAGCTGCTCCCGCAGCTACTTCCAGTGCTACTTTCTCGTTAACTGACCATTCTGCATAAATGCCCTTCTCTTTGGCCATTTGAGCAAGCGTCATTAAAACCTCGGATGAAGGGGTACCGGGATACCCGGTAACCACCTGAACTCCTGCTTCCATTGCTCCGTAGGCAATGGCTTCGTTTCCCATTAACAATTTCTTCATATAAAAAGACCTCCATTAATAATGAACAATCCCATATCCTTGCAAGCGGAAAGTAATAGCAAGTATCACAGTAGCAATGACCATAACCATAACAAGAGTATCCAGTTTGGTTAGAACCGGCTCTTGATAGTACGTGCGCTTGCCACAGCCAAAGCCCCTTGTTTCCATGGCAATTGCCAATCTCTCCGCCTTTTTAAGCGAAACTAAAACCAGGGGCAAAGCAACCGCCTGATATGCCTTTAGCTTCTGCCACGGATTCCCACTATCAACAGGACAACCCCGCACTTGCTGAGCATATCGCACTTGAACTGCTTCGTCAAGAAAGGTAGGCACAAAACGCAGGGCTGTCATGAACATAAACACATAATCATAAGGCAAGCGAAGCTTCTCTGTAAGAACCAATAGGATGTCCTTAAACTGGGTGGTCGACAAGAAGATCAGAAAACTCAATACCACGGTAATCATTCTTAAACCCATGGCTAGTCCTAACAGTAAAGCCTCCTTGGTGACCGGGAGATGCTGATCAGGTAAAAGATAAAATAAAACCATATTTCCCTGAAGGAAAAAAATTTGTAAGAGGACTAGTATACTTGCAAAAATTAATAAGCCTTTTAATACAAAGGCTAGATTTAATAATACCCTTGCCATAAGACCAGTCAAAATAACCAATACTAAAAGAGCTAATAAATAAAACACATTATTAAATGATAAGGCAAGAATCATGACCCCCAGTGCCCAAAACAACTTACTTAATGGATTTAATCTGTGAATAAAAGAATTACAGTCAATATACTCTGTAACTCGTGCCATCACGCCCCGCCCTCCATCATTGCTTGTAAGTTGGAGTACATTTCTTCTACTGTTAATACAGTTGTTGCACCAGGTCTGTTTAATGTTTCATTTAATCGATTCGATAGTAAAGTTATTTGAGGCGGTTTGAGAAATGACTTGGCCAACTGTTCCGGTTTAGCCAATGCATCTTGTGTGGAATTATCCAGAATAATTTCCCCCTGACAAAGAACAACCACCCTTTTAGCATACCTTGCTACTAAAGACATATCGTGGGTGATAAAAATTACCGTATGTCCTCGTTTATTTAAATCTGCAACTAAATTCATAATCTGTATTTTCTCCCACTGGTCTTGCCCTGTGGTCGGTTCATCTAAAACAATGACTTCCGGTTTCATAGCTAATACACAGGCCAATGCCAATCTCTGCCGCTGGCCCCTGCTTAAACTTAACGGATATTGGCCTGCCAGCAATTCCAGCCCAACTTCCTTGAGGGCAGTGGTTACCCGTTGCTTCATTTCATCCTCTGGCAAACCAAGATTCCTTAACCCAAAGGCAACCTCTTGATTTACTGTTTGATGAAAAATTTGGTGATCCGGGTTCTGGAAAACGAAACCAACCTGTTTCGCCATTTTTGAAACCGGAGTGGCTGCTACGTCATTTCCACAAACAATCACCTGATCGGGCGGGGGTTTAAGAATTCCAATGATATGTTTAGCCAAGGTCGTTTTACCTGCACCGTTTTGCCCCACCAGCGCAACGATTTCTCCGGGGTAAATATTTAAGTCAATATCCCGCAAGGCTCTTTGGCCACCTTCATATCGGTATGAAAGTCCCTTGATTTCAAGAATAGGTTTCATAATTTACCTCCGCTGATTTAGGAGGGTCTGGCAATATTGAACCCCCTCCTCCAAAGTTATGGGCATATCTATATCCAAATTATCAAATTGATGCGCTAATTCCGTTACCTGTGGTATGGCGACCCCAAGTTGGAGAATGTTTTTATCCTTAAAGACTTCGCCGGGAGAACCATCCAAAAGTATACTGCCTTGATTTAGCACCACCAATCTATGACAGCAAGAGGCCAGTAAATCCGTTTTTTGCTCTGTTACCAGAACAGTAATTCCCTGTTCTATATTTAGTCGCCTCAAAACCTTGAATACTTCCTCACTACCTAGAGGATCCAGTTCCGAGGTTGGTTCATCCAAAATTAGAATCTCTGGTTGTATAACCAGAGCTGCTGCAATGGCAAGCCGTTGTTTTTCGCCTCCGGAAAGAGAATGGGTGGATCTACCCCGCAGGTGAGCGATACCTACACTGGATAAGGCAGTCACCATCCGCTGCTCCATTTCCGATGGATCAATTCCGAAGTTTTCCATACCAAAAGCCAATTCCTGCTCTACATCCAGACAAATAACCTGGGCTTCCGGATCATCCAATACTGTCCCCACCACTCTACTAATTTGGGGTAAGGACATGTCTCGAACAGGTCTACCTTTAATGTAAACACTTCCACCTACTGCACCCCCTTCAAAATAGGGGATAATTCCATTTATCGATTTTAACAAGGTGGTTTTACCAGCTCCTGCAGGACCGGTAAAACCAACAAAAGAACCTTTTTTGATTTTCAACTCTACGTTGTTTAATGCGCTATGCTGGGAATTTGGGTAACAGTACGTAAATTGTTCAAACTGAATGATGGTCTCTGCTGCTGTCATTGTACTTCCTCCCGTGCTTATTATCGAAAGAGGTACTTTCTTATTGGTGCATATAAGGCCTGGGCCATGACCATATTTATCAGAGCCACGGGAATGACTACACCGATAAAGGCAGCTTTCATAGCAGCCGGCGGTAGGTGAAGGGCCAGTTGAAAGTTTAATATGATATATAAACCGCCACTTACAAGGGTGCCCAAAAACGTTGCTAAACAGGGCTTAAATGAATATTTTTTAATCGAGAATTCCGGTAAGTAGTAGGTTAGCAGGGCACACATAAGTGCTCCTGCCGGTTCACTAAACAAGTTAAGATAAGGAATCGGGGATTTAGAAAAAATCATACTGATTGCTCCCGCAACAATACCGATACCCAAAGCAGCCCCCAGCTTGGGACGAAGCAGCAAAATGGAAATGCAATACATGGCTATAATAAAATTAGGGGTAATACCTAAAATAGCAGGGGAAAACATACGTAAAACTGCACCAATGGCAATTAAAAAGGCAACTACGGCAATTTCTTTTGACCGGGTCATTCCCGTAGAGGTAACTTGCTCAACGACTGGATTATTCATTCTCATCTCTCCTCATCTCAAAAATAAAAAACCAGACTTCTAAAGCCTGGTTTAAGACACGGTTAACTCAGCTCAGCCGTACTCTTCCTGGGCTCATCTCTTCTCAACTCACCTCCGCTATAAAATTGTCAACTCTCAGCTAAGACTGTTTTCACAGCCAACTCTTTAGCTATCGAAATTATTCTACCACAACTTGCAACCACTGTCATCAACTAATTATGGCTTGTCGGACTTTTAAAAGAAAATAAACATTTCCCGGCAGTTCCTATACTCTTGCCGATTTATACGGTATTTATTTTAAAGTTGTTTAATTTTAAATCTTTATTTTATACTTTCATATGTTTATTAATTCACAATCTAGTAACTTAATATTATAAAATAATTCACACTTATTCTTAGAGAGAAAAAATTCATCATTAAAATAATTAATTTGCATAGTTTAGTTAATGGGCCTTGTTAGCCAAATCTTAATTATAAACATAATTTCATTACTATTATGATTTATTAAATTTTAAAAAGGCAACAAATAATACAATAAATTAATATACAAATTTTAACTTTTATGTGCTATAATGGTTTTTGTCTTTAATAAGTGCAGGTTAAATGGATAAGATACCATTTTTTATTAATAGCATAATTTTTAAATTATCTATTTAAACAAAAATCACTTAAGAAATCAAGGAGGAGCGAGATTTTGCCAATAAATAAAAACATTGCAACAATGATGGAAATGTCTTCGTATACTTATGATAAGCTATGGGATTTAATTTTTGCTACATTAAGTAACTTTTCCTGGACTCAGGAGCAAGCAGAAAAAATGGCACAGACTTATATTGAACAAAGAAAAATTAACCGTGATGAAGCAACTAAGATAATGAAAGAAATTTTAACCCAGACAAGAAACAATCAACAAAAAATCAAGGAAATTGTAGAAGAGGGGATTAATTCAGTATTTTCGGATAGCTTATTTGTGGAATACTTCAAACCTAATCATATTTCAAAAAAATTAGATGAATTAGAAAAAAAGATCGAAGGTATTAAGGAATTTAAGCAATAGCTTAATATTCACAAAATTACTTACACGCTTATATTCTGATCATTTAACCAATTATTCAGATATCTTACCATTTAACCTGTCAATTTAGCAACAAGAATCACCTCGTCCGGCCTTAATATCACTCCGGCAGAGGTTTTATACAAATGCAATATAGGGAGTGAAAAATGTGGGCAATACCAACGGGAAAATAAATCAGCACACGTATAATGGGCAAAGCGAGTTTCCAAACCCGCTAGAAATATGGAAGCAAATGTATTACCTCACTGAAAAGAGCTGGAGTAAAACGGTAAACTCAATAATATCCACTGATAGTGCCTCTAAAAGTTTGGTGCAGTTTATGAATCTTTATCTTGATTATGAAAAAATTTTTCGTAAAGGAATGGACCAATATTTTGAGGCAGCTCCAGTCCCCTCCAAAAAAGATATAGCCCGGGTGGCCAAATTAGTTATCGGAGTGGAAGATAAAGTTGATGATTTGGAATCAAATATAGAAAAAAATATGACTAGATTAGTAAGTAACCTTGCTTTATTGGTCGATAACTTAGAACTAAAACAAGATCGTAATACGGTTAAAGAACTAGAGCTGGAACAAATCAGAGAAGCTATAGAATCTATAAACCAAAAGTTAAGTGGACTAACTGAAAAAATGGATGGATTATCGGTAGTTCAAAATGATTCTACCAATCGTACCCAGGGTAAGCCGGGAAAAAAACTAAAGGGCGGGGCTACATTGGCTGAAGAAAAAGTAAATGATTTTTCTCAAGAACAATAATCCAAACAAGACTGAGCGGAGGAAGATAAATGCAGGGTAAAACCATAAACGAAATTCAAATCGGTGATAAAGCCTATTTTTCTAAAACCATCTCCGAAAGTGATATATATATGTATGCCGGCATAACCGGGGATTTCAGCGAAATCCATGTTAATCAACAGGAAGCGGAAAAAACTATATTTAAGGGACGAATTGCACATGGTATGTTAACGGCTGGGTATATTTCCACTGTTATTGGTACAAAACTTCCCGGGTCGGGTACCATTTACCTCCAGCAACAGATAAATTTCTTAAAACCGGTTAAGATTCAGGATACCATAAGAGCAGAAATTAAAGTTTTAGAAATTTTCCCAGAAAAAAATAGGGTTAAATTAAAAACTTGTTGTTTTAATCAGCGTAATGAATTGGTATTGGACGGTGAAGCTCTGGTCATGCCGCCTAAAACTTCCTGAAATAAAAACATACTCAGGTTTATTGTTAGTGGAAAGCGGACACACCTCTTCGAGGAATGTCCCCCCATATAGACGTTATACGAGGAGGTAGTTACGAAAATGTCATCATATTTTAGCAATCCCTCAGAACAAATGGCAAAACAATTTCAACAAGGCTGGGAAAAGGCTACGGAAACCACCCAAAAATGGTTTGAAATTATAAAGTCCACTCCCAGCCCTCAAGTAGGTCTTACTCCCAAAGATATTATATGGAGAAAAAATAAGGCTCAACTTTATCACTACCAAACAACAACTCCTAAAATACACAGGATTCCGATATTAATAATCTATGCCCTGATTAATAAACCATATATCCTGGATATTGCGCCTGAAACCAGCCTGGTAAAATACTTAGTAGATAACGGCTTTGATGTTTTCATGATTGATTGGGGCACTCCGGATTTGGAAGATCAGGATCTGTCATTTAATGAGCTAGTTCTAGACTATATTCCCAAAGCCGTAGCCAAAATTGTACAGACATCGTGCAGCAACGAAATTACCATATTGGGTTACTGCATGGGCGGTACCATAGCCAGTATGTATACTGCCCTACACCCCCAGCCTCGAATAAAAAACATGTTGTTTATTGCTACTCCCATAGATTTCGAAGAAGCCGGGCTTTCCAGTGTCTATATCAAACAAGAGGAATATAATGTCGACAAAATAGTTGACACTTTTGGAATTGTACCAAAAAGTTTTATTAATACCAGTGTATTTATGCTAAATCCTGTAAACAATTATTGGGGCACCTATTCCCGGCTTTGGAAAATGCTTCACGATGATCTATCCCCTCATTCCTGGATGCTCCTTAACAAATGGATCAACGATCCGCTTCCGTTCGCCGGTGAAGCCTACAGGCAATGGTTGGGTTTATATAAAACTAATAAGCTGGTTAAAAAGGAATTTGAGTTACGTGGACGAATAGTGGATCTTGCGAACATAAATAGTTCTATTTTAATCCTGGGGGGAACGTCAGACCATATAGTACTGCCTGAACAGGCGAGAGCCCTTTTAGATCATGTTTCCAGTCAGGATAAAACATACCTTGAGTTTCCTGTGGGACACGGGGGGCTGGTTTTTGGCAGTCAGGCGGTGAAGAAAGTATATCCGGCCATAAAAGAATGGTTAGAAAAGAGGTCCGGTGGTGACATCGCATAATGTCTTTGAATTGTTTTTAAGACAATTATTAAAAGAATCCGATCAGTTCCAAAACCCGGGATCGGAATTTTTCCGGTTTCCTACCAACCCGTTCTTTAGAAATCCTTTCTTGAAATCTTCCGACTACTGGAAAGTTATTACCTGCTTTAGCATTACCAAGCCTGGGATCATGGATGAACCATTTTGCGATTATAATGAACACCTGGATCCGGACATAGTGCAAGCTTTCGGGGGGCCTCGCCCCCCGGCAAATTTATTTTTGCTGCATCAAGCCAAGGAGAATAATTTAAAAAGCCGGTGCACTCCAGTTTTATTGGTGCACGGTGCCGGACACAATGCCAATATCTGGGCGGACCCTTTCCTGAGCGGCGGCCCCGGCCTTATGCATTTTCTGGTTGCTAACAACTACCCTGTATTTGCCATCACCTTTTCCCATCCTCACGGTGACAACTATATTCAAGCAGAGCAACTGGCAGAGGCCATACAACAAATAAAAAATATAACATGTCAACCTCAAGTAGATATAGTGGCACATAGTAAAGGGGGAATTCCCGCCCGCATGTACTTGTCCAATGTAAAAAAACAATGGGGTACGCCTTATCGTGGCGATGTAAGACGCCTCATCATGCTGGGTGTTCCCAACCTGGGTTTGGATTACTCTTTCCGTAAGCCATTAGTAAATTATCTTATTTATACCACCAAGGCCAACGGAGCCATTTCCTGGGACAGGATGCTTTATTTGGGGCAGGTTATAGATACCAATTGTTATTCAATTTATAAAAAGGGAACTTTCCCGGGACAATGTCAGTTACTTTATCGCTGGGACACAAAATATCCCCTGGAAATTTTACAACCGGACTGGTGGACTACTTATTATGGAGGGGAAGGAGTATTAAGTCACTCATTTGGTATAGATGAGGCTATTGCCCAAGGAGGATTCTTAATAGAGCAGTTAGAAGACACGGGCATTGATAAAAGCGTAGAAATAGCCGTCCTGGCCGGAAATAAGAGTAACATTACGCTATTCGACGTTATATCCGGCCCATCCGATGGGATTATTTTTGTTGATAGTGCTCTCAATACAGCTGCTTTAACCCAAAGAGGGGCACGATTACTGGATAAAGTAGAAATGCCAATCAATCACCTGGAGCTTATCACCCTGCCTATGGTTTGGAACTGGATCCAATCCCAAATGTAGGAGTAGGAATGTTTTTTTATTTCAACAGGCGAATGAGTTACAGTCCAACATCCAATGCCTAAGTAACTATAAGATATTACGAGCTTTCCCCCCCCGGCGGTTATTACCGCCGGGGGTTTTTTATTGTTTAAATTACCAAATGATTTTATGCAACAAATTATATAAAAATTCGTCTAATATTTATATAGAGTGGACAAATTTTCCGGGGAAGGAAGTAAGATCATGCCATCCTTATCTTTACGCATTACGGCCGGGGTAATATTGTTACTTGGTATTTGTTTTTGTTTTTTTTGTTTTTACCCCATTCATGCCAATGCTCCATCCAGCTTGGCCGACGATGAAACCGGTTCGAAAGTAAGCCAGCGGTCCGATACGCCGCATGAAGCCACCGCTGCAATTGACCAGGTGAAAAATGAACCCAACAAACCACAACCACAACCCATTGACAAAAACGACGCATCAATACAGTTACCCACCACCGGGCAGAGTGCGGCTGCTACCGAAGATGAGCCCCAACAGGTCGACCAAACAAGTCCGGAAGAAGTAACCGGTTCCAATGAAGGATTAACCCCATCACCGCCTGCATCAGCAGAACCAATCCCAGACTCAACCAACCAGTTGATTAAGCGAGTGGAGGGTATCCATAACATGGTGGGCATTACCTTTGATGACGGACCTGTTCCCCAAATGACTGAGCAATATCTGGCTGTGTTGGACAAGCTTAATGTCCGGGCTACTTTTTTCATGATCGGTCAACGTATTAAATACTATCCTGAACTGGCCCGACAGGTAGTGGAACAAGGCAGTGAAATCGGCAGCCATTCCTGGCAACACGACCGGCTCGATCAAACAACAGCAGATACTATCGCTAAAGATCTGCTCAGTGTTGCCAACCAGGTACAGGCCGATGTTGGCCGGTCATTGAGCCTGTTTCGCCCCCCATACGGCAGACGCAGCGATACTCTGCTGACGGTCGCAGAGCAACTGAGCTTTAAGGTAATCATATGGGATGTCGACCCCCGGGACTGGGAGGACCCTCCTCCGGAAAAAATTGTAGCTAGTATACTGGAGCAGGTCAAACCAGGCTCCATCATTGTAATGCACGAAGGTCACCCGAACACGCTTAAGGCCCTGCCCGATATAATCCAAAAACTCCGGGAGCGCGGCCTCGAGCCGGTGCCTGTCTCTGAAATGCTAAACCACAACCAGGCGCAACTAGACAGTAATTCAACCATCGGTGGCAATTAAAACAATATAAATATAAACCGGGCGATTAAGGAATAACTTTTGGGTTTATCCCTTACGCCCGGCTTATTGTGTGCTCATTTATTACTTTATTTTATGCTCTGCTTTAATTAACACCCAGCACCACCTGTTTGTTCCAGCACTGTGGCGCAGCGGGGGCAGGTTTCAGGATGCGTGGTATTTTGACCCACATCCTCGTGATACATCCAACAGCGAGAGCATTTGACACCGGCAGCCCGAGATACACCTACGGCCAGGCCGGGTATTTCATCAACCTCCATTGCAGCGGCAGTTTTTTCGGCCAATGCATGCATAGTAACTCCGGATACGATGAACAGCACGGCCAGATCCTGGTAGTACGGCTTAATAAGGTCGGTCATTTGGTCATCAGCGTACAGGTGTACCCTGGCTTCCAGGGAGTTACCGATGACCTTTTCCTGGCGGGCTTTTTCCAGCGCCCGGGTAACCAGGCCGCGTATTTTCATCAGCCGGCCCCATTTTTCTTCCAGGGCCGCATCTACATAACGGTCATCCGGCTCGGGCATGTCGGTAAGCTGAACACTTGCCGGCGCATCCACTGTTTTGGGCACATAACGCCACATTTCTTCAGTGGTGAAGGCCAGTATTGGTGCCAGCAAGCGCACCAGCGCGTGCAGCGCCTGGTACATCACGGTTTGGGCCGAGCGGCGCAGCTCTGCATCAGCCTTTTCACAGTACAGCCGGTCTTTGATAATATCCAGGTACTGGTTACTCATATCCACCGTGCAAAAATGGTGGATGGCGTGGTAGACCACGTGGAATTCATAATTGCGATACGCCTCCAGCACCCGCTCAATCAGCCGGTGCAGTTTCAGCATGGCGTAGCGGTCCAGCTCCGGCATTTTTTCGTAGGGCACGCTGTCTTGTTCGGGCGTAAAGTCGTAGAGATTACCCAGCATAAACCGGCAGGTATTCCTTATTTTACGGTAAGCCTCAGTTAATTGTTTGAGAATGTTTTGAGACACCGCCAAATCACCCCGGTAGTCCGCCGAGGAAACCCACAGGCGCAGTATATCGGCACCCATTTGTTTAATTACTTTTAACGGATCCACCACATTGCCCAGTGATTTGCTCATTTTACGCCCGTTTTCATCCACCAGGAAGCCGTGGGTGAGTACCGCCCGGTAAGGAGCCTGGCCCGTTACTGCCACCGATGTGCTCAGGGAGGAGTTAAACCAGCCACGATGCTGGTCACTACCCTCCAGGTATAAATCCGCCGGCCAGGTGAGGTCGGGCCAAACGTCCGGTTCGTCCAGCACTGCCAGGTGGCTGGAACCACTGTCAAACCACACATCCATAATATCGGTTTCTTTGGTAAACTCCTTAGACCCGCAGGCCGGGCAGGTTAGTCCCGCCGGTACCAGCTCCGCCGCATCCCGGGCAAACCAAACATCCGAGCCGTGTTCCCGGATCAGCTTTTGTAAATTGCTGATGGTTTCGTCATTAATAATTTCCTTATTACAGGACTTGCAATAAAATATTGGAATGGGCACTCCCCAGGTACGCTGTCGGGAAATACACCAGTCGCCACGGTTGGCTACCATGTTATGAATCCTGTCTCTACCCCAACCGGGTATCCAGCGAACTTTATCTATTTCATCCAGGGCAGCCTGGCGGAAGCCGTCAATGGAGGCAAACCACTGCTCGGTAGCCCGGAAAAATACCGGTTTTTTACAGCGCCAGCAGTGCGGGTACTGGTGACTGATCTTGTCGGACTTGATTAATGCTCCTGTTTCCCTCAGAGTGTCCAGTATACCATCGTTGGCTTCGTGGTACAGTTGGCCAGCAAATTGACCGGCCTCATCAGTAAACCGGCCTCGACCGTCCACGGGTGAAAGGATGGGCAGATTATATTTTAAACCTACCAGATAGTCTTCATGGCCATGCCCCGGCGCAGTGTGCACGCAACCCGTGCCCGCTTCCAGGGTAACATGGTCGCCCAGTATAAGTACTGAGTTGCGGTCAACGAAGGGATGACTACATACAATGCCTTCCAGCTCACTACCCTTGTACTGGCTGATAATACTACCCTCGGGCAGACCGGTTTCATGCAAAAATGCTTCCTTAAGCTCTTTAGCCATGAGCATATTTTGACCGTCCAACTCCATAAGAATGTAATCGAATTCCGGGTGTAGGGTGATAGCCAGGTTGGCAATCAGTGTCCAGGGGGTGGTGGTCCAGATAACCACGTAGGTATTCTCCTCCGGTAAAATTCCCTTGCCGTCTCGCACCGGAAACTTAACATAAATAGAGGGAGACTTCTTATCGGCGTATTCCACCTCAGCCTCGGCCAGTGCAGTTTCACAGGTGGCGCACCAGTACACCGGCTTTAAGCCTTTGTAAATGTAGCCCCGCTTGGCCATTTCCCCAAACACACCAATTTGCCGGGCCTCAAAGTGCGGCATCAAGGTCACATATGGGTGCTCCCAGTCCCCCCGCACGCCCAGGCGTTTAAATTCCTCCCGCTGGATATCTACAAATTTCAAGGCGTATTCCTTGCATTTCCGCCGAAACTCCACAGTGTCCACAGCATGGCGGTTCAGACCCAGGTTTTTAATAGCCTGCTGCTCAATGGGCAGACCGTGGGTATCCCAGCCCGGCACATAGGGAGCATCATAGCCCACCATAGAATGAAACTTAACCACAATGTCCTTGAGTACTTTGTTAAGCGTATGCCCCAGGTGAATGTGACCGTTAGCATAGGGGGGGCCGTCATGCAGTATAAACTTAGGCTTCCCGCTGTTGTGCCGCTGTACCTGGCGGTAAATATCGTTTTGCTCCCAGAACTGCATAATTTCCGGCTCCCGCTGGGGTAAATTACCCCGCATGGGAAAATCAGTCTTAGGTAAATTAAGTGTTTTTCCGTAATCCATAATGACACCTCAATTGTGATGATTTGACAAATAAAAAAACCGCCCCTCCAAGGGACGGATGTTTTCCGTGGTACCACCCTGATTGGACCGGTGCTAATGCTTAGCCTAACCATTGCTTTGGTTTAAGAGACCGGTCCCACTTGCATAGCCGTTAACGGTGGCTGCCGGACGGGCTTAATCTCCCTGTAGGATTTCAGCCGTCGCCTCACGGGTGATTTTCAAGCGGTTTGCACTGCGCCCGGCTCTCACCTTAACCCGGGCTCTCTGGGCAGCCGTACCGTTTACTCGTCCCGATCACCGGCACTTTTATATCGTCGAATAATAACTACATTATTATATATAATAACACCCGCCGAGTCAATAATTGAGCTTTTCCAGCACCTGCCCGGCGGTCAGTCCTTCAACCCGCACCGTTTTATTGCGCCCGGTATGCCCCTGGCTAATGGCCACACGCCCCTTGGCCACTCCCAGCAGTTCGGCGACAAACGCACAGCAGGCCTTGTTAGCCGCGCCATCCACCGGCGGAGCGGTGAGCCGCACTTTCAGGGCACCCTCCATAACACCGGACACCTGGTTTTTAGCGGCCCGGGGCTGCACCCGTATTTTTATGGATACGCCACCGGCATCCTCTTTAATGTCCAGCATGGTTCCACCGCCTCCTCTAGTTCTAGGCTGCTGATCCTCGACCATAATTAAGTACCCGCACGCCTGCCCTGTATTAAACAGTTATACCCTTATTTAATAATCATTATAAATAAAACGGTTGCACCATTGTGAAATATTAATAACTTTGTGCGATATATATGCTATGTACATCTACCTAACTGATACACTAATCAGCCCCGTCTTTTTCCTCCACCCCGGCCTCGCCGCCAGCGGCATCGGGCTGGGACTGCAGCATTATACCCGGCCTCTCAGCGACGGCACCGGCACCGGCATCGTTATTGGCTGAACTCGCGGCCGCTTCCAACCAACCAGGCTCCCAACCATTCATAGATTCCCTGGCATCTTCTTCCTGACCGTCCAGCAAGCTTATCTGGGCATCCAGAAAAGATCGGAATTTAACCCGGAACATTTGAATCTGCTTGTTTAAAAAACGGTATTCCTCCATGACGTTCTTAACCCTGTCTTCGGCTTCCTCAATGCGATACCGCGCCCGCTCCCGTGCTTCCTGAATAGCCCGGGCCGCCTTTTCCTCGGCATCACCAATAATTTTCTCTGCCCGCAAACGGGCATTTTCCAGCTGCAACTCGGCCTCCTGCCGGGCGTTGCGCTGCAAGTCATCGGCATTTTTCTGTGCCATAATCACGGCATCTTTAATAATTTTCTCCATTTCCAGATAACGCGCTATGGTTGCTTCACTGGTCTCCAGTTTTTCTTTCAAGGACTGGTTTTCCATATACAGGGTCTCATAACTTTGTACCAACTGGTCAAGGAACTTGTCCACTTCTTCCTCATTATAACCTCGAAAGGAGCGTTTGAACTCTTTTTTCTGAATATCCAGAGGAGTGAGCATTTGCGGCACCTCCGATCGGATTTACTAAAACTATTCATCCCTCACGGCCAAAGAGTGATGCATTTAGTTTAACATTCTAGAAGCCTGATCAAAAATGTGTTGGTAGTTCGGCACCACATCATCGGTTAGAACCATAGCGGTGCAGCAGTAGGTTGGTACGACCTTTTTTAGTCTGCCCGCCGGTTTGTTCCACAGCCACACGGCCCCGACCCCGTGCGGAAATCATATCACCGGGGCGCACCGGCGCGGAAGGATCAAGACAAAGGCGCCAGTTAAGGTATATCTTACCGGCCGCAATCTCACCGGCCATTTTGGTCCTGGACAGGCCGAAACCGTGGGCCGCCACCGCATCCAGACGCAATGACTGCACCGTAACCTTGATTTCGCGGTAATCCCGAGCCGGCGGCTTAACTTCCGCCCGGTTTATTTCATGTACGGTAACCCTAACCCGGCCCACCCCGGTTAGCCCCATTTTGATAAAATCGACCACTTCTGCAGCAACGACGAGCTGGGCACCATCTTCACCCACCAGAATATCCCCCAGTTTTTCCCTGCGCAAGCCCAGACCCAGCAGCGCCCCCAGGTAGTCCCGGTGAGTAACAGTGTTAAAGCGAAAGCTGCCCTTCACCGCCAGAAAGGATAGCCCGGTATCCACATCCCCGGCAAACATGTAATCAGGGAAAATTAAAACCCGCGACCTTTCCGCCGCGGGATAACCACCGTCCACCACCACCGCCAGGTCAGGGAGGTATCCCATAGCCCGGGCAATCATTGCGCAGCGATAGGGATCGTAAAAGTCGGTTACCTGGGGCCGGTGACTTTTGCCGGCCACTTCAGCCAGGTCCATGGCCCGAGCCAGTATCTCCCTGTCCTCAGGATTAGTTACCATGCTCTGCAATTTATCCAGGTGTATGATATTCACCCCCGTTAACCGCGTCATTGCAGGCTCATTCGCCTAATAAATACCAATTGAATGTAGCAGTCTGATGAGTATTGTAGCTAATAACTGCAGGGCAATAAAGGCAACAATGGGGGAAAAGTCAATCATTCCCATCGGAGGAATCAGTCTCCTGAAAAAGCCCAGAAAAGGTTCAGTGGTCTCATAGATAAACCTGACCACAGGTTGATAGGGGTTCACCCTGATCCAGGATAAAATAATGCGAATAAAAATCAACCAGGTATATACCTCAATGGCGTAGTAGATTATCGTTGTAACACCAATGTCCATAAGTCACCCCGTTTGGTTATTTGTTATCCCCGGACTGCTGACTGGAACGCCGACAAGCTTTTTCCACCGCCCGGTACAGCGCGGCCCTTATGCCTCCTTCTTCCAGAGCAAACAATCCTTCAATGGTGGTACCCCCGGGAGTAGTAACCATGTCTTTTAGCACTCCCGGATGGCGACCCGTTTCCAGTATCATCCTGGCGGCACCCAGCATTGTTTGCGAAGCCAGTGTCAGCGCTACGTCCCTCGGCAGCCCCATGCGCACCCCGGCGTCTGCCAGCGCCTCGGCTATAATATACATATATGCCGGACCACTGCCGCTAAGTCCAGTAACTGCGTCCATTAATTTTTCAGGCACAGGTACCGCCCGGCCCACCGCGCCGAATATAGTCAGAGCCAGATCTCTGTGCCGGTCCCCAGCCCACCGGCCACAGCATACTGCCGTGGCCCCCGCACCCAAAAGTGCAGGCGTGTTGGGCATAGCCCGTACCACCGGCAACTGGCCCGTTAGAAATCTTTCTATGTATATGGTGGTAATACCCGCAGCGATGGAGACTATGGTATGTTCGGGACAGAAATAGCTGCCCGTGTCTTCCAGTATCTCACTCATGACAAAAGGTTTTACTGCCAAAATTACTATATCAGCACCAGTAACTACTGTATTGTTGGCGTTAGACACCTCAACTGCAAATTTATCCGCCAGGTGGGTTCTGCGCTGCTCACTCAAGTCACTGACCAGTATCTGCTGCGGCGAAACCAACCCTGCACTGATCAATCCGGAAATCAACGCCTCAGCCATAGCCCCCCCACCGATAAAGCCGATCTTTTTTCCATCCAGCAACATCTTAAACAATCCTTCCCTGTTTACTTCATCCAGTTCATAATACCCTTCTCTTTAATTTGCTCCTTTACATCAACATCTATATCTACATTACTGGGTACAAACAGAAAAACACCCTTGCTCACTTTTTGCATACTGCCGTCCAGTGCGTAAGTAGCACCGCTTACAAAATCCACCACCCGCTTGGCCAGCTCGGGGTCAGCCTGCTCTAAATTAACTATTACAGACCGGCGGCTTTTAAGATTATCAGCTATGCTCTGCACATCGTCAAAGCCATTGGGTTCAACCACCGAAACCCGCATTTGCCGCTGGGTATGGAGGCCAACTACCTGGCCCTTGTTTTTCTTGGGTTTCTGAATAATAGTTTTTTCTTCTTCAATGGCGCTAATCTCCTGCTCTCTATTTTCTTCCTGTTCTTCTTCAAAACCCATAAAATTAAGCACTCTATCCACAAACCTTGCCAAACTCACCCACCGTCCCTTTCACTCATATTTACCTTATTTAATTTGCACGGGAGCCAAAGATCGCCGTACCCAGGCGAAGCATATCGGCGCCTTCTTCCACCGCCACTTCGAAATCATTGGTCATACCCATGGAAAGGTGTTCCAGGTTGTGCGCTGTGGCCAGCAACCGCAGTTCCCTGAAATAAGGACGCACTTCTTCGGGGTTTTGGGCATAAGGAGCAATAGTCATTAACCCTTGTACTGATATCTGAGGTAAATCACGCAGTGCCGCCAGGAAATCGGCTAATTCTTCGGGGGATATACCATACTTGGTTTTTTCCCCGGAGGTATTAACCTGAACCAGCACCCTGGTTGTCACCTCAAGATTAACAGCACGCCGGTGGATTTCCTCGGCCAGGCTCCAGCTATCCAGGGAATGAATTAAATTCACCCGCCCCACTATATATTTTACCTTGTTTGTCTGCAAGTGGCCAATCATATGCCAGTTTATATCAGCAGGCAAAGCATTGATTTTATCAATCAGTTCCTGCACCCGGTTTTCACCCAGGTCGACAATACTCTGTTGTACAACTTCCCGCATCCGGGATACCTCAACTCTTTTGGTCACGGCTATTATTTTAATTTGCTGTAAATCCCGTCCGGCCCGGGCTGCCGCTAAACGCACTTTTTCCCTTACCTGCTGCAGGTTTTCCCGTATTCCCATCGAATCACTCCTAATCCAGCCGGCTACCCTCCCGAGCCCAACCGGGGTTTTTTATATAATGTGTCGAGCTGCTCAATGTATCACCACTAACAGCGACCATATCCTGCAAACGGTCCAGCACCGCAACAGGTATCCAGCGAATAACTTGCTTGGACACTACATAAAGGCCCGGTTTACCTTCTTTAAAAACTATCGACTCTGCAGGCACCAGCCAGCCTGTCACTCGCCGGGTAACCAAATCAAGCTGTACCCACCGCTCATGAATGTAACTTTCCGGGTAACTGGATAATTCTATGAACATGCTTATATCAGTATCGATAACGCTTACTTGGGTGATCTTCCCAGTCAGTACCTGATCTTTCCATAGCAGGGTCACCGCTGTATCCTTTTTTAATGAGTGGACCACAGAGTCATCCAAATTTTCCGCCTGGATGAAAACTATAAGCGGCTGTAGATTATCCACCACTTTACCAAGAATTTGTCCACCAGCCACTTCATCCGATATCGGCGGTACGCTGCTGCTTATTTTTTTAACCGCTGTAATATCCAGTACATCTATCATACCGGGTATTAATAAGTTCTCCAAATTATCAAGGTGTGTACAAAAAATGCCCGCCGTGGGGCTCCAAATCTTTTGATCTGCAATACCACTTATCTCAGCCAGCAGCGCCCCTGTGCGTAATCGATCGCCATCTTTCACCAGCAGGCGCAGCTGTCCGGCCACCGGCGTTTTAACCAGCTCTTCATGTTTGACCAGCAAACCCTCAACAGCCCGGGTTTCCCTAATTTCATCCTGAACCAGGGATTGTACATCGAGCAAATGCAGCAGCACATTGTTTTTCGCCCAGGCCAGTGTGCTCCAAGCACCCCAAAAGGTTAATCCCACCCCGCAAACCAATACAAACAGTACAGGGATAAACCGGCTGGAACGCACTCTGTATTTGCCCACACTGTCCCCCCTTTAGCTATTTAATTAGAACCAAAAACAATTTAATTACTGTTGCATAACTAATTCGTAATAACTTCCTGATTACACAACACAGCAAAAGGATTTTTGCATGAATGATTTGTTCAATCATATCCTTACCTAAATTGGCATATATTATTAACTACCCCGTAAAACCAAAATTTCCTGCTTGATAAATAAAAAAACGACCCCTAGGGGCCCAAAATAGCTAAAGTTATTTCTAAAGTATACAACATACAATAGCCAGTATGCATCAAAGCATTTATTCTACCGGCACTGTTCTTTTTGCCTTAAATATTTAATTCAACTCCCGCCTCTCACCGGTCACCAGGTAGATAACGGCCTCGCCAATATTGGTGGCGTGGTCGGCAATTCGTTCTATATACCTGCTCACGTATAGTAAATAGGCAGACTGGTATACATTGCCCGGTTCTTCTTTCATACAGCTAATTATCTCACGAAATATGCGATTAAAAATAAAATCCACTTCATCGTCCATTGCACACATATCGATGGCTTTATGAACGTCCCTTTTAACATAGGCGTCCAACCCATCTTTAACCATCTGCTGCACAATATCAGCCATTTCGGGTATATATTGCACGGGCCGTACGGTAAAAGGATGGCCGGACAGGCACATGGTGGCCCTAGCAATGTCTACACAGTGGTCACCCATGCGTTCCAGGCTAAGCAATATCTTAATACCCGTTACGGCTATACGCAAATCCCGGGCCATGGGATGCTGAGTAGCAATTACTTTGACACATTTATCTTCAATTTCCAGGTATAGTTCGTCAATCATTTCATCTCCCATGATTATCTGGGCCGCCAGGGCTATGTCCTGTTTAACCAGCGCCTGTACCGAATCATATACCGCTTGTTCCACCAGGCTGCCCAGGCGAAGAATATCCTGCTGTATTTCTTTTAAGGTTCTGTCAAAGTTGGATCTGGCTATCATGCATATTCCCCCTGTTTTAGCCAAAACGCCCCGTTATATAATCTTCAGTACGCTGTTCCTTAGGTGTGGTAAAGATATCGCCGGTAGCACCGTACTCCACTAAATCACCGGTTAGGAAAAACGCGGTATAGTCGGAAACCCTGGCCGCCTGCTGCATATTATGGGTCACAATGACAATGGTATAGTCCTGCTTTAACACCTGGATTAGCTCTTCCACCTTCAGCGTTGCCATTGGATCCAAAGCTGAGGTGGGCTCATCCATCAACAGCACCTCGGGTTCTACTGCCAATAGCCGGGCAATGCACAGGCGCTGCTGCTGCCCCCCGGACAGTCCCAGGGCTCCCTGGCGCAAGCGATCCGACACCTCATCCCATAGTGCTGCCGCACGCAAACTCATTTCCACAATTTCATCTAACTTCTTGCGATTTTTGATACCGTGGATGCGAGGTCCAAAAGCTACATTATCATATATGGACATGGGAAAAGGGTTAGGCTTTTGAAATACCATCCCCACTTTTTTACGCAAGTTGACTACGTCACACTTTTCACCGTATATATCCATGCCATCAAGCAAAACTCGACCCTGCACCCGCACGCCCTTATACAAGTCGTTCATGCGGTTTAAAGTGCGCAAAAACGTGGATTTGCCGCAGCCAGACGGTCCGATCAGGGCGGTTACCAAATGAGCCGGAACCTCCATGTTAATATCACGCAGGGCTTGAAAATCTTTATAGAATAAATTTAATTTATGCACTGATACTTTACTGTTCATTATGATGTAACCCCATAACATCAAAAACTTAATACAATTGAATGATCTTATAATTGTAACAGGCGTTAATTAGATATGTGTTAGGCAACTGTTAACTTTTTATTAAAACGGCACATACATGACTTAAAACATCACTGGACGGTTTCCCGGCGGGGTACCATAGTCTGCAACACGCGACTAATTATTCGATTGGATTTCCATGGGCAAAAAAATTGAAAAGGTGGTACCCTTACCAACAGCGCTTTTTACTTCTATCCGCCCCCCGTGCCCTTTAATAATATGTTTAACAATGGCCAACCCCAATCCGGTACCGCCCATTTCCCTGGAGCGGGCCTTTTCCACCCGGTAAAACCGCTCAAAAATCCGAGGCAGACTGTCCGGCGGTATGCCCGCGCCAGTATCAGCCACGTCCAACCTGAACTCATCACCATATAATGAGGTGCTGATCGTCACGCTGCCCCTCGGTGGAGTATGTTTAATAGCATTTTCCATAAGATTAATCAGTACCTGAGCCAGCATATCGGGATCTCCATACAGGGGTGGCAGGCGAGGAGACAGATTAGCTTTAATGGCCACTTGTTTTTCTTCGGCATAAGTACCACACACCGCCAGAGCCCGGTCCAGTAATTCATCTATTTTTACCCGCTGCCAGCGGTACACCACCCGGCGCTCCTCTATTCTGGACAGATCCAGCAGTTCTTCCACCAGCTTGGCCAGACGCGTGGTTTCATCGGCAATAATCTCTAAAAAATGCCTGGTCATTTCTGGATCATCGGTGCCACTTTCCAATAATGTCTCCACAAAACCATGGATGGAGGTAAGCGGCGTTCTCAGTTCATGGGAAACGTTGGCCACAAATTCGCTGCGCATTTGCTCCATATTCCTGCGCTCGGTGATGTCACGCAAAAACACCACCGCGCCACCCTGCCCGCTGCCGTGCAAGGGCGTGATATGCAAGCGAAAAATGCGCAGCTCTGGGGCGAGGACTTTAATTTCCCGGGTCAGCGGTTTTTGGCAGACTTGCACCCTATTTAATATATGATCTAAATCATAATTGCGAATTACCTCCAGAATTTTTTTACCCACACACTCCGCCCGGGTTACCCCGAACATTGTCTCAATAACCGGGTTAACCATGGTTATATATCCTTCCCGGTCCACCGCTATCAAACAGTCGTCCATGCTATTTAATATTGTCTGGGCACGGTTTTTTTGCTCCGTAATCTCATCAATGGTTGCCCGCAGATGAGCGGCCATGTCATTTATGTTTCTTGCTAAATCTCCTATCTCGTCCCGGGTAAAGATGTTAATTTGCCGGTCAAGGTTACCCCGGGCAATTTCTTGCGAAACACTGGTTATTTCATTGAGCGGCTGAATTACCCGGCGGTAAAGCAACCAGGCAAGCACCATAGCCAGCAATAGAAACACGCTAATTGCAGAACCAATACTAATTTTTTTCATGTCATATAACTGTAAAATAGCAAAAAAAACCAGCAACATAAAAAAATAACTGGCCACCGGAGGCCAGCTAATCCCCTGGAAAAAACGATTTATCAATCCACGGGCACCTCCTTGAAACGGTAACCCACACCACGCACTGTCTCGATATATTGCTGCATACCATCGTACTTTTCCATCTTTTGCCTTAAGTGTCGTATATGCACATCTACGGTGCGGGAATCACCTGCAAAGTCATAGCCCCAAATTTTTTCCAGAAGATGGTCCCGGGAAAAGACTTTGCCCGGTTCGCCGGCTAGAAAGCGCAACAGTTCAAATTCCTTAGGGGTGAGCTCCTGGCGTTCGCCGTCCACCAGCACTTCAAAACGTTCCTCGTCGATGATCAGTCGCCCCAGCACCTTCCTTGAAGCTTTAGTCTCCCGGACTTTTTTATCGTGACTGGTCTGCAGCCGGCGCAACCGGGCCTTGACTCGGGCCACCAGTTCTCGGGGACTGAAGGGCTTGGTGACATAATCATCAGCTCCAATTTCCAGACCCAGTATTTTGTCCAGTTCATCCCCTCTGGCACTGAGCATGATAATGGGTATATCCCTTGTATTAGGGTCATGATTCAGCTGGCGGCAAACCTCAAGCCCATCCATCCGGGGCAGCATGACATCCAATATAATCAGATCAGGCGCCTTGGACTGGGCCTCATTGACCGCTTCCTGGCCATCATAGGCCGCAATTACTTGATAGCCCTCCCGCTCCAGGTTAAATTTAATTAATTCAACAATATTTTTTTCATCATCTACAACAAGTATTCTAGGTACTTCCATCATCCCCCGGTCAGCTTATTACAGCGTTATTTCAACATAATTAAAGAGCCCATCCGCCCGGTGCGACCATTTTGTTGACGATATGAAAAAAATAAATCATCCCGGCAGGCGGTGCATAGTTTAGCCATGGTGATATTTTCAGGCCGCACCCCCGCCATCAGCAGCAAGCGGCGGTTTATTGCGGGCAGATCCAGCCACCAGTGGCCCTCCCGTCCGGGGCGGGCCGGCACTGGTCCGACGGGTAAACACTTCCAAACTGCTTCCATAACGGATGTATCCACTTCGTAACAGCAAGGCCCGATGGCCGGACCCACCGCCGCTAAAATATCTTCGGCCCTGCTGCCGTGTTTTTCCACCATATGATGCACTGTTGCAGCACCAATGCCCAGTACCGTACCTTTCCAGCCAGCATGGGCCAGAGCAACCACCCGGCGTACAGGATCTAAAAACAACAGTGGCACACAGTCAGCATAATAACTGGAAAGCAGCACGGATGGCTCACCGGTCACCAGGGCATCCACGTCGGGCAGGGCACTCTCCTCGGATGTGGACCCTTTACCGGCATGGACTGCATTCACGGTGATTACCCGGTCACCATGCACCTGCTGCCCCGCCACCAGACAGCCGGTACCGGCACCCAAAACTTTGCAGATCCGCTGCCGGTTAGCCACTACGCTACGGGGGTCATCCCCGACATGCAGCCCCAGGTTCAGGGAATGATAGGGTGGCTTACTAATTCCGCCCAAACGGGTGGTGAAAGCATGCGCCACCAGCCCTGTGGCAGCAAAGGAAGGCACGGTTAAGTAAGTCAGGCCATCACACCTATTCAGCTTAAAACCACCATGCATTTACACAGTTTCCTTTCATATAACCTTACTGGCCTGTTTTGGAAACTTTATCAAGCAGGAACTCCAATTGTTTAAACTGCTCCATTACCTGTTCTAAATCGCTCCGGCTGGGTGTGGACTGCATAAAACCATCCATTCTTGCCGCCACGGCATGATAGGCTCTTTGTAGTTCCTCAGCGCTGAAAACAACTCCAGGTGTTAGTTCTATGGTTTCCTGCCAGGCTGGGGCGTAAGCATCAATCCCGGTTTTTTCCGGTGCCAGCTTTTCCATGACTGCCAGCGCTTCGGGATCACCGTGCACCAACAAAACCCGGCCGGGCTTTTGTTTATAAGCATTCATCCAGTCGAGTAATTCCTGCTGGTCGGCATGGGAAGAGTAACCATCGATGGATCTGATATCCGCCCGCACAGCTACTTCTTCACCGTGTATACGAATGGAAGGCACCCCGCTGAGCAGCCGCTGCCCCTTGGTACCGGGAGCCTGGTAACCCACAAACAGCACGGTGCTCTCGGGTCGCCACAGGTTATGTTTTAAATGGTGCTTAATGCGCCCGGCATCACACATACCACTGGCCGACAGTATAATGGCACCGCCCTGTATTTCATTCAGCGCCCTTGATTCTTCTACTGTGCGGGATAATTGTAAAACCGACATGGTTAGCGGGTTTTCCCCCTCTGATATCAGCCGGCTGGTTTCTTGATCAAAATGTTCGTAATGCCTTTTAAAAACTTCAGTGGCAGCCACCGCCATGGGACTGTCTATATATACTTGTATAGGGGGCAGCTGGCCCTTAACCAGCAATAAGTTAATGTCATAAAGTAAATCCTGGGTGCGTTCCACGGCAAAAGCAGGGATAATCAAGTTGCCACCTTTATCATAAGTTTCCTTTATTACCGTACGCAGCTTTTCCAGCCGGTTTTCTTTATCGCGGTGGAGCCTGTCACCATAAGTACATTCCATCACCAGATAATCCGCTTCTTCTATGACTGCAGGGTCTTTAACAAAGGGCTTGCCTACAGACCCCAAATCCCCACTAAACACCAGCTTGGTTTGCTTGGTCCCCTCACGCACCCACAGCTCCAGTATTGATGAACCCAGTATATGACCGGCATCCACAAAACGAACTTTAATATTTTCATCCAAGCTAATGATTTGATTATATTTAGCTTGCTCAATTTTTTTTACACAATCAAAGGCATCCTCAGCTGTATAAATGGGATCGAGTAATTTTTTGCCTGCCCGCATAGCCTTGCGGTTTAAGCGGGCCACCTCCATTTCCTGTATATGCCCACTGTCGGGCAGCAATACTTCCAACAAGTCCACGGTAGCCCCGGTGGCCAGTGCCCGCCCTCTGAACCCGTGTTTGTACAATTTGGGTACCAGGCCACTGTGATCAATATGAGCGTGGGTAATCAATAAATAATCAACTGTTTGGGGTATCACGGAAAAAGGTAGGTAGTTACGCTCACGAGATAGCCGGTGACCTTGAAACATACCGCAATCAATCATTATTTTTTTGTTGGCTGCCTCCACAAGATGGCACGAACCGGTAACAGTCTGCGCCGCACCGTAAAAAGTTATCCGCATTTTTGGCCTCCCGCTATTAATTATTAAATATCTATCTTTGTAAAGGTAACAATTTAATTAACTATTTCACTTTTCGGCCTATAATCCCTGCAAAAAACAACGAAAAAAGTATTCATCCTTATTTAAGCTGCACAGCCAATTTAAACATAATGAAAAAAACGCCCAATCCCCCTTGACAGTACAAGCCTTACGCCATAAATTAATAAAAGAAAGGAGTGTATGGAATGCCGATATACGAATTCCGTTGTCATAAATGCGGGCACCGTTTTGAAAAATTATGCACCATGGGTGAGAACGGTGCTAATATGCAATGCCCCGCTTGTTCGGCCCAAGCTCCCCAGAGGGTTATGTCGGGCTTTTGCAAGAAAGGATCCAACGATCCGTTTACCGGCGGAAGCAGTGGTGGCGGTGGTGGCTGTAGTACCTGCAGTTCCTCCAATTGCAGCACCTGCGGCCACTGAAGCAATATATCATAAGCAATCAGGGCTAACACATGACATGCCATGTATGTATAAAGGCAGCCGTATTATTACCGGCTGCCTTTGGCTTATTAACAAAGGAGTTTAACGTACGCAAGTCATCACCACATCATCAATGATTACCGTGTTGTCATTACTGGTGCGAGGCCGGAACACAAAGCGCAGTTCCGCGCGGTCGGTGCGTGACGGCAGCACCCCGGAAGTGAAGGTGAACTGCTGGTAGGTATTATTAGGTAGGCTGCCGGGATTATAGGCTGGATCCACCCTGCCGATTAACCGCCCGGCACTGTCGTAGATAAATATTTCCACTTCCAATACGAAATTGGCCGTTCGCCCGGGCCGTACATTCTCCATACCCCAAAAAGTAATCTGGTATATGCGGTTAGGTTCAGCATCCACGGTCTGTGAAAGCACTGCCTGGCGTCCGGAGTCCCTGCCCAACTCCGCAGCATAATTTCCGGAATGGGCGGCTGTAGATCGTACTACATTGTTTCCCGACCAGGTTCTGGGTGTATTTCTGTCCAACCACCTTTCAATGCTCGGATCGGACAGCATATTGGTCTTAGGGCAAGGTTGCTGGGGAGGTGGCGATGGCTCAACTGCACGAACCACCTGGATATTAGTTTGCACGGACTGGCCGCTTAAAGTCCGGGCGACATTAAAGGCCCGGATGGTAAAATCATCGAGGGCTACAAAGTTACCCTGCTTATTGCGCAGGTCCCAGGTGGCACTGTAGGTACGGCACTCCCCTGGTCGCAGCACTTCCGTACCGGCAGCCTGAGTAAAAAATTGATCATCTGACCAGCGCCACACTTCCCGGCCGTCGCGCAATGCCACAAAATCGTAGCGCTGACCTGTATTATAGCGCAACCTGATGATATTCCTAGAAACATTGCACTTGGTAAAGGTTATACGAACCCGATCCCCACGCTGGTAGCGGGTACGATCGGTGCTAATGGTATAGCGCAAGCCATCGACTATTCTACTGGCGGATGGGTCCCCCCCCGTGTTTCCTCCCCCACCTGTTTGGCCAACGGTGCCGTCATCATTGGGAACTTCGATTCTTTGCCCTACCCAGATATAATTGGGATTAGCAATGTTATTCAGTTCAACCAACTGCTGTACGGTGGTACCGTGACGATAAGCGATGGATGCCAGTGTATCACCGGGTTGTACTGTATATGTCAATTAAAATCCCTCCTTTCGCTTATTTACCTTTACACATTTTATGTGCCGAAAGGAGGAAAAGTGCCATTATGATTACTGGAGAATAGTGCCTGTTGCAGGGCGGGCAATACCGTTCGGCTTACAGACTAAGGAATGGTCAGGCACTGCACCTTGCCGCCCATAGAAGCCGGTACGTTTATGAGGCGCTGGTTTGACGATCCCCTGAAGGCCAAGGAAATATCCCGCCTGTCTTCCTCATAAGGGCCGTCCACCAGCACATCAATATACTGTAACACCGGCCAGTTTTTGATTTCTTCAAAAGTATATCCTGTGTATACCCAAATGCTGTACTGCGGATACTCTTGGCGCACCAGTTGCAGTGTTTCGGTAAGCGCATCCGCCTGCATCAAAGGATCGCCACCGCTGAAGGTAATACCACCGGTCAGCGGTGTAATGTTTTGCTTGATTAATTGCAACACTTCACGGGGGGTCATTTCCCTGCCACCGCTTGCCGGTATCAAATCAGGATTATGACACCCCGGGCAGTGCCGGGGACAGCCCTGAGTGAATATCACCAAGCGGAAGCCAGGCCCGTCCACCACGCTTTCTTTGACAATACCGGATAGTTTAATTGTATTCAATCATAACACCTTCCATTAATGCCGGCCGGGCCCTTTGCATATAGCATTTGAAGTGGTTTAAAACTTATGCACTATACGGTCGTGCAGCTCAGCCACTTTGCTGTCATTGAACCGATCCACCGTGCTCAGGTAGCCTGTAATGCGGCGTACCCGCCTGATGGCCGTGGACCCGCAACGGGGACAGGCATCCTCGTTGATTACACCCAAAGTATTACAGCCCATGCAAAAATCTACCGGGAAATTCACTGCAGCGTAGCCCATGTCGCTTTCTCCCATGTGCCTGATGATAGCTTCCATCGCCTCGGGGTTATGCACCGGTGGAGAAGCCATTTCTACGTAACTAATGTGCCCGGCATTGCAATACTTGTGATAAACCCCTTCCAGGCTAATTTTATCAAAGCTGGAAATGGGGAAATTAACCGGTATGTGAAAAGAATTGGTATAATACTCTTTATTTGTCACACCAGGAATAATGCCGTAATCTTTACGATCCATGGCAATAAACCGACCGCTCAAGCCCTCCGCGGGAGTAGCCAGCAGTGTGTAGTTAAGATCATATTCTTCACAAGCCTCATCAATACGACGTCGCAGGTGCGCCACAATTTGTTGACCTAATTCCTGGGATTCCTTATCCTCGCCATGGTGTCGGCCGGTCAAAGCGGTTAACGTCTCGGCCAGCCCGATAAAGCCAACCGACAAAGTACCGTTAACAATGGCCTCCCGAATGGGATCGCAATCCTTCAGTCCCCTGGAATTTAAATATAGCCCCTGCCCCATAACAAAGGGCATATCCTTCACCTTAAGTTTAGCCTGCACTTCAAAACGGTGGTACAGCTGGCGAATGGCCAGGGTCATCAGCTTGTCCAGTAAGCGGAAGAATTTATCCATATCCCGCTCCGCGTTGATGGCCACCCGGGGCAGGTTAATAGTAGTGAAAGAAAGATTTCCACGCCCGTCGGTCACCGCCGGGCCCCGGCGGTTAGCCATTACCCTGGTGCGACAGCCCATGTAACTCACCTGGTCGCCCCACTCCTTGTTGAAGCTGGAGTCCATGAAACTAAAAGTAGGATTGAGGCGTTTGGCCGCTACCCGCAAAGCCAGTTTAAACAGATCATAGTTGGGATCGCCCGGGTTAAAGTTAACTCCTTTCTGGACCCGGAATATAATATTGGGGAAGATGGGGTTTTCCCCCCGGCCCAACCCGGCCTCGTAGGCTAAAATCAAGCTTCTCGTCACCTTGCGGGCCGCCTCGGAAGTCTCAGTTCCCACGTTGATAGAGCTAAAAGGGACTTGCGCGCCAGCGCGACTATGCATACTGTTAAGATTATATACCAGAGCTTCCATTGCTTGGTAAGTTTCATCATCGCTGGCGTTTTCCACGTAAGGCGCAATGTCCCGGTCAAAGAAAGCAAAGGACTGCCCGCCATGCATATCATTCTGGGAGCTCTGCAATATGATGGCCGCCAGCGCAGTAGCTGAGTTGGGCCGTTTAGGCGGGCGGATATAGCCATGCCCGTTATCGAACCCCTCGGCTAAAAGCCGCTCCAGGGGGATTTGCACACAATTGTGCACCACATAATCGTTTACGGTAAACCAATGTTCCCCTGTTTCTAAATCAAACACATACCTGTCATAACCTTTAACTTCTTCCACTGAAACAACATCCAGAGGATCCAGGTTTCTACCCGGCACTGTGTCGGCATATTCTTTAGTAGTGTTTGTGTTCTTTAATGAGGGAACATAGTTAAAAAAACTCTTTAGGCTAGTTGTATCCAATATATTAACAACCCAGGTATTATAATTTCTAGTAGTAGCTACATTGCCATTAACTACTACAGGGGAATCTTTGGTTTGTTTATAGTATAAGGTAGACTCAACCCCAATTTGTTTTAATAATAAAACAAGCTTTCTAGCTAAAACTTCAGATACCGTAACATAAGTAATTCTTTTATCTCCATAATGACCGTCTCCGTCAAAAAGGCCCCGTAAAAATTCACCCTTTAAATTATCTGATATATTATTAATAAAATCAGGAACATCAATATGAGCAGCATCATACTTCATATTGAAAATATTTTGAAATAATGCAACATATACAGAACCATTTAACATACGACCTTTTTCTTTAGTTTTTTTACTATTAGCATATAAAATAGAAGTTTTATCGTTAAAAACTACACTTATACAATAATCAATATCTTTTTGAATATCAGGATTTTCATTGATAATAGCAATAGCCCTACCCGAAGAAGTAACACTAATATGGCCTTCTGACAAAATATAGCCAATTAATCTTACGAATTCAGGTGTAATAGTTAAAAATGCTGGTAGTGTTTTACTTCCTTTTGTGGTAGTTACAGTTAACTGTTGTTTCACCTCATAAGGGATATAGTACTTTTCACTCAGTTTTGCATACTCTTCTCCATCTAAAACATAGCCGCCTTTAACGCTTTGCTTAGCCCCAACTGTAAGATTAAATTTAAAATCATCGTATTTATATTTTAGCCAGTAAATCAATTTATGTGTATTTCTTATGGTCACACCGTATGGTACTTTATCCCTATTCTCTATAAATAAATCTAATATAGGAATTTCAAATTGCTCATTAAACTCTTTCCTGGCCTGCAGTAACTTGTCTTTGGGCGCTATTTCCTTTGCCTGAACCAAAATTTCTTTCCCGTTTCTTAAAACCGGTACTTTATGTTCCCCGGTTAAATGAATAGGTAGACCTTTACGTGTTTTAATGCGGTATATGAATTCATTTTCCCTAAGCTTGCGACGCATTATCTTATTTATCAGCGTCCAGCCTTTTCGACCAAGTATCTGATAACCATCCAGATTCCAAACCTGTGTCCCTGCAATAACTTCCGGTTTACTAGTGGCCTCCGCCAGTTCATTGAAAAAATCAAATTTGACCCGGCGTACGTCACCCTTCTGATCACGTATCAACGTATATTCAAAATCAGGCACACATGTAAGCGTTTTTCCGTAAAAATCCAGATCGTGTATGTGGATATCCCCCCGCTGGTGGGCCTGGGAGAATTCTTCGGGAATTAGCCGGGTGAGGTAATATTTCTTGCTGGCCGCACTGGCTATTTGGAGCATCTTGGCCGAGGGAGAATTACTGATATTAGCATTTTCCCGGCTGGTTTCCTCCAATATTTCCTCCACCACGTCCATGAGGTCACTTTTGGCGTCCCTGATGCGCGTACGCTTATCCCGGTAAAGAATATATGCCTTGGCGGTTCTGGCATGACCTGCCTCAATAAGAACTTTTTCCACCACGTCCTGGACTTCCTCCACGCCGAAAGTGATGCCGTTATATTTTTTTCTCAGCATTTTCAGCGCTTCAATAGTGAGTTCCATGGCAGTTTGCCGGTCTTCTCCGCCCACCGCCCGGGCCGCTTTAAAAATAGCATCGGTAATTTTGGCGTCATCAAAGGGCACTTCACGCCCATCCCGCTTCCTGATAACCTTGAACAACTAGTTAGCCTCCTCCAAATCGCGTTTAATCTTGCAAAACATTACTAATATATACCCAAAGGCACATTGCAATAAATCCGATTTTATGCATAACCACTGGTTATTAATCATGCTTTCTTTTTATCAGCTGCTCGATTTCCCGCATGAATCCCTGGACATCCCTGAATTCATGGTATACCGAGGCAAAGCGAACATAGGCCACCTCATCCAAATTCCGCAGCCGCAGCATAACTTGTTCGCCTATATCCCTGCTTTGTACTTCCCTGTCGGTAATACTCTTTAAATCTCTCTCAATTTCACCTACCATTCCCTCCAGCAAATTGATGGGCACAGGACGTTTTTGGCAGGCAGTGATCAGGCCGGCCAGCAGCTTTTGCCGGTCAAAAAATTCCCGCCGGCCGTCTTTTTTCACCACCATCAATGGTAGCTCGTCCACCCGCTCGTAAGTGGTAAACCGCTTACCGCATTCGCCGCATTCCCTGCGCCTGCGCACTGAATTACCTTCCTCTGTAGGCCGGGAGTCCAGCACCCGGCTGTCGGCAGTGCCGCAATAGGGGCATCGCATATAATTCACCGCCCATATTAATAATCAGTTTTCTGCGGTACCGGAAAATTACTCCCAGTCACACCAGCCACCGGCTCGTTAATAAAGCAAAAAAAAAGACACATATGAATGCACAGACGAGACACGCCGTGTCAGTCACATGCAAACAATATATGTAGTATTATTTGCTCTTTAATTATACTAAACTTTGTTGTTAAAGCAAAAAAGGAAAACGGCACCATAATCTGTATTTTGTGCATTTTACTATATCTAGCTAAAGGAGAAACTTAATAGCATAAAAATCCACTAGTTTTGGTCAAACATATTTTAACGACTAGATACATTAATTAAGAAAAAAAATCAGGCGGATACCTTGGCCTGATTGATAGTTATGCTACCACTTTTCTTTAATACCGCCGTGCAGTTCAGAGCCCGGTAAATTAAAGGCCAGGTCGACCAGGATTACATCCACGCCAATTTTTCTGATCTTTTGCCAGGGGACCACCATTTCCTCTTCACGCCCGATAAAGCTCATAAACTTTCCACCGCCGCCACCACCGTGCCCCGGTAATATAATAGCGTTGATGCGCCCTTCCTCCAAATTAATATCTATATCCTTTATAGGACCGAGGCGACGCCCGTCCGCTATATTAATAACTTCCCGCATGCGCAAATCGGAGATTTTAACCATATTAAAACACCCCCATACATATGTATATGAGGGTGCCTGCTCAATCTGAACGGAAAAAATCCTCTTCATAAAATAAATTGTTTTGGTTATAGGCGTATACCGCATCGTCATCCTGCGGCGCGGACCCGTAAACCGGTACTGCAATTAAGACTGATACAATAATAATACTACACCAGGCCAGTGTTTTAAGCATATAAAGAACCTCCTTCGGACTCGCCACCTTTATTTGCCTAATCACACGTGTTTTCGCATATGGTGCAGCGCCGCTTTTTCCAACCGTGAAACCTGAGCCTGGGAGATGCCAATTTCTTCTGCCACCTCCATTTGCGTTTTGCCTTCATAAAACCGCAGGGTGAGGATCAGCTTTTCACGATCGCTCAGTTTGCGCAGGGCGTCCCTGATGGCAATACCCTCCAGCCAGGTTAAATCCAAATGTTTTTCGTCACTGATTTGGTCCATGACAAAGATGGGGTCACCACCGTCATGAAAGATAGGCTCGAATAAAGATATAGGTTCTTGAATAGCGTCCAGAGCAAAAACAACTTCCTCCCGGGGCATTTTTAGTTCACTGGCAATTTCATTTATAGACGGTTCCCGGGAATGCTTATTAACCAGCGAGTCACGCACCTGCAGTGCCTTGTAGGCCACATCCCGCAGGGAACGGCTCACTCGAATGGGGTTATTATCTCTTAAATAGCGCCTGATTTCGCCAATAATCATAGGCACCGCGTAAGTGGAGAATTTGACATTCTGAGATAAATCAAAATTATCAATGGCCTTCATTAAGCCAATGCAACCCACCTGAAACAGGTCATCTACATACTCACCCCGGTTGGTGAAGCGCTGGATAACGCTGAGCACCAGCCGCAGATTACCATTAATCAGCTGGTCACGGGCAGAGTATTCCCCATTTTGAAGTGCAATAAAGAGTTCTTTCATCTTAGCACTGGATAGCACCGGGAGTTTGGATGTGTTTACGCCACAAATCTCAACCTTGTTGACCAGCATTGACATACCACCCTTTCCCATGACTTATGCTGATTTCAATTTCATTATTACCTCGGGATTGGTGATTTATACATGACTAATGGGCTTATTCCATGCGGTTGATTTCCTTTTTCAAACGCTTAATAATTCTCTTTTCCAACCTGGAGATATAAGATTGGGAAATGCCCATCATATCAGCAACTTCCTTCTGTGTTTTTTCTTTGCCATTTTTCAAGCCAAACCGCAGTTCCATAATCCCTCTCTCCCGGCCGTTTAATTTCTGCAAAGCCAGGTGCAGTAACTTGCGGTCCACCTCCTCTTCTATATATTTATGGATAATGTCATTTTCCGTACCTAGTACATCCGAAAGCAATAATTCATTTCCATCCCAGTCAATGTTCAAAGGTTCGTCAAAGGAAACTTCGGTTCGGGTTTTATTATTCCGGCGCAAATACATTAGTATTTCATTTTCAATACACCGGGAGGCGTAAGTGGCCAGTTTTATTTTTTTAGCGGGGTCAAATGTATTCACGGCCTTGATTAATCCAATAGTGCCGATGGAAACCAGGTCTTCAATACCTACCCCGGTATTTTCAAATTTACGGGCAATATATACCACCAGGCGCAGATTTCTTTCAATTAGTACACTGCGCACGGCTCCATCCCCTGACTCTAATTTATCGATCAGGTAAGATTCCTCATCGGTGGTTAACGGTGGCGGCAAAGCTTCGCTGCTGCCCACATAATAAACATCTGATTTTAAACCCAACCTCAGCATTATTTTAAACAGTGTTATACGAAATATTAATCTCATTTTTCTGAACAGCATTGAACACTCTCCCCCCGAATAAAATCTATTAATTACAATAGACCAGTGGGCAGCAGGGCCCGGCACGAAGTGTCACTCAGCAGGCAATCCCCGTACAGGGCAACCACTACATCACAAACTTTGATAAAGTTATTTCCATGCCTGATTTCCACCTCATCAGGGCGAAAACCAAGTAACCAGCCGTTTTCTTGTCCTACCGACCGGTAAGGGATAATACGAAAATTAGCTGACCGGATGTTTTCACCCAGTGCTGCAAGTATTGAAGCACTATCGTCCTGCCTGTGGGACTCTATCACCGCACACACCTGTTCCGGCAATATTTCCTTTATCGCTGCGTATTCGGCGATAATCACGGGAAAACCGGTAAGGGGGTCGCTGAGGCTGTTGCCTGTATCAAGTAACGCACTGAAACTCACTTTCCGCTCTCCCAAACTTACCGTTAAATCAGCACGCAGCAAAGGCAGCATTAATCGCTTGCACATGGCCGCAGGCACTACCCGGCCCAAAAACCAGTAGATAAGCAAGGCCAGCAATATACCATACCATAAAAAGGTATCCACTGCCTGCATAATGCCGCTTAGCTGTCCATCAAAGGCGCTATTTTGCAGGAAACTGATAATCCCCAGTACGGTGCCGCCCAGAGCAAAGGTGCTGATATAAAAGTACGCCAGCAGTGCCAGTACCTTTTTGGGCGGACCGGGCACAAAAACCACGGCCACCATTAGAAATGAAACCAGCAATTTATAGCCTGGCCCCAGGTAGCCTTCCATAGCCGGGATAAACAATACCAGCGAGTACAGAGCACCCACCCCTGCACCAGCCAGAAGACGCCACCTGCTATAGGCAGTCCTTCCCAACCTGGCTGTGACCCATAGAATCATCATATTCATCACCAGGCTACCAATAAAAACCTGATCTACATATACCACATAAGATGACATTAGTTTCCCCCAACATGGCGAGGCAAAAAACCTCTATTACATAAATATGGCCTGGACTTTGTGTTTATGAATAATCATGGCAAATAAAAAGGCCCCGGCTTTATTATACACGCCGGAGCTGGTAAATTTTGTTACTAAATGTCATCTGTGAAGCATTTCCCTTCGACATTATTTCCTACGTAAAAAAGCAGGGATATCCAAATCATCATGGGTAGCAAAAGGCTTAGGCTCGGGCCTATCCTCTGTTGCCTTTTGTTTTTGCACTTTGGTATATTGTTTCTGATCAAAGCCCGTGGCAATTACAGTGACCCGCACTTCTTCCTCCATGCGCTCATCCACTACTGCACCAAAGATGATATTGGCCTCCGGATCGGCCGCCTGGGCAATAATCTCGGCAGCCTCATTCACTTCAAACAGCCCCAGTGAGGTGCCACCGGTAATGTTAAGCAGCACTCCCCGGGCCCCTTCGATGGAAGTTTCCAAAAGCGGGCTGGAAATAGCTGCCCTGGCTGATTCCACAGCCCGGTTATCACCGCTGGAATGCCCAATGCCCATTAGCGCAGAACCGGTATCTTTCATAATGGTCTTGACATCGGCAAAGTCGAGGTTAATTAAGCCAGGCACAGCAATCAAGTCGGAAATACCCTGAACACCCTGCCGCAGCACGTCATCGGCAATGCGAAAAGCTTCCACGATGGAAGTGTTTTTTTCTACAACCTGCAGCAGCCTGTCATTGGGAATAGTAATTAGAGTGTCCACCTTTTCTTTAAGGTTTTGAATACCGTGCTCAGCCTGCAGCATGCGCTTTCTGCCTTCAAAGGTAAAGGGCTTGGTCACCACACCCACAGTTAAAGCGCCCATTTCCTTGGCTATTTCAGCCACCACCGGCGCGGCCCCGGTGCCCGTACCGCCGCCCATACCTGCGGTTACAAACACCATATCAGCACCCCGAAGCAGTTGTTCAATATCGTCCCTGCTTTCTTCTGCGGCTTTTTGACCGATATCCGGATTTGCCCCTGCTCCCAGCCCTTTAGTTAGCTTGGCACCGATTTGTATTTTGCTATTGGCCAAAGCCATCTGCAAAGCCTGGGAGTCGGTATTTACCGATAAGAATTCCACACCTTTTAAACCAGCGCTTATCATCCGATTAACGGCATTGTTTCCGCCACCGCCCACTCCAATCACCTTGATATGCGCGTATTGATCCAAATCAAGTTCAAAATCTAGCATTAAAAATCCTCCTTTTCGGGGATCAGTGTTTTTTCTAAGATTTTTAGCGGAGCCAACTTTTAAACCGACCTACTAACCCCCCCTCAACTATTCGCCTTACCCCACAGGTCACCTGTCTCTGCCCTGTTCCCCCAAGAGCCAGCCCAACAGCAGTGGTATATCGATAAGCATTCTCATTGTCGGATACGTCCTCCCCCAGCAGCATGTTATAACCCCTGCGCACAGGTATCATCCAATAATCCTGCGCCAATTCCGGCAATCCAACCAGCCGGGCTCCCCCCCCTGTAAGAACAATTCCCCCAGGCAGAGAAGCTTCCAATTTCAGTTTTTCAATAAATTGTTTTACAAAATCAAGTATTTCTTCAATTCTAGATCTGATAATTTTATGTACCAGCTCACCGGGGACAGTGTTATAGCCGGCACCCGATAAATTCGGGACTTGCACATGTCCGTTAATTACCCCCAGCCCGTATTCCATTTTGACCTTTTCAGCGGCTTCCAGCGAAGTATGCAGACCTACCGCCAGATCGGCTGTAATATGTCCGGCTCCCACCGGAAATATGCTTAAATGGTACAGCATGTCGTGGTTAATAAAGACCGTTTTAGTCAAACCGGCACCGATATCCACACAAATTACACCTAACTGGCGTTCCACCCCTGATAATACCGCTTGAGCTGCGGCCAGCGGGCCAACCGCAGTTTGGTTCACCTGTAAATCTACATTACGCAAACATTGACATATCTGATCCATCTGCTTGCTGGGAATAGCCAGGACTGTTGCTGATAAACCAAGCTCCCGCCCTCGACATCCTTGGGGCCTTGTAACATGCTTGCCGTCTATGTAAAATTTTATATTAACCAGTTGAACAACAGACCAATTTGCCGGTAAAATAGTTTCACAAAAATGCAGCTGCAGTTTATGTAAATCATGCCGTTCGATTACCTGCCGTCTAGCGATTGCTTGCTTAACGCTGTCGTTTCTGGCTACTATATCCGGGCCGTCAACATTTACATAAACAGAGGAAAATGGCACCCCCGCAGCGACCCTGGCATCATTAACGGCTTTTTTTACAGCAGTAGCGGTATCCTCAGGATCGATTACACGGCCCTTTTCCACACCCATGGATGGGCAAAATCCATAGCCCAAAGGTTCCGGTTTTGGCCCGCAACCACGGTTTAACACAGCTACGGCTATTCCGGATGTGCCAATATCCAATCCCGCCGTCACATCTCTTTGAATTGTACCGGCCAAGCAGGCCTACCTCCCCACCTTTACTTATATTGTAAATTCGGCATTCAGTAAAAATTCCCTTTTTATTTGTTAATTTTATTTTTTAAAATATGACGGCGAATAATGGCCAAATTTTGAAACAGCCTGACTCCAAAAGCTACCACTGCAGCCATGTAAAGGTCAATTGCCAACCGGTCACCAATATAAGTAAGCCCAGCCGCTAAAAGTGCATTGCTGAAAAATCCGGTGACGAATATGCTTTGATCGAATTTATCTTCAATGGCGGCCCTGATACCGCCAAAGACCGAGTCTAATGCCGCAAGCGCTGCCACGGACATATATTTGGCATAATCTTGTGGTATAACTACAGGTATGTTAAATCCAATCAGTATACCTGCCCCCAGGCCCACCAAAGATAGAAAGATACCCATCCACATAATATTACGTCACCCGCCGTTCTCTTAATTAATACGAAAAATATTATTAATATTAGTACCATGGCCAAGATTTTTGTCAATTTTCAACATCAATTCGACTAACTTTATTGGACGATATAAAACTCAAACAATCATTAACAAGATAAACTTTCATGGATTTTTTCTCATTAACCTTTACCATATGCAGGTAAAGTCAAATCTTCGTATTTTTCCAAAGACACCTTAATGCCCAGATTTTGCCAGTGTCCCTTTAGCCCACCCGTCAGCTCCAGGCTGTCCATAAGTTCCTGAGGATTGCCGATGGCCAGTATTTGATAAGGAGGAACCACCCGGTTAAGGTTAATATTAATAAAGTCGCCCGCCAGCCTAATTTCGGTAGTGGCGGTTATACGCTCTCCATTAATGGAGATGGCCTCCGCCCCGGCGCCCCACAGTTCATTAACTGCGCTTAACAAATCCTCGTCCTGGATTATCATCAGCTCAGGCAATACCTGGGCATCATCTGTGTCGGGCTTATCCAGTACTAATTCAATTCCGGGACCGCTTACCGTAACCAGCCCCGCGCTCATGCGCACTTTGTTCAGCTCACTCTGAAGGGCACTGATAGCCTCGGCTTGTCCCCGGTCGACCTGGTTTAACTTAAAAGTCAAGTCACTTATTTCTTTAGCTAAGTCTTCCTTTTCGTCGTTAATTTGCTTTAGTTCCGCCGTTAGCTCCTGGGCGCGGTCAATGGATATGCCATTTGATGGGCGGTTAACCGCACGAAACTGCGAGGCCAGCATCAACCCAAGCACCGCCGCGACCAACATAATGGAAGCATACATACTATTTTTTAGGGGCACAGGCAAACCACCTCCCGTATTAAACCTTCAATTTAGCATAATCGAATACTAGACCGCCCGTATATGCAGGTACGATTAACTTGTCCACTTTTTTAACATCCACCTGAATACCCCAAAACTGCAGGTAATCAACTACTCCATTTTTCATTTTTAACGAATTGACCAGTGTATCCGGATTGCCTATGGCAGAAATAATAAACGGCGGACTGAGACGCTGATTTTTATTCACTAAAATGGTGGGTCCGATGCAGCGCACCTCAGTGGTGGAGATAATTCGCTGCCCGTTGAGGGAGATAGCCTCCGCCCCGGCTGCTTTTAGTTCATTTAATACGCGCAGCACATCCCCGTCGTGCAGTACGTAAAAGTTGGGATTTTCCCCCGGTTGCAGTACTTTATTGCTATCATTGAGCGTCACCTCCACACCGGCCCCCTGCACTTCCTTCATACCTGCTTCCTGGCGTGCTTTATCCAGATCTTCCTTTAACCTGGATAATTCCGGAGCGGTTACCGCATCGTCCAGTTTAACCCGCAGTTCATCAACCCTGGCCTGCAACTGATCCCTGGATGTCCGAGCTTTTTCCACCTCCTGGGCCAGCGCTATGGGCCTGTCCAGATCCGGCGCGCTTTCGGCAATATCCTGAGTGACCCGGAATTGTACCGCCAGTATAAACCCCATAACCAACCCGACCAGCACCATTATCCAGTAATATGATTTTATTTTCATGCCAATTCCCCCAAAATTACCTGTCGTTAATCTTTGTACATCACAACCGGCGAGTTACTTGAGAAATCAACATACTCAATATTCTTATCTCCCTCTTGCAATTCCTCTATCACTTGCAAAAAATAATCGCCTTTAGTGCCTACATTTTCTGGCATACCAAGCCGGCACTCTATGCCATCTAATGTATACAACGTTACGAGGCCCACATTATTAACATGTACCTCGGAAAGGATGTTCCGCAGTGGAACGGTCAATTCCTGAACCACCTGCAGGGCAACATCCAATCCTTTTCCCTGTACTATTTTACCCGGCCCCACGGCCTGCACCTCTACACCGGTAACCACCGGCAACCCTGTGGTAGCGGCACTGCCCTTGCGCAGGTAATAGCCATCGGCATCCAGTTCTACGAATTGCCCATCCGCCACAACAAGCACTACGGGTACCCGCTCTATAACTTTAATAAGCACAGTGTCCGGAAATTCTCTTACAATGTTTACTTCCTTAACCATTGGTAAAACCTTTACCTTATTGGAAGCGGTTTGTAAATCAGCCTTGAAAATATTCAAACCTGTTACAATTCCCGATACTTGCACAATTTCTCCCGCAGTTATCTTATTATTTCCCTGAACGGTTATTTTAGCTATTGTAAAAATAGGGGATTGCAGTAAAACATAGCCTACCATAAATACGATGAATATAAAAAAAAAGCTTTGCCAAAAAATAATTTTTTTCTTTTTACGCACTGCGTGCACCGGGCCTGCCACCATAATCGTCCCGTCCCTTTCACACGAAATGGCCTCTCCTAAAGCTCATTACAAGACTAAACTAATTAAGCAAATAAGCTTTAAGCAATCTCTTTTCGCAAAAATAGTTCAATATATTAATTATAAAATACCTCAGTAACCTTGTCCAAGAGAAAGTATCAATTAAGTACCAACCAATTATAAACAACGGTTAATTATTAGTGCGTATAATACGTTTAATCTTCTTCTCGTGGAAACATAGACACCCTTTCCCTGTAACTCTTAAAACTTCAAAAGCCGGGTTATATTTGCTTCTTATTCCATAACTCTTACAACCATTGGGAAACCTGGCATCCCAGGTTATGTAAAAGTGTTTGCACTTCCGACAATTCACCATTATCTGGCACCGTTTCCTTTTTTATTTTGACAATTAGGCCAAACTAGGAGCTGAGCCTCCGGACAAACGGTTCCTTCACCTCCATCACTCCCGGTAGGTGTCGCTTTAAACCAGCTTATTTTATTCAAAACACATAACGAGCAGCTTTAATAAATTGTTCTATAAAAATTTATTAACCCCTTTTACTATACAACTTTTTCATTGACTATTATGTCTCTTTGCCCTTATACCTTGCGCGTTTAAATAGTAATGTAATATATATGCCTTCCTTGGACAAAATCTTAGTGGAGGTGATAATTATGGATAAATTTACAGTGCGGGGACCAGGCATGAAATGTAACGAAATTACCGCCAATAATTTAGACGAAGCATTGGATATGGCACAAAGCCACAACCCCGGCAAACAAGTGGCCGCTGATGCAATGGAAGTCATTTATGTTTGCGAATCCGGTGAAAACCCTGATTCCTGCCAACTAAGGCTAAGTTAGTCATCTAAAGAACCCCGGCTTTATTCGCCGGGGTTTTACTTTCTCGTAATTAACAGGTATAAAGATTGGTTATAACCACACAATAATGTCGAACTCTCAATAATCCAACAGGGGGGATGACGGTGGCACGCGAAGGCTTGATACCCGCTGTTTTAGGCGCAGCAGTTACCACCACAGGTTTGGCCCTGCGCAATGTAAACCCTATGGTCGGCTGGGGTGTAACAGGCTTTGGATTGGCGCATATAATTTTAGGCTCCATTGATCTGTTTCAACACAACCCCAACCGCATTAAGTAACTGAGAGTTCAAGAAAGGAAGCGTAAATGGCTTCCTTTCTTTAAAGCTTATAAAAGAACATTCTATACATGAACTCACCCCAACACAAAGCATTTTTTGTATCCAAGGCCCATATAATTAACAGAGGTGATATATATGGAAGTGTTTACATCTATTGCCTGCGCTCTGTTGGGGTTAGTTTTCATATTAATGTTCTTAATGAAGTTTATTAATATTATCAGCAACGGGGTAGTGGCCCGCAAACAAATCATTATTTGCTTGATTAATTTGTTGACAGCTTTATTATTATTGCACTTTCACTTCGAAATTGATATTTAGTTTGATAATAAACACCCCCCACCTTTTAAGTAATTACAGGTAGGGGTGTTTACTTTGATCATTAAACAAAATCTCTGATACGCCTTATAGGTCTCTATTTATATATGGGTATGAACATGGTTTTACATAATTTTATTGAATCTTTGATTTGCCTCATCCAGTAAAGTATCCGCTTTGTTGGATAGTTTTTGCAACTCTTGCCTTTCCTGTTGATCATTGATTCGGTTTATAGCAGATTTAATCTCTCCGATTACGCTCTTGGCATTGTTAATGCAGTTTTGCAATTCCGCTTTATCATTTGTGTTAATCAGATTTGATCGCCTCCCGATATTTACTGAAAATAATTTTACCAATAGCAAGAATAAATATACACAAATTATCTTAACCACAGAGCAAGATAAGTGTAACATAACTCGCCAGTGTATTACTAATCAAGTGGCCCAATTTCCATCATTATACATTTTAAGGCGACCGGCAGCCTGGTAGTCATGCACGGTTTTAACTTCGCCATTAAATGGCCGTATGTAGGCAGAGACACCATGCTTTATACTTAACTCTATTAATCTAAGCCATATAGGGTTATTGTGAGCCTCCCGGCCTAATTTATAAAATTCCTTTGCCTCACGGGCATACCTCATACTATCCATATCAATACCTCCCGCCCACTAATATTGTCTAATTTAATTACCTCCTAAAGTCAATAGCATTATGATATTTCTTTTAACATTTTGTTACCGTGATTGACAGATTGATAGTACGGTTATTATAATAGCATCAGGGGTGATGGGAATGATTGTATGCAAATTAGCAGAGATAATGGCAAATCACAAAGAAAGGAACATAGCAGACTTAGCTAGAAGAACAGGGTTAAATAGGGCTACCGTTAAATCTATGTTTGATGATACCTTTCAAAAAATTGACCGTAATGCCATTAATGCTATCTGCAATGAATACGGCATAAGGCCTGGTGATTTACTGGAGTACATACCCGACAAAGAAGGGGAGGGCTCTGCTAATGCAAAAGCATAGGTTTAAGGTTATTCTGGAGTGGGATGATAATGACGGGGGTTATACAGTCACCGTTCCGGCCTTACCGGGGTGTATCACTGAGGGGGATACCATTCAGGAGGCTTTAGAGAACATCCAGGAAGCCATTAGAGGCTACCTTGAGGCTTTAAAGCTCCAGGGACGCCCACTTCCTGAAAAGGATATACAATTATTCTATGGTGAGGTTGAGGTGTCGCTTTGATGATGACACCGCGTATTCCTCGCGCGTCCGGCAAAGATGTTATAGCCGCGCTTATTAGGGCTGGCTTTAGGTTAGTGCACGTTCGGGGTAGTCACCATTACCTTGAGCCATCAGGCGGCGGATTGCTAGTAACAGTACCCGTGCATGGTAATAAAACGCTTAAACCTAAGACATTGAAAAGCATTCTTAACCAGGCGGGCCTTACCATTGAAGAACTATTGGAGATGCTTTAATACGGCTAATAACCGGGTTATTTTTATTGCGTGTAGTAAACTTAAAAAGTTACTTCGTAAATACTAACATTGGCGAACCCGCCTGCCATTGATATGACTGCATTTCCCCCGCTAAATTTCGCGCTTGTCCCCCATAAAACCAAAAAAGAGTCCACATTAACTGTGCACTCGAATAATCCTTGCCCCCAGGGCATTGTATTTATTCTCCAACCTTTCATAGCCGCGATCGATATGCTCTACCTGGTCCAGCACCGTGCCATTTTCTCCCGCCATCGCAGCCAGCACCAGCGCTGCACCGGCCCGCAAATCGGTGGCCTCTACACAGGCACCTGACAGGCCCGGCACCCCCCTAACCACCGCTGTATGACCCTCCAAACGAATATCCGCACCCATCCGGCGAAATTCCATGACATGCTTATAGCGGTTCTCAAAGATGGTTTCACTGATCACACTGGTTCCTTCAGCCAGCGTCATAAATGCCATGAACTGCGGCTGCATGTCAGTGGGAAACCCCGGATATGGCATGGTTTTTATATCTACTGCCAGGGGTTTTTTATCCATCGCCACCCGAACCTGGTCATCTTTCACCTCCACGTACACGCCCGCTTCCCGCAATTTATTGATTACAGGCTCCAGGTGTTCCGGGATGACATTGGTTACCAGTACATCCCCCCGAGTAATGGCGGCTGCTACCATATGGGTACCTGCCTCAATACGGTCTGGTATTACAGTGTATTCCGCCCCGTTTAGCCCATTAACACCGGTTATTTTAATGGTATCCGTACCCGCACCCTTAACCTGAGCTCCCAGGCAGTTTAAAAAATTTTGTAAATCCACTATCTCCGGCTCACGAGCGGCATTGCGAATCACCGTCGTTCCTTTGGCTAGCACCGCAGCCATTATCAGGTTTTCCGTGGCTCCCACGCTGGGCATATCCAGATATATTTCACTGCCCTTAAGCTTCTTTGCTTCGGCGGTAATATAACCGAACTTCTCCTTGATGCTCACCCCCATAGTCTGTAGTCCTTTTAAATGAAAGTTCATAGGGCGTGACCCTATATCGCAGCCCCCGGGGTAGGAAATTCTAGCATATTTATATCTACTAATTAATGGTCCAAGCACCAAATTGGAAGCCCGCATACGCCGCATTAATTCCTCTGATACATCCTGGTAACCAACACCCTGGGTATCAATATGCATAACGTCCTTTTCCCAAACCACGCTGGCCCCAAGATAAATCAACAACTCGCGCATTACCGCCACATCACGCAAGCGGGGCACGCCCCTGATGGTGCACTTTCCATCCAGCAGCAGGCTGGCTGCCATTATGGGCAGTGTAGCATTTTTAGAACCGCTAACCTTAACAGTGCCAGACAGACGATTGCCACCCGTGATCATAAACCTTTGCAATTATTTGTCACCTCCGCTAAAAATCTCCCAGCTTCTGCACCTCCAGTACAAGTTTAACACCACATTTTTCTTCCACCATGTTTTGTACCCGCTGTACTATCTCCAATACTTCACCGGCGGTACCACCGCCGAGGTTGACAAAAAAATTAGCATGGCGGGGGGATACCTGTATATTCCCCACCCGTATTTCCTTACAACCTGCCAGTTCAATCAGCCGCCCCGCAGAATCACCGGGCGGGTTTTTAAAAACACTGCCGGCATTGGGGTATTCCAATGGCTGAGTCTGTCTGCGCCGGGCCAGGTAAAGTTCCATCCTTTCCTTAATTTCCTCCACCCGGTCAGGCTTTCCTTCCAAAACCACACCTGCCACAATAATATTTCTCCGGGCCAGACAACTTTGGCGGTATGCGAAGGTCAGTTCATCAGCCTCAAAAATTAAACTATTACCGGCATAGTCACAAACAATCACCTGCCTGACCAACTCCCCTACGGCACAGCCGTTGGCCCCCGCATTCATCACCAATGCCCCGCCCACTGAACCGGGTATGCCGGCCAGGAATTCAAACCCGGCCAACCCGGCCTGCATAGCTTTTCTGGCCAATAATGGCAACGGTGCACCGGCACCGGCGCGGATTATGTGATTGTGAATTTCAATGTTTGCAAGACCCGGTCCTATTTTAATTACCATACCCCGGATACCGCGATCTGCAACCAGTAAGTTGGTACCGTTGCCAATGATGGTAACGGGCAGAGCATGATGCTGTGCATATACCAGCGCCTGGCGCAAATCTTCCTCATCCCTGGGCTTTACCAGCAGGTCAGCAGGCCCCCCGATACGCCAGCTGGTATATTTGCTCATGGGCTCGCTAAAGCAAACCTGGCCCTTAATACTTCGCTGTAATTGTGCGTGGAGTACCGAATTTGTCAACTATATACTCTCCTTTAATCTATTCACCAGTGCTATACCGGTTTTCCACACATCCCCCGCACCCATAGTTAGCACAAGATCACCTTCTTGCAGCATCCCTGCCAGGTAATCAACGGTATCCCCTCCGGAGGGCAATTTGATCGGTCGTTCTCCTTTGTGATCATACACAGCGTCCACGATTAGTTGGGCTGATACACCGGCGATAGGTTTTTCTCCGGCACTATATATGTCGTTAATAATGACCAAATCGGCATCACCAAAACAAGATCCGAATCGATTATACAGTAATTTGGTTCTGGTGTACCGGTGCGGTTGAAACACAGCGATAACCCTGCCGGGGTGCACCTGCCGGGCTGCCCGCAGCGTGGCAGCAATTTCAGTGGGGTGGTGCGCGTAGTCATCAATCACGGTTATTCCCTTTTCCCGGCCCAGTAACTGGTATCGCCTGCCGGCCCCCTTAAAACACTTCAAGCACTCAACCACTTCGCTGAAGGACAAACCAATGTCACAGCATACCGCCACCACCGCCAGCGCATTTGCCAGGTTATGGCGGCCAGGTACCGCCAGCACCAGCTGTCCCAAATGCTGCCCTTTAAAATATACCTCTCCCGTGGATCTTCCCGCATCCACCCTTACATCCCGCATAGTATAATCAGCAGACGGGTTATCCAGGGCATAAGTAACCAGCCGCCCTGCACATTCTTTAGCCATGGCTCTGACCTGCCCGTCATCAAAACATAATACAGCTGTACCGTTAGCGGGTATTTTTTTTATAAATTGCCGAAAAGCGTAAATAATTTCCTCCACTGAACCATAATGGTCAAGGTGATCGTCTTCAATATTGGTGACCACCGCCAGATGCGGTCGCAGTTTTAAAAAAGACCGGTCACTTTCGTCTGCCTCCGCCACCAGGAACGCACCCCGTCCAAGTTTGGCGTTGCCGCCAATATCAGTCAATTCACCTCCGATTAATATAGTGGGATCCTGTTGGCATTTTTCCAATACCAGTGCCAGCATAGCTGAAGTAGTTGTTTTACCGTGCGCACCAGCCACAGCCAAACCTTTTTGCCGTCTCATTAAAAGACCAAGCAAATCTGCTCTATGGATCACCGGCACACCCTTTTCTCTAGCAGCCTGGATTTCCTGATTTTCATCACTAATGGCCGTAGAATATACAACTAGTGCAGCATCGCCAACATTGGCACCTGCGTGTCCCTTGTATATGGTGGCTCCCTGGGCCTTTAGCCGCTCGGTTACCGGTGTGCTATTGATATCCGAACCCCGAACATCATAGCTCAAATCCAATAATACCCTGGCCAGCCCACTCATTCCGGCACCGCCAATACCTATAAAATGAATTTTATCTGGAATATCCTGCACCCGCTAATCAGCTCCTTCCCGCACCCAATGGCGCATATACGGCAGTCGGGAGAGAAAGATACCTTATATTATGCTTTATATAAACAAGGTGTTACATGCCACAGCCAACGCATGCCAACTCCCGGGCCTGTCCAATTTTGTTGGAGTATAAGTTATGTTGATACAGCTGTTATTCCGGTTATAATCCGCATTGTCATAAACCGGTTCAATATGAATAACCAGCTGATTTATCTAAATTATTTCCTGAACAATGTCAATAATATCGTCCAAGGCATGGGGTCTGCCTAATCTGCGGCTGGCCTCGGCCATTTTTGTTAACAGGCTGCGGTTAGCCAGCAGCTGTTTAATTCTTTCCACAAGCTCGCCGCCCGTAAAATCCGCATCTAGAACCATCTCCGCCGCCCCCCGGGATACCAGTGCCCGGGCATTATGCTCTTGGTGATTGCCGGTGGCATAGGGAAATGGCACCAGCAAGGCAGGCAAACCACGCACAGTGATTTCAGCCAAAGTGGCAGCACCGGCCCTGCTCACCACCAGATCGGCCGCTGCCATGGCTTCGGGCATATCATACATGTATGAAACCACAGTAACATTATCGGGCAAATCATTTCCCTGACCTTCACCTTGCAGCATGTCCATAAACTGGTCATACTGCCCACTGCCGGTAATATGCAGCAAGCGCAGCTCCGGTATACTCGCCAGGTACTTTAGTGACTGGGCCACAGCCCGGTTCAAAGTGCGGGCTCCCTGACTGCCACCAAAGGAAAGCACCAGCAGCTCGCCTGGCTGCACCCCAAACTTTTCCCTGGCCCGTTCCCGCTCAGCGGAAATAATTTCAGCACGCACGGGTAGCCCGGTAATGCACACAGGAGCTCGGCCAGGGAAAAAGGTCAAAGCATCTTCAAAGGTAACAGCCACCCGGTTGACCACCCTGGACAAAATTCGGTTGGTAATACCAGGCAAAGCGTTTTGTTCATGAATCAAGGTGGGGACTTTCATCCTGGCGGCAGCCAGTACCACTGGGCCGCATACATAACCGCCAGTGCCCACAACCGCCTGGGGAGCAAAATTGCGGACCAGCCGCCGGGCCTCCCGGTAGCCGGACCAGGCCTCCCAGGGTACTTTTAAGTTATGCCAGGAAAGGCTCCGCTTGATGCCCACCGCCCGAACGGCATGGAACTCATAACCAGCCCTGGGCACAATGTCAGACTCCAGTCCCCGGTTAGTACCGATATACATAACAGCACAGCCTGGATAACGCTGTTTGAGACCGCCCGCAATGGCCAGCGCCGGGTATATATGGCCTCCGGTGCCGCCACCGCTTATAATGAATCGCAAACGTTTCACCCCTTTACTTGCGGGAACTGTACTTAGATATATTTAGTATAATACCCACACCCATGAGTGAAAAAATTAAGGATGTGGAACCAAAGCTGACAAAGGGCAGGGTAATACCAGTAACAGGTAAAGATCCCGTCACCACACCGATATTGATAAAGGCCTGCAGCGCTATACCGGAAACCAGACCGGCGGCCAGCAGACTACCGAAGGTATCCGGACAGGTAATGGCCACCCGAAAACCTCTCCATACCAGTAAAACAAACAACAGTATAACCAGGCAGCCTCCGATGAAACCCAGCTCTTCGCCTATTGCAGCGAAGATGAAGTCAGTATGGCGTTCGGGCAGGAACAAAAATTTAGAGTGCCGCCCCTGTCCCAATCCCATACCCAGCAATCCCCCTGAAGCCAGAGACATCAGAGCATTTAAAATATTCCAGCCCGCCCCGGTGGGGTCGGCCTCGGGATCTAAAAAAGCTGTAAATCTTCGCATCCTGTACGGCTCAAAATAAATAGCCGCAGCTACCCCGACAGCACCCAAACCCGCCAGCGTCGTCAAGTGTCCACCCCGGGCACCGGCAGTGAATAGCATGATAAAAATTGTACCACAAAGTGTAGCCGCCGTGCCCAGGTCCGGCTGGGCCAATATTAACAGAGCAGCAAGGCCGGTTACCGCCAAAAAAGGAAATAATCCGGTACTTAAGTTTTGAATACGGTCTTTCTTCTGGGCTAAGCCATAGGCCGTGAAGATGATAATAAATATTTTAACCAGTTCGGAGGGTTGAAAACTAATAAAACCCAAGTCTATCCAGCGCCTGGCACCAAGGACTTCCATACCGATACCCGGCACCAGCACCATAACCAGCATAACAAAGGCAGCTATCAGCATAGGCCCCACCCAGCGTCTCAACCGTTGATAGTCGTAATTCATCATCAGCAGCATGACGCCAATTCCCAATGCTGCACCAAATAATTGTCGTTTAAAAAAATGAAAGGGGTCGCCAAACGGCCCTTCCGGGTCACCGGCAAAGTATGCGCTGGCGCTGAACACCATCACCAGGCCGATACTTAGTAATATCAGCACGGTTAAAAATAATATAAAATCCGGTGCCCCCTTGCGCGTACGCATGCCATAACCTCCCTACAGGTTAAGTACTATTTCCCTGAACAGATCTCCCCGTTCCTCGAAGTTATTAAACATATCCCAACTAGCACAAGCCGGCGACAACAGCACCACATCCCCGGGCTTAGCTGAAGCGTGCGCCATAAGTACCGCTTCGCGAAAGCCGGGTGCCTTCAACACATTATTACAGCCCGCCGCCCGGGCAGCCCGCTCGACTTCACCCGCGCACTCACCCAACACCACCAGCACCCGAACTTTTTGTTTAATCAAGCGGGCAAACTCGCTAAAATCACTACCTTTGTTACGGCCTCCGGCTAAGAGCACGATGGGCCGGTCAAAGGCTTTGAGAGCCTTGATACTTGCGTCGGGGTTAGTTCCCTTGGAATCGTTGACAAAGAGTACTCCGTCCTTTTGGGCCACAGTTTCCAGCCGGTGCGCCACCCCTGGAAAGGAACGCAGGATACGGGCCAGTACCTCGGGCCTCACCCCCAGCGCAAAGGCGGCCGCAACGGCGGCCAGGGCATTTTCCAGGTTATGTACTCCGGGGATAGCCACCTCACGGGGCGGTATAATATCAGTATCAATACCTTTATGGCGCACTGCAATCATATCCCCGCGGACAAGAACTCCTTCTTCTAAATTATGCTTGCGGCTGAAAAATATTACTTTACCTGAAGTAGCACCAGCCAGCGCTCTTGTTCCCGGGTCGTCATAATTTAACACAGTAAAATCCTCCGGACCCTGCCGGGCAAAGATACGGGCCTTGGCTTCGATATAACCTTCCATGCTACCATGGCGGTCCAAATGATCAGGGGTAATATTAAGCACCACCGCTACCCGGGGTTTGAAATGATTAGCCGTTTCCAGTTGGAAACTGGATACTTCAGCGATAATTATATCTTTCGGGCCGTAATCTTCCACTACATCCACCAGGGGCAGCCCGATATTTCCCCCCACCAGGGTGCGCAGGCCTGCCATCCGAAATATTTCACCCACCAGCGTAGTGGTGGTAGTCTTACCGTTGGTGCCCGTAATGGCCACCATGGGGGCACTGGCAAAGCGATAAGCCAGCTCCAGTTCACCAAGCACCGGGATACCGTATTGTCTGGCTGAGACCAACGGGGGCACACTCGGAGGAACACCGGGGCTGACCACCACCATATCGAAGGTATCGCCCCGCACATCAGGATAACTCCCCAGCTCGGCCTGCATACCGGCCTCCAGCAATTCGTCCAGAGCACCGCCTAATTTATCCTTTTCCCGGTTATCGGTGAGCAACACCATAGCGCCCTTGCGCAGCAGAAATCGAGATACTGAAATACCGCTTTTACCTGCCCCTACCACCAAAACTTTTTTATCCTTAATGTTCAAAAGAATACCTTCTTCCCACTTCAACTTTCAATCTTTCAACACCCGGCACCAAAGCCGTAGAGTCCCAGCGCTGCAAAAAGTATTGACGCCAGCCAGAAGGTACGTACTACCCGCTGTTCGCTCCAACCGCCCAGCTCAAAATGATGGTGCAGTGGGCTCATGCGAAAGATGCGTCGACCAAATATTTGAAATGAAAACACTTGCAGCATTACCGAAAGGGCTTCCAGCACATAAACACCCCCGATAATCAACAAAGAAAGCTCAGCACCGGTAATCACCGCCGCTGCTCCCAGGGCACCGCCCAGGGCCAACGATCCCGTGTCACCCATAAAAACCCGGGCAGGGTGCCGGTTATAAAATAAAAAACCCAAGCACCCGCCAGCTAGTGCCGCCATGGCCAGGGCCACCCCCGGCCGACCCGACAGCGCCCCTATTAATATAAAGGTAGAAGCGGCAACCACCGTCACGCCGGCCGCCAAGCCATCCAGGCCATCGGTGAGGTTTACGGCATTGCTCGTACCCACCACCACCAGCACGACAAAAGCAACATAAAGCCAGGTGCCTAAATCCAACCCCACATTAGAGCCTGGCAACAGGCTGCTGAACGGTACAGCAACTGTGGTGTCACGCTCCAGCACTGTAATAGCCAGCACTCCCAGCAGTACGGCCAGTAAAATCTGGCCCAGTAGTTTTTCCCTGGCTCGCAATCCCAAAGACCGCTTCAGGGCCACCTTAATAAAATCATCTATGAATCCAATTAAACCAAAACCAAAGGTAATACCCAACACCACCAGGGCATCCAAGTAATTCCAGCCAGTAATCAACCCTGCAGCCAGCACACCAATAATGAAAATCACCCCGCCCATGGTGGGCGTACCAGCTTTGGCAAGGTGCCGGGACGGCCCGTCGCTGCGGATATTTTGGCCGAATTTGAGCCGGCGCAGCAGCGGGATAAAGAACGGCCCCAGGGTCAGGGTAACCACCAGGGCTATCGCAAATGCCCGTATTATATTTGAATCTAAGACTATATTCATTTGTACTACTCCCCTGATTAATTCTTCTCTCCCAAATACCAATTAGTCTTTCAACAAACCTTTGATAATTTCCTCCATACGCATGCTGCGGGAACCTTTGACCAAAACCACGTCACCAGGCTTCAATACGTCCCACAGCATATCCAGTGCCTCATCCTTGTTTTGACAGCACATTATACCATCCGGTACACCGCCTTCCATCTGCGCTCCATGAGCCGTCTCCAAGGAAAGTTTCCCCACTGTGACCAACTGCGCCACGTGATGCCGCACCGCCGCAGCACCTACTCGCCGGTGTCCTTCTACCGCTCCGCTGCCCAGTTCCAGCATATCACCCAGCACCGCCACTGACCGCCTGGTACCCGCAGCAATTTCCTCTAAGGACTGCAAGGCGGCACAAGCAGAATCAGGATTAGCGTTGTACACATCATTTACTATAGTTATCGTTTTACCATTGATCGTCGCATCCACAATATCCAAACGCATCCCAGAAAGAGTTACCAGAGACAACCCAGCAGCCGCCTGTTCAGGGGTAAGACCCAACATAATGCCTACACCAAAGGCCGCCAGGGCATTTTGCACATTGTGTTTTCCCGGTAAAGGCAGGTATATCTCATGAAGGGTATCACCCATTACCGCAGTAAAGCGATTACCGGACCCTTCCCGGCGCACCTCTCGGGCATAAATATCCATGCCTGGTTCCAGGCCAAAGAACAAAACCTGGCCATGGCAGCGCCGCGCCTGCTCTCTTGCCAGGTGGCTGTCTCCGGGCAACAGAGCGAACCCATCCGCCGAAATATGCTCCAGCAGTTCCCCCTTGGCCCGGGCGATGTTTTCAAGAGAACCCAATCTCTCCAAATGAGCAGTACCGATATTGGTTATGACGGCGCAAGTTGGCCGTGCTATCTGACACAGGGCATTGATTTCCCCGGGGCCCCGCATAGCCATCTCCACAACTGCAGCCCCGTGATCCGGCGAGAATTCAAGTAACGTCAGGGGCAGGCCAATTTCATTATTAAAATTGCCCCTGGTTTTTAGAACCGACCAACGGGTTTGCAGCACTGAAGCCACCATATCCTTGATGGTGGTTTTGCCACTGCTTCCCGTGATGCCTACTACAGGCACGGCGAACTGCCGGCGGTGATATGCCGCCAGGGCCTGCAACCCCGCCAGTGTATCCCCAACCCTGATTAAGGGCACCCGGGGCTGCACATCTACGTCCCGGCTTACTACCAGCGCACCGGCCCCACCGGCTATGGCCTGGTCTACAAAATCATGTGCATCAAAATTTTCTCCCCGTAGAGCAAAAAATAAATCCCCGGGGGCAATTTGCCTAGTGTCGGTGCAAACCCGGGATACCGTCATATTCTCATCGCCCTGTAGCAATCTACCGCCAATGGCCCGGTACACCTCACCTACTGTCATAGTCTTCACCTTAAAGAATACCTCCTTAAGCAAAAACCGGAATCAACATCGCTAAACACATGAGGCCAATTACCGATATGCACCCCCAGATCAAGGTTTTCTATCTCCATCATAAACATAAAGATGCACCCTGTTTTATTCCCGCAAAAAACCTTGAACTTATTTAATTTTTTCAATATGTGTTGTATATAAAAACAGCTCATATTTAGATGATGACACAAAAACTTAGTATATAAAGATTTAAGTAGTTAAATTAGTATATTTAATTTGGTTGATTTTTTTAAGTTAGTTTAGCAGTTTAAACTTGACCTCTAAACATTATTAAGTAAGTTTAATAAAGTTTAAGCCTGACCCCAAAGCATTAAAGGCTTCTTCACGATCATCGAAGTGCAAACGCTGGTTGCCAATTATTTGGTAATCTTCATGGCCTTTGCCCGCAATGAGTACCACATCGCCGGAGGCGGCATCGCGAATAGCTTGCCTGATAGCTTCCCGACGGTCGGGGACAACCGTATAGCGGGCACCATCCACCTGGCGAACACCGGCCAGTATATCTTTAATAATAGCCATTGGATCCTCGGAGCGAGGGTTGTCAGAGGTTACCACCGCCAGGTCACTCATTCCAGCGGCAATTTTGCCCATCAAGGGGCGCTTGGCCCGGTCCCGGTCTCCCCCACAGCCGAAAACTGTTATCAACCTCCCCGCAGTGATTTCCCGAGCGGTGGATAGCACGTTTTCCAAACCATCCGGAGTATGCGCGTAATCCACCACCACGGCAAATGGCTGCCCCCGGTCTACCAGTTCAAAGCGGCCTGGCACTCCGGACACCCGCTCCAGCGCACCTTTTATAGTGGACAGCGGTATATTGTCCGCAACCCCGGCAGCCACCGCCGCCAGGGCGTTATATACATTAAACTTACCGGTTAAACGCAGTTGCAAGTTAACCTTCTCGCCACCAGCCAGTGTTTGAAATGCTACTCCCCTGGCCGTAACCAGCACATCTCGTGCCTTAATGTCAGCGTCACTATACAACCCGTAAGTGATCACAGGTACCCGGCAGGCTTTGATAATGCGCTCTGCGGCCGGGTCGTCCGCGTTAACCACGGCACACTTACGACCTGGTTTATGATCATCCTGCCCTAGCCCGGCAAACAACAAAGCTTTAGCTTCCAAATACTGCTGCATATCCCCGTGAAAATCCAGATGGTCCTGGGTCAGGTTGGTAAACACCGCAATGTCAAATGCACATTCCCCCACCCGGTGAAGTACCAGCGCGTGGGAACTGACCTCCATAGTCACAGCGTTCACCCCCTCACCGGCCATTTCCGCCAGCAGCCGTTGCAGGTCAGCTGATTCCGGGGTGGTATGTGCCACCGGCAATACACGATCCCCGATGCAATTATGTATGGTGCCGATTAAACCTGTTTTCAAACCGTGCTCGCGATAGATGGCATTAATCAGGTTGGTAGTAGTGGTCTTACCATTAGTACCCGTCACCCCCACCATTTTCATTTTCCTGGCTGGATATTTATAGTAACGGGCCGCTATCTGGGCTAAGATTTTACGGGTGTCCACCGCCAGCGCCCAAGATACTCCACCGGGAACAGGTACCTTTTCTTGCAGCACCACAGCGCAGGCGCCCCGCTTCACGGCACTGGGCACATATAGGTGGCCGTCTGTTTTAAAACCCTTGACGGCAATAAATATAAAATCCCGCTCCACCTGCCGTGAATCATAGGCTACGCCCCGCACCTGCAGGTCCTTAAGCAGCGATACGTCAAACAACGGCAGTCCCGCCAACAGGTTTGATAATAACACCCATAATCCCCCTTAGTTTATTATTGATTATTTCCATTATTAGAATATTTATCCTAATAATGCCCGAAAACACTTCCGCCGGGACGGTTAAGCAACCGCCCGGCGGATAATTTATATATTAGTTGGTCAAGTATCAGCCATTCAAGGGACCTATTATAATTGAAAATCCATCTTCATGACTGGGTTATGACTCAAAATTATAGATGTTTTAGATAAATTTAATATTAACCTCCATACGGATTGATTATATTGTTTTTTTCCTCGGCAGCGCTAGATCCCCCGGATGGCGTTTGATTATCGTCATCCTGACCGGGCGGCGTAAATTTAACCTTCACGGATGTTCCACCGGTTACCTTGGTGCCCGGCTTAACGCTTTGCTCCACAGCTAGACCACTGCCTTCAGGCACCAGGCGCAAACCGATCTCCTCCAGTAAATTTCCCGCCTCCTTAATAGTCAAACCTTGCAAACTGGGTACTGTAACCAATTCTCCATCCTTACCATTTTGCTTGGCGGGCTGCAGCTTTAATATCACGCTGGTGCCGTTTTTAACCCGGGCCCCGGCACCGGGGGTCTGCTCGTGTACAATGTTGCCCTCCCCGCTGGTCTGGCATTGCAGACCAGCGGCTTTAAGAGCCTTAATGGCCTCATCAGTAGGATAGTTAACCACATTGGGCACTGTAACATCAGCAATGGGAGTCTCAACTTCCCAGGGTTGCTTGGGCTTTTTCTGACCGGGTATTTCGGGAAGCCCCATATAGCGCAAAGTATCCCGTGCAATAGCTTGAAATACAGGGGCCGCCACCACCCCACCATAATACGAGCCGCCCTGGGGCTCAGCGATTACTACCAGCATAACCATTTTGGGGTCATCAACGGGTGCCATACCGGCAAAGGATGCCACATACCGCCCGCTCACATAACCACCTTTTTCACCCACCACCTGGGCAGTGCCGGTTTTACCACCTACCCGGTAGCCCTCCACAAAGGCATTGCTACCTGTGCCTTCGGCCACCACGCTTTCCAGCAGACTCCGTAACTGGAGCGAGGTCTCCTTTGAAACGACCTGTCGTACTTTTTCAGGTTCAATTTTATCTACAGTTTTACCGTTATACCGTAATTCCTTGACTAGTTGCGGTTTCATCAGCATTCCGTCATTGGCCACCGTCGCAGCAGCAGAAATTAACTGAATTGGTGTTACTGCAATGGATTGCCCGATGGACATGGTGGCTATATTAAGATTAGTGGCTTTTTTTTGCGAAATGGTTATCCCACTTGCCTCGCCAGGCAAGTTGATACCCAGGGGTGACCCGAAACCAAAGGCCTTGATATATTTGTAAAAGTTATCCTTACCCAAGTCAAGACCCACTTCTATAAAACCCGGATTACAGGAATTTTGCACCACCTCGGCAAAAGTCTGGGTGCCGTGACCACCTGCCTTCCAGCAGCGTATATTGCGATCGGCAACCTTAATAAACCCCGGGTCATAGAAGCTATCCCCAACATGCACTGTTCCCTCCTCCAGGGCTGAAGCGGCCGTTACAATTTTAAATGTTGAGCCGGGTTCGTAGTTATACCATATAGCGGGGTTCTTATCCCAGACTTCCCGAGGTTCCTCGGTCCATTGATTAGGATTAAAGGTGGGCCGGTTACCCATGGCCAAAATACCACCCGTTTCCGGATCCATAACAATGACCATGGCCAGCTTGGGATTATACTGGGCCACCACCTTGTCCAGCTCTCTCTCCACAAAATATTGGATGGTTTCATCAATGGTCAGCACAAGATCATATCCGGGCTTGGGAGGTATGTATTGGTGAATGGCTTCCGGCACTTTACGTCCAGCAGCATCATACTCGGTAACAATACGTCCTGGCTGACCACGCAATTGAGCATCATAGCTTTTTTCTATGCCAATTAGCCCTTGATTGTCCGTACCGGTAAACCCCAATACGTGAGGTGCCAAAGAAGGATGCATGTAATAACGCTTGCTCTCTTCCACAAAACCAATGCCCGGGAGATTCAGCTCTCTGACTTTTTGGGATATCTCATTATCCACTTTTCGCTTTATCCATTCAAAGGCGGACTTTTTAGACAAGCTAGTGTACAGCTTATCTACATCCATACCCAATAGGGGAGCCAGCTTTTCAGCAGTTTCCTGTGGATTCTTCACCTGACCGGGCGTGGCATAGATGGAATCCACGCTAATACTAGTTACCAATTCATTGCCATTGCGATCCATAATAGTACCCCGCTTGGCTTCCACCGGGATATCCCTCGTACGCACTTCCAACGCCTTTTTTTGCAATTCGTGCCCGTGGACAAATTGCACCCAAGCCAGCCTGCTCATCAATACCAAAAACAATACACTGGCTATAAGAAACACCCAGGTCAACCTTTTGCGCATACGCATATTGGTTCCGTACATTAGCTAGACCCCCAATTTAGCGTAACTTAACCAGTTTGGATACTGGCCCCCAACCTGCCAACCATATCGGCAAAAGTTCTAATAAGCCAATTTTGTTCCCGCTGTTTTTCCTCAGGGCGATCCGGGATAACAGCTAGTGTTTTTCCGGCATCGTCGTCATTGATGGCAATATCCGTTTGCTGCTGCACCGGATTTACTTGCTGTATAACCACAATACGATCATTTTGTGGTTTAACCATGCCCAGCTTGTGCACCGCTATGGCCTCAATATTCTCCAAACTGGTCAATTGATTAACCTTTGCATATAAATCATGGCTCTCAACACGCAGCCGGGTTAGTTCCTTTTCCGCCGTACTAATTTGGTAACCAGTGATCAGCACCTGGGCATAATAAAAGGCAATAATTGCACAACAGCAAAAACAAAGCAACACCAATCCCGTTAAGGACAGCCGCTCCTTTCTGAGTAGCCCGCGCACTGCCTGACGCCTGCGCATATGCTTGTTTTGAACCGGCATCTCCGGTAAACCATAGTATTCCGCCTTTTCCCTGGCTACTATCAAAACTTATTCACCCTCCCGGCTGTTTAGAACAGAGCCTATTTTTTCCACAACCCGCAGCTTGGCGCTGCGGGCACGGGGGTTTTCATTCAATTCTTCACTGGATGGGGTTATTGGCCGCCTAGTTACTAGTTTAATTTGAGGCTTTTGGCCACATACACATACTGGAAACTGTGGCGGACACTTACACGGCTGAGCCAGTTCTTTAAACGTTTCCTTGGCAATGCGATCCTCCAGTGAATGGAAGGTAATTACACAAAGCCTGCCGCCTGGTTTAAGCCGTTCCACGGCCGCCTGTAAAGCACCGGTTAGAATATCCAGCTCATTATTTACCGCAATGCGCAGTGCCTGAAAGGTACGCTTGGCTGGGTGCGGTCCCTCTCGCCGGGCCCGGGCGGGAATGGCTTTTTTGATTATCTCCACCAAATCCCCGGTGGTGGAAATCTCATTGTGTTTTCTGGATTTAATAATATAAGCAGCTATTTTCGACGCCCAACGTTCTTCTCCATAACGTTTGATAATAGAGGCCAGTTCCTGCTCGGACAACTCATTCACCAAATCCCTGGCTGTGACCGGACCGGCGGTATCCATACGCATATCCAGCGGCGCATCATGCATATAACTAAACCCTCGACCAGGGTTGTCCAGCTGATAAGAACTTACCCCCAGGTCAAACAGAAAACCATCCACAGTATCCAGTCCCAACTCCTCCAGTACCCGTGGTATTTCTTTAAAATTTGATCGAACCAAAATATACCGCCCTGTAAAAGGGGACAATTTTTCACCCGCCGCCGCCAGTGCATCTGCGTCCTGGTCCAGTCCCACCAAATGCACTCCGGAACCGGTGGACTTCAATAAGGCACAGGCGTGCCCACCCCCGCCTACAGTGCAGTCAACAAAAACCCCTGCTGCACCGGGGTTTAATCCTGTCAACACTTCACCCACCATAATGGGTATGTGCCTGAAAGGTAAATTGTAATCCTCAGTATGCAAATCAATCACCTTAATTTATTTAAATGCCGAGATCAAAATCTACAATCTTTTCGGCAATTTCTTCTACCGACGAAGCAGATTTTGTATTATATTCTTCCCAGCGATCCTTGGCCCAAACCTCTACCCGGCTGGATATACCAACCACCACCACTTCTTTCTCCAGTCCGGCGTACTCTCTGAGGTTGGCCGGTATTAATACTCTTCCCTGTTTATCCAATTCGCACTCAGCAGCACCGGCAAAGAAAAATCTAACGAAGGCCCGAGCATCAGCTCGAGTAAAGGGCAGGGAACGCATTTTTTGTTCCAATGCAGACCATTCTTGCGGAGGGTATGCGAACAGACAGCCGTCCAAACCCTTGGTAATGATGAATTTATCGCCCAGGCCTTCGCGGAAGCGGGCAGGCACAATAAGCCTTCCTTTAGCATCTATAGTATGCTGGTATTCACCCAAAAACATGCCGGGCACCCCACTGTGCTACATTTAAAAACCACTTTACCCCACTTTGTACCACTACTTATTCATTCTATATCTTTTTAAAATCTCCTTCAAGGTTTCTAACTCCTGGCCGAAAATTTTCCCGCACAAATAAATTAAACCAGAGCTGTAAGCTTCTGGTTGTAAATAAACTATCTTATACCATATTTACAATTAATTTTAATGAGAAAATGGTACTCGTAAGACGATCGCATGTAGGTGTATTGTTCTAGCTAAGCTAAAAAGTCCAAAAGTTGACTTTATTACCTGACCGAAATACCACATCCGCATAACCAACTTCCCGCAAAAGTTGCCGAACACTATCGAATGCATACCCCACCTGCCCGGGCTCATGGGCATCAGAGCCCGTGGTTACTGGTACGGCATAATTTCGACATGCCTGCAGCAGGCCTATTGCCGGGTATATTTCCTTTGCGGGTACTCTTAATCCAGCAGTATTAATCTCTACACCAACTCCTGCCTCGGCAAATATGCGGGCAGTTTTGTCATATACCTCCTGCAGGTTACCCTGTGGCCGGTAACCGAATTTTTTAATCAGGTCCGGGTGGGCCATTACATGAAAAAGCCCGCTCCGGGCAGCCTGCCATACCAAACCGAAGTATCGGGAGAACAAGTCGTCTATATTTATGTACTTATATTGATCCAAATAAGCCGGGTTATCAAACCCCCATCCATCTATGTAATGCACCGACCCCAGCACGTAATCAAACGGATATCGGTCCAGTATTTTTTGAAGCTCCATCTCAAAGCCGGGCACGTAGTCAGCCTCAATGCCCAGTCTTATGGGGATACCAGGATAAGCTACCCGCAGTCGTTCCACTTCCGCCACATATTCTGCCAGGCTTTCCAAAGTCATGGCAATTCCTGGATCCCGGTCGCGATCATTCAACCAATACATGGGAATGTGATCAGCAAAACCCATTTCCGGCAGACCTAATTCCAAGGCCTTTTCAACGTATTCCCACATTTCCCCCGTGGCATGCCCGCAGCGGGCAGTATGTATATGATAATCCGGCAAAAGCATAGCCACCGCCTCACTTTCTATTATTAATTTATGTTCTATTTGTTCATATAGGCAGAAATCCCGCAAACTTAATGCAGGATTTCTGTATCTTCTTTAAAATATGTGACTGTTGCTGGCCGCTAAATTATTTGGATCGTCCCTCAAAAGCCGGATAATGTCTTATCGGCATGTTCGCAAACCTATCCCTTATCATGTAGCAGCCGCCATTTCCATAACTTTCTCTGAAACCTCCCTGGTCAGCAAATAAATCCGCTCCGCCAGTGCAGGCTCCAAAAGTCCTGTGCCGCAGGCCGGGGTTATCAGGCTTTGCCGCAGCAGTGTCGCCCGATCCATGCCACGCTGTTCAAGCTCAGCCCATAGTTTTTCCAACCTGGCCAGCAGCGTATCAGAATCTTCATCAAAAGCTTTATCCAGCGTGGGTACGATACCCCAGGCTATTGCACCGCCTTGCTCCATATATTTGTTCATTTCATTCACGTAGGGAAGTAGTGATTCACCGAACTGGTAAGCGTCCAAATTGACTATCTCCAGATTAGCTTCGTACAACACCGACCAATCAATGGCGTCACAGGAGTGCACCCCGGCCAGTCCGCCGGCTATGTGTATACCAGCAAAAACCGCTTTTAAGTCACTAATTACCATTTCACGGGTAACGGTGATGTAACTGCTGCTGCCATACACCCGCACCCCGGGCTCGTCAACGAAAATAATCGCCGGCAAGCCTGTTTTAGCCAATTCAGCCGCCTGCCAGCGGGCATGCATGGCCAGCGTTTTAACCAGCACATCCCGCAGCTGGTCTTCATAGTAAGCCAACCGGCCCCGTTCATCCTTTAGCTGAAATCCAATAGTCAGCGGCCCAGCCAGGTGACCTTTCAAATAGCGGGCTGTACCAGTGCCACCAGCCTGCATGTCCTCCATAAAAGCATAAAAGCCCGAGGCAGATGCCGGGGGAAAAGCAAATGTTTTGAGAGCTTCATCATCCCCAGATTCAGCAGCCAAATAGATAGAATAAAACTCGGTTAACCGGTTGGGCCAGTCCCGGTTATCCACCGGAAACACCACTTTATCCCCTCTTTTTTCCAACAGGCCCATCCTAACCAGGGGGTCAAGAAACTGGTGTACAAACCCCTCGTTCCCACTCCGCCGGGGCAATTGTGGCCAGTGGGGAATATTTGGCATATTCTGCTTGATTAGCTGCAACGCAGGACCGGGCTCCCCAAAAGGCATACTGCCAATACCGGTAGCCAATCCCCGGGGTAAAAATTTCAATGCGGTTGTCAACAAAAATCCCTCCACCAAAGTTTTTTAGTATAATCATGCAAAGATAATTAAAGGCCTTCTAAATACCTGACATAATATCACTTGGTTTTTATGTGTTAAATCGGTAAACTTAATTATATAGCTTTCGCTTAATTTCATCCAGACTTTTAAGCGCCGCCAGTTCCCCCTGCTTAATGAAATACCTGGTGTGCTTAATATCCCAGGGATCCGCATTAATCAACGGCCGTATCACTACATTAGCATAACGTTCCAGTTTTAGATTAATCCCTTCGGAAATTACAATTTCAAAACTATTAGCTAAAAGTTTAATTATATTGCTTATTCCGTCCACACGACGACCGCTGTATCCCACATCCACGGCAATAACGAAATCAGCTCCCATGCAGCGCAGTATATAAGCGGGCACATTTTCACGGACACCTCCGTCCACCAGCAGGCGATCATTCACCCGTATTGGTTCAAAAATTCCCGGCACGGCGGAACTGGCCCGTGCAGCCAGAGCCACCGGCTGGCCTTTGATGAACACGTCCTCGGGTGGAACCACTGTTCGCACATCTACAGATATACTGCCCGCTGCACTGTTCGGCGATTCAACTATTAAAGGCTGTACTGGGTTAGCAACGGGATCACCTTCGACAAACACAACAAGCGTACCATCCCGGGCATCCACAGCTGTAATACCCAGTGGAATTTCGGTTTGTCCAAACAAACGGTTCTGACCCAAAAACTTGTGAAGCAGTGCCTTTAGTTTGTTACCCTGCATTAATCCCATCGGACTGCGTACCGGGTAGGGAAGGTGCAATATACGGAATATAATATCCCCTGCTATTAACAGCAAATTTAAAAGCATGGTTCCATGTTCAAAAATATTTTGGGAACGCAATTCCATGGCTATTTCCTCTATATGCTCCGGGCTGTATCCCGATGCATACATAGCAGCCACAATGCTGCCGGAACTTGTTCCCGCCACCATGTCAATGGGTATGCCTGCTTTTTTTAAAACTTTCAGCACCCCAATATGAGCCATGCCCCGGATAGCCCCGCCGCCCAAAGCCAGCCCCACCATCGGCCTTGTAGACATAAAAAACCACCGCCTCATCTCAAGTTACTACCATTGTATGAAAAGGCGATGGTATGGTGTGCTATTCTTCACGTTGCAACCGGCACAACTCTTCTTCCAACTCTTCCAACCGTTCAACCATAACAGGCTTAATAGAATGAGCTGGAAACCTCTTTTTCAAGTCGGCGATTTGCGCTTCCAACTCCTTAATCTTTAATTCCCTCTCAGACAGGTTTTACACCCCTCTTTATATGAAAAATAAATTTGCGCCGGCTACTGGCTGTTTTCCATTCATAATTGTGCCGCATCGCGGCATGCAATTCAAATAACAATTTCAGTGGCACAGGCGCGAAGACACCAACTAACTATACAGCGATCATCAAGATCCACTTAGGCGTTATGGCTTCTTCATCTTAAGTGCACATTCACGGCATTTGCCAAAAATTTTCAGCTCATGGTCAGTAATGGTAAAATCATAAGTATCGGTAACCCGCTCTTCCAAATCCTCCAGTAAATCTTCATTCATCTCTATAATTTTGCCACATTTTACACAAATAAGATGGTGATGTCTGTGTCCATCTTTATCTTCCGTACTAAACTCATAACGTTTGCGACCGTCTCCAAAATCCATGCTTTGTATGATATCGAAGTTGGAAAAAAGCTCCAACGTGCGATAAACCGTAGCCAATCCAACATCAGGGACCTTTTTTTTCACCAGGTTATACACTTCTTCGGCACTAAGGTGCTTATCCTTGTTTTCCAGCAGCACGCAAAGAACATGTTCGCGCTTGGGAGTCATCTTATACTCGTGGGCGCGCAGTTTTTCCTCCACTTCCCCAATTACCCCGCGCATTGAACCACCACCAAAAGTTTCTTCTATATAAGTAGTATATAAAATATCGCACCTCCCTGTCAATATGAACGTATGTCAACAATTATGATTTAAGTCATATCCCTGTTCCCATGACCATAAACAAGTAGTATATGCTCAATTCAAGGAGGACGGATATTGCTAATCCTCGCTGGAGTAATCACTGGACTTATTATGCTGCTGTGGGGTATGCAAATAATGAAAGAAGGGCTGGAGAACCTGTCAAGGGAGAAAATGCGCCAGGCCCTGGCAACTTTAACCGCCACACCGTTAAAGGCCGCCCTGACTGGACTGGTATTTACCATACTGGCACAGAGCAGCACCGCTATGTCGGTAATTACCATCGGCTTTGTCAACGCCGGTCTGATGAACCTGGCCCAAGCCATAGGGATATTGCTGGGAGCTAACGTAGGTACTTGTATAACTGTACAGTTGCTTTCCTTTAATTTGTTTCATCTGGCTGCACCCGCAGCCGCCTTAGGTATCGTGTTTTGGGCGCTTTTAGGCAACAGGCCGGCAGGACAGTTGGGCCGTTCCCTCTGCGGTTTTGGGCTGGTATTTGCGGGTCTACAATTAATGGCCAATGCACTGGCCCCGCTACAACAAGCGCCTTGGTTTTTCGAAGCACTTTTATCACTTCAGTACAGTCCGGTAATGGCCGTGCTAACCGGTGCGTTAGCATCCGCCCTGTTGCACAGCAGCGCAGCCGCCACTGGAATAGCCATGCTGCTTTCTCAGCAGCATCTCATCGCACTACCCACTGCAGTGGCCATAGTGCTGGGCAATAATATAGGAACTTGCATCACCGCCGTGCTGGCCAGCCTGGGCGGATCCCGGGCAGGCCAGCAGGTGGCCACTGCGCACGTGTTGTTGAATGTGCTGGGCGCACTATTATTTTTGCCTTTGCTGCACCCTTTTTCCGCACTGGTAGCTTACACCGCGGATACCCTGCCCCGTCAGGTGGCCAACGCACATACATTGTTTAATATTTTCAGCAGCCTGATTACCCTGCCGCTGGTTTATCAATTTACTGCACTGGTCCGGTTTATCGTACCTTACCGTAAGTAAAGCCCCCGGTTAACCCGGGGGCTTTTTCAAGTTTAAGTAATGATAGGCAAGTTATCTTCAACTTTCAACTTTCAACACCCGGCACCAATTACCGGCGTCTTATCCGATCCCTTATGCGGCGTCTGTTTGCAAGGCGCGCCTTCAGAAAAAGTAGCAGCAGCGTCGCTGCCAGACCTATCCCAACCCAAAACCACCAATAGCTGTAGATATTGCGGTCCACAGGGTACACAGCCAGTAACGGCACCCGTCCAATTTCACCGCCACCGGCTGTCAGCACCAACTCGCCCAGTTTATCTCCTTCGTTTAAAGGGGCATTGATATTGTCGGACAGTTCGACAGACCGAACAACCTCCGGTTTTTCGTTGACCGAAAAGTTGTAATAAAAAAAACTGGCGGTTTCTAGTACAGCATTCCTGGCTCCGTGCTTTACTACAGCATCTGTTATCATTTCCCGCGGTTTAACCAGCGCTACCGGTTCAAAATTATCAAAGCCGTAATCCAGCAGCATAGCAGCATCAGACCACAAGTTAACGCCCTGGCTGTTCAGCGCCACTGCAATCAGTTCCCGGTTTCCCCGTTTGGCCGATGCCACTATACACTGCCCCGCATCTACTGTGTAGCCGGTTTTAATGCCATTGGCACCGCTATAGCTGTAGTAACCACTTCCCAACAGTTTATTGTGATTATAAAAATCCTCCTGCACTGGTCCGTAAATATTCTCCAGTCTTTCAACTTGCTGCAATAAGTCCCCTGACATATTTTTTTTACGCTCTGCTTTATAATTAAGGGTCTGAACAATCTGGCGAAAGGTGGCATTTTGCATGGCCTCTTGGCTAATCAAAGCCAGATCCCGGGCGGTAGTATAATGATTTTCATCAGGCATACCATGCGGGTTGACAAAGTTGGTGTTTCGCGCCCCCAATTCCCTGGCCCGGTCATTCATTATATTGGCAAAATCCTCTACCGATCCACCCACATGCTCCGCGATGGCAACACCTGCATCATTAGCAGAGCTAAGCATAAGTATGTATAACAAATGCTTCATCGGCACCTGTTCACCGGGCTGCAGCCCAACACGGGAACCGCCTATTTCCGCCGCCCGCCTGCTAACCGTAACCAGATCATCCAAGGAACCTCTTTCCAGGGCCAGTAAGGTTGTCATAATCTTGGTAGTACTGGCCGGGTACATCCTTTGAACATCGTTTTTTTTGTATAATATCTGCCCCGTTTCACTGTCCATCAATATCGCAGCCTTTGCCAGCGGTTGCGGTACACTATTGGGAGCAGCAACCGCCGGCAAAGCACCGGTCAGTGTTAAAAATATAATAACTGTCCAAGCATTAATCTTACGTATCAAGCTATCTTCTTCCCCTGGTAATATTTTTTTAAAAATAATCATACTGCAGCTGTGCAAAGCACACCGTAATTTTACCACAGGTTATTTGATCATCCAATAGTTTGCCGCCGGCGGGAAATGGTAACTACAATAAATAATGCGGCCACCATGACCAGGGCGGTAAGCGGTAACGTCATGGCGGGGTTTAAATCATGCGTAAAGTTAAACAGCCGGGATAATAATCCTCCGCCCACAAAGGCTAGTACGGTAATCATCAGCCAGATCACCGTTCCCTCCCGCCAGCCCCGTTCCTTGAATATAACCAGTGTGGAGGCTATGCATGGTACAAACATGGTTAGGGTAACCAAAGCCACAAACGTTTGAAGGGGGTCCATGGTTATTTCCATTATTCCGGCGGTACCAAAGTCACGGCGAATAAAACCCATAATAAAGGCACTGGCAGTTTCATTGGGCAAATATAGCCAACCCATTGTCAGCGGCTCCATTAGTTTTTGAATTTTATCAATCAAACCTGTTATACTCAATAAGCTCAGCAGGAATGCACCCCCCAGGAAAACAGGAAACGCTTCTTTAATAAAACTAACTGTTCTGGTCCAGGATTTAAGTAGTACATTATCAATCCTGGGGACACGCATGGGAGGCAGGTCCAACAACAGCGGCACACTACCTCCAGGCATAAACCTGTTTAGTACTGTACCCACTCCGGCCATCAGGCTAAAGATAATCAGCCCGTATAATAACATGTACCCTGGGCCTAAAGAACCCAATATTGCCGCTACAAAAGCCAGTTGGGCTGAACAGGGCACCGTAAGGGCCAGCAAAAAAGTAGCGATGCGCCTTTCCCGCTCGCTAGTCAGCAACCGGGTGGTAATCAGCGCCATTGTTACACAACCAAAACCCAGCACCATTGGAACGACTGCTTGTCCATTTAGTCCCAGGCAGCCCATTACTCGATCCATTAAAATGGCTATCCGGGACATATAACCGGAATCCTCCAATGTTGATAATACCAGATAAAAACCCAACACGAGGGGAAATAGCAATCCCAGCACATAGGTAATGGCCATAGTTAGCAATCCGAATTGACCGGCTAGCATCACCCCCAACGGAGATTGCAAGTCTATGACCCGTACCAGCAGTGAGCGTATCCAGGGCTCATAATAGCCGTTCATAAAAACACCCTCGGTATATCCAACCACTGTCTGGGCAAAAAACACCCCCACCAATTCATAAAACAGCCACAGGGCCAGCAACAGCGCCGGTATGCCGGTGGCCGGGCGGATCAACCAGTGACCCAGCCGGGTGGCAAATGCCACATCAGCAGTCTTTTCCCGCAGAGCGGTTGAGGTAATATCGTTGGCCCTGCGGCGCCGGTCGGCATAAATATTTCCCTTTTCCCCGCCGGGTGCCATATTATTACGGGCAGCTACTTCCGGGTCCCCCTCCAGCACCATCAGCGCTTCGCCCCGGGGTAAACCGGAATACTGCGGCAGCAGTTTTTTCACCAGGTGGGACTCTTGCCCGGGCCGGGCGTGGGACATCCGTTCCTTGAGCAAATCTATGCCTTCACCTGTGGTGGCCACCGTTGGTATAACAGGTACACCCAACCGGTCCTCCAGGACTGCAGGGTTCAATTCCAGTCCGCGTGACAGCAACTCGTCAGCCATATTCAATACCACCAGCATTGGTACCCCCATATCAGCAATCTGACATGTAAGAAAAAGATCGCGGTCAATATGTACCGCATCCACTACATTGATCACCATATCCGCGGTTAACACGGCATCCCTCACCAGCGATTCCTCGGGGGTATTGTAAGAAAGCCCGTATACCCCGGGAGTATCCACTAAAAAATCTTGCCCCCACTTGCTACAGCAAAATTCCATAGTTGTGCCGGGAAAATTGGATACATCAACATATTGACCGGTTAACCGGTGAAATAGAACTGACTTGCCGGAATTGGGGTTACCCACCAATACTATTTTTCTTTGTCCTGGTCCAAAATCATTATTTATTTTATTACTCACTTTTGTTTACCATCCTTGGCATATAGTTATAAATTTCACGGAACAGCCCTTCATGCACATAAAAATCTATCTCCAAGGCTATCTAAAAGTCTTAAATTTATAGTTGGTCGACAATAAAAAAGCCCGGTATACCCGGGGCGTTTTTTATTAAATGATATTTAACAAGGTTCACCAGAAAGTTTGGAATTCACCGACCTGGCCTCCCCGACCCGGGCCAATAACTCAACATTGATACTCCGTGCCAGGTTTCGGCCAATGGCTATTTCCTGCCTGTGCTTGCCCAGCACTACCGGACCGGCGGGTATTACCTCAGCGCAGGTTAAAACTGCCCCCTCATTGATGCCCATGCGCAAAGCGTTTTCCTTGATCCCGGCGCTGCCAATAGACACAATTTTTATCATGTCGCCTCGCCTTACTTTATCCAGGGTCATCATAAACATCCTCCAGTCATTGATAAAGAAAACCGTTCTCATTTATATTATATTTTCAAGGGACAGCCTGGTCAATAATTAATCCAAAAAGTTAATAAAAAAACTCGATCTGGTAAAAATATTATCTAGCATAGCAACACTGGTCAGAAAATGGCTAAATAACAATGTAAAAATAAACAAAGGAGGAAATTGGAATGGCAAATATCGATACCAAGGGAATGGAAGCAGCAAGTCTAAGCGAAGAACAACTAAATCGCTTGGTCAGCGCGGAAAAAGAATTGAATAACGCCAAAGGCGAGCAGGAAATTTACCTGCTGGCAGTATCCCGCCACCCAGGGCAGTAATAGATAATAAAATAAAACTCAATCATGAATATCTAATAGGAATAATCTACAACAGTTAGCACTAATGAGGCACATTGTGATTGAACACCCAGTATCATCAGTAGGTTGCGATTAAAAGACTACGGATCTTAGCTTCTTTATAAGATATCAAGCTACGTTATATAATTAAGGGGGATCGCTTTAAAATGCGTTCCCCCTTAATTAACAATTGGCACAATTAATTATCTCTTTTTATACTCAAGCAGAAATTTGTTTATTTTAATTTTCAGGCATTATTAATGCCGCCTCAGGCATAACTATTGCTTGATAATTATCGCCGTATTTGTGAATAACCTGCATTAACGCATCATTAAAATCCACAGCTGGTGTCATGAAAAATTTACGTACCAAGTGCCCGGGCATCGAAGAAATTAATATTACAGAAATTCTTTCGACCAGCTCAGCCAAAAGGTGGGCCTTATGGCCGCCCAATACAAATCCTTTTTTCAGCCGGTCAGTCATATCCCGGGGGGTTTTAGCATCGTTGGCCCAGTTTTCCAGCACCCTGTGGCCGACCCCCTGGGGGCACTCAGCACAAATCACCAGTGTTCCACCGCTGGAAATCAGTTTGGACGCATTACGCATCGATTTAATGGACTGATATAAATTAATGTCCCGGGGATGCCCACCAGCACTTGCCAGGCCAATCTTCGACAGCTTTTCACCACCCACCTTCACTGCCTTCCGACATAGCTCAACTCCTGCCATCCAGGCCTTTTCGGGATCGCCCGCCACTACGTGCACTGGTCTTTGTTCGCTATCCGCCACAACATTGATAATAAAATCCGGCCGCACAGCTTTCAATGCCTCCATCATAATACGATGCACCGGGTTGCCATCCAGTTTTCCAGCACCAATCCCCCCGGCAGAAAGCAGGGCATGATTAGCTGTCACGGCCTCAATTCCCGCCACCCCCGGCAAAATTGATTTACGCCCCCCTGAAAAACCTGCCAACTCGTGGGGCGCTACCAGCCCGGTCAAAATAACTAAATCCGCCCCGGCAACCAGGGGGTTAACTTCAAGCATGCACCCGTTGCTAAGCATACCCAGACGAGCAAGCTTGCCCCGGCAGTCGTGATTGATGACTTTGTATCCTTGCACCGCTGCCCCCAGGGAATCGTTATGTTCATCATTTGTATTGCTCCGGTGCGCACCAGTAGCCACAAGAAAGGTAACAGTGCTTTGATCAACCCCGGCTTCTGTCAAATCCTTCAGTAAAGGCGGCAGAAGATAATGGTATGGAGTGGGTCGAGTATGATCGTTTACCACTATCACCACCCTCTCCGGGCGTTTGTTTTTTATCACTCCGGCCAGTCCCGGCGAAGCTATGGGATTTCGCAAAGCCGCTTCTATTAATGACCCGGGATCGCTAACCAGGGGAAAACAGGGTTTAACAACGGCTCGCACATGATCATCAGGCAGCTCCAGGCAAAGATCACCACGCCCGTATTTCATATTAAATTTCATTAAATCTCCCCATCTTTGTAGGCAAAGAAATTCGCCAATGGTGCAACTAATAATTTAACCACAAGCTGAACACGGTTATATTTACCTTAATAAGAACATGGATTATGCTGGCTACTGGCTATTTTCATTCTCAGTTTCGCCGCGATGCGGCATAGAGATTTAATAATAAGAAACCCGTTTGGTAACTAAAATAGTTTAGCCAAACGGGGTCTATGATATGCAATTTATTTGCACTTTAAAGTTTTAATATTTCACTTAAATCCTGATTTTAATTAAAACTTGCATCTTGACCTATAATCCCTGTCCAACCTTTCAACTTTCAACACCCGGTACCAGTTTCAAATCAACCGGCAAGCCATAATATAAAAAACAAAAGCAGTGAGCAGGCTGTAAAGAATAAAAATATTAATAAAAATATAGGGTCAACAGCCAGCTTACCAATAACTATCTTTTTAGGCCCATTTTCCCTATCCTGTCCCTTTTCGTTGGACAAAGCCATCATCCTTCCCACCGTGGATATTCAATCGTGGTTTTGTCACCGGCATACGGTACTATACAAATTGGCGGCGCATTCTGGCCAGCGCTATCTTTAGCTGCTCAGGGCTCTCTATATTTGAAAGTAACTTTTCCACATATAAATACCTGTTTTGGTCCTGCATATCATTCATAGTTGCATAAATACCGGCCCGCCTGCCCAGCTGAAAATTGGCTTTTTCCTTCAGGGTCATGTTCAGGTAGCGATCAATAATGCCTAGCATCTTGTCACGGTCAGCGGGCAGGGTACCCTCCAGTTCCTGCAGCAAATTTAATATATGGTCACTAACCACCGTTGTATTTACCCCTTCCAACGATGCAAGCAGTAGCCGCTGCTCTTCGATTACTTCATCTTCATCCAGTGGCGTAAAATCGCCCTTTTGCATCATCTCGTGCAGCGGCGTATTTTTAATCACCGACAGTGTTCTAAAGCGCATATAATCCGGGTTCCCCTGGTTAATCACGGCAGCGGTTCCCAGAGCATGTTCCCGGGAGTACTCCCTGCCCCCCAAGCCCGGCATAATGTACCAGCATAGGGATATACCCGCAGCCCTAATCTTTTGACCCGCTTCAATTAATTGTTTGGCAGTAGTACCCTTTTGAATCATTTTCAATACTATATCTGATCCCGATTCCATACCCATGTGTATCCTTGCCAGACCGGCCTCTCTCAGCTCAAGCAATTCATCTGTACTCTTTCTGGACGCCGTATCAGCTCTAGCATAGGTAGTTAACCTTTCCACCGAGGGTAAGGTATTGCGTACATATTGAATAATATGCACTAATTCAGTGGTTTTTAATATTAGTGAATTGGCATCCTGTAAAAAAACATTTTTACCACCATAATACAGCCACTGGGCAACATGGTAATGTAAATGGCCGTAACGCGAGCCTGCCTCGCTAACCACCTGCCCGTTTACTCTGCCGCTCCATCCCTTATCCCATGAAATTTGCTTTACCTGCTCAGTAACCGTGGCCAGTGTATCTATGTCCCGTTTAATTTCCTCAACCGAACGCCTGCTAAACTGCTTGCCCTTGTAGGTTTTGCAAAAAGCACACCTGTTCCAGGGACAGTTTCTGGTTACTCTGATAAGTAAACTGGATGCCTCACTGGGCGGCCTGATTGGACCCTGCTCAATATGCACCATATATCCCCTCCGAAAATTGTTTCTATTATCCAACGATTCAAACATAAAAGATCGTTAGCATGCTTAAAAAAAGTATATCTTACTACATAAGGCACTGCAAGACAGTATAAAAACGGCCTGACAAGAAGCTAAAAATAATTACTTTGATTGTGAAAAACTTTACAAATAACTATTGACAAATGTAGTGACATATATATACTTAATATTAAGCAGATTAAATTATTAGTTACTTATTTCACAAACGCCAACATCACAAAACCCATGGATAATTAAGCAAAAAATTATCACATAAAGGAGGTATGAACAAGGATAATAACGTACTAACCCCGGAAGGGAAGTGATAATTGAATAGCTTAAGAAAAAAGAACATTTTTTTTCACTACATTTGTGAAATATTTCACCAACGCAAGTCAATCAAATACCGGGCTAATGCATTTAATTCATAAAGATTTTTGTCATTACCCCGGGGACCCCTTGACCCCGGAGTAGATACCACAGTATACCAACTTTGCATATAAAGAAAAATGTCATTATCAGTAGCTTATGCTCAGTCAAATCGTCTAAAAAAAGGGGGCGAACCCATGAGGAAAATCTACGAGGGCATAATGCAGGCATCAAGATCATATGCCCAGTGGGAAATAGCAAACTCCAACGCGATATTAAGAGATCGCAAAAGGGTCATGCTACTATTTGTAATGCTGCTGCCCGTAATTATCCCGGCCATTGCTCATGCCGCAGGCGGAAGTGGATTGCCGGAAGTGCTTGGGGGCAAGTCAGCCTACGGTCCTTCATACTATAACCCGACCATTTTTTATGGTTCAATATTGGTGGGGCTTGCCGCAGGTCTAATCACGGGATGTGTCGGCGCCGGTGGTGGATTTATCATTACCCCCGCACTGATGACCATGGGTGTTAAGGGAATTATGGCCGTAGGTACAGACCAATTCCATATTTTCGCCAAGTCTATAATGGGCACAGTTGTGCACAAAAAATTAGGTAACGTCCACGTTGGTTTAGCAATAGCATTTTTGTGCGGCTCACTACTGGGGGTTACCGGCGGCGGTATGCTTAACCGGGCACTTTTTACCATAAACCCTGTACTAAGTGGATTTGTAATTAATACAGTATACGTAATCATGCTTGGATTTTTAGCCATCTACGCATTGAACGACTTCTTTAGAACCAGAAAGTCCGGGCATTCTGTAGATGCCCACGGCGGAGGAGGATCCACTGATCTCACCAGTGCAGCAAGAAAGATGCAGTCCGTCAAGATTCCGCCCATGATTACCTTTGATGAAGATATTCATCCCGGCGGCAAAAAAATTTCCGGTGTGTTCGTGGCCATCTGCGGTGCCATCGTAGGTTTCATGGCAGCTATCATGGGAGTAGGCGGCGGCTTTTTAACCTTCCCCATGTTCGTATATGGTCTGGGCGTATCCTCCTTTACCACTGTGGGTACTGACATACTGCAAATTATCTTTACTGCAGGCTTTGGTGCCATTACCCAATATGCCATATACGGTTACGTGTTCTACACTCTGGCCATGGGCATGTTGGTTGGATCCCTGCTGGGCATTCAAGTTGGTGCCATGACCACCAAGGTTGTATCGGGTGCTACAATTAACGGTTTTTATGCTATCACCATCCTGGCGGGCTTTGTCAACAGGTTGTTTGATATGCCCAACAACTTACAGCAAATGGGTTATATTTCCATAAGCTCGCAAACTGCTAGTATTATTGCTCAAATTGGTGCAGTTATCTTCTTTGCCATTGTGGGAATATTTGCCGCCTGGGTAATAGCAGTATTTATTAAGAGCGTACCCAGGCTGCGTGAAGAGGCAGCAATGGCATCTAATGGAAAGGGGGAATGACTTCATGATAACCAATAAGAAAACATTCACCCTGGGATTGGTGCTTTTGGTATCCTTTGTAGCTGTATTCGCCTTTATCATGTCCCCTTCTTTCGGAGATGGCCGAAATGGTCTTGAATATGCCGATGATATGTTCAACTCGCTTTCCAAAGGCTCAGCTTACTTTATTAGTGAAGAAATGGTGAAGGCGGAAAAGATGGCTGGCCATGAAGTTAACGTGACTATCGTGGCGGCAGACAGCACACAAGCCCAAATGTGGGAAAAACTCTACACCCCTACCGGAGCTAACGTAGATATTAACGGCAACGAAGTGACTATTAAAGGCGATCTCGGCAACATCTTTACTGCGTCCATCACCGACAGCGATGCTATGTACAATAACCAGGGCGATAAGATTGCCAACAATTACGGTGTTGACGCCCGGACTGCATCCTATGGCTGGTACACTTCACTTAAGGCCATGAGCGGCGCACTGGATAAGCAGGGAATGTTCCCTGAATCCGCTGCTATCCAAAGCGTCATGAAAAAAGCGCTGGAACCCTCTTATAATTACTATGGTATTGAACCCAAGAAAGTCGCGGACTATACAGTAGCTGTTTTCCTACTGCTGGCCTTCTACCTGGTGTATACCCTGTGGTACGGATTCTCAATCTACTTCCTGGCTGATGGCTTTGGTATCACCGCATCCAAGTCAGCCAAAAAGGTGCAAGCATAACGAAACCGGGCAAAGCCCGGTTCCCTCTCGCTACTTATACTGCCAGCATAATTGTTGGCAGTTTTTTTATCTATATTTTTAAATCTATTTTTTCTCTTTAACCCTATTTGATTACTATTAACTATTATGCATAGCGGTAACCGGAAGAAAAGCGCGCTAAGTAAGTTGGACCATCCATCTCCCAGTACCCCACGGGAGGCCTGGAGTTTTGCATCACCGAGGCCACGGAGATTTTTTGGCTGCTGACCACAATTGAGCTACAACCGGTTAGCTGGGCTTTTTCCCCGGGTCCGATTATCTGGTAATTTCCCTGGTACCCGACCTCATCAAATATGCATATGTAGCATTCACCGGCATCGATCGTTGTTACACGGGGCATGTTGTGAAAGTTTCTTATAGATGTATTGGGTATCAGGGGGTAAGAAAATCTGCCGTGCCAAATGCGAGCCTGCCGTGTGGTACATGTTGTTCTGAAAAAGCCTTCCAACGACTTTATAAACCGCTGCACAAAACTTGGTGCTCCCAAATTAATACTATGGTTATCTGCATGGGATATACTTGACATTTTTACTCACCACCCTTGCATATATAATAACCAGTTTTTAAAATTACGTACTAGTTTCATGCCGAAAAGCAGATTTTGCAAACCCAAAACACTTTAAGTATAGTCCAACGTTTCACAATCAGGGTCCTTCATATTTTTGATTGTCCAACTTTTAAAATACTTAATGATTCTTTTTTATATTTTACCTTGTCACCACATTTGTTTGCAAGTATTTTTTTAGATAATACTTACAAGCTGCACTTCTTGTTTTACACATTGCACTATTTGTCATCATGTTTTTCAAAACAACTCTCCATAATTTTGCATGCCGTGAGTCATATAAATTAAAGTTGGGCCCGACAAAAAAATAATAGGCTGGCTACGAAATATAGCCAGCCTATCGTTGTTCGATTCGGCGATGCTTTTAAAACCAAATTTATTTTTTATACATAGTAACAAGGAATTAATTATATGTCAATACTTATTTTAACGAAAAATTAAATTATAAATTTAAAAAAACCGGTTGACACAGAGAAAATTATTTGTTACATTATTCACAAATGAATTATGTATACAAATATAAAGTTATTAAATTTTAATATATTCAATCGGCTAAATCGAACAACGATAGGCCGGTTATCTCTGCTTTAAGGAAAAGTAAGCAGGGATAACCGGCCTTTTGTTTTAGCTGAAAGCTAGTTTTTAGGGATATATATAGCAGTCAATATAAACCTATAAACCAGGTGGGGGGGATTAAATAATGCATCGGGATACCGGAAACACTAAAAATTTGTCTCACCGGGAAAAACAATTAATTATATTCATCAGGCAACTTGGTTGGGGAGAAATAAGAATAAGAGTGGAAAACGGGCAGCCTGTATTAATATATGAAGCCATTAAAACGTTTAGGCTGGAGGATGATCCCGTATCAGTGCCAGTCAGAAAAAAGCCTAAAGGTATACCTGCCAATCGGGTGTTAACCTAATTTGCTAATCAATTGCATCATGATCATGCTGAATGTCAAAATAAAATCTTAGAGAAAGGGGGGGGTAATACTAAAATTAATATGAATACATGGCGTTGCGGAATCGGTTGGAAGTTAAGCATCAAAACTATTTATTTGGCTTAATTATTAATTACTAAACTCATTTATTAAAGGTTAAAGGAGGTCGGTGCAAATGTCAGAGGGAACAGTAATTGTTCAACAACAGGCAAAAGTAGGATCCTGGGCCTGGTGGGCTGGTATACCAGGGAACAAACCCCTTATATGCTTGCTCTTATTAGCCTTTTTTCTAACCATGGTCTTAATTCCCGTTCCCGAAAGCATGATCGGTTTAATGACCGAGGAAACACCACTGGGATCCAAACTGGAATCGGGAACCACCACTTATGTAGATTCTTATAATAAATATGTCAAAAGCGAAGATGCCCTAACTGCCGAACAGGTGGGCCAAAGAGCAAAAATAACCGTAGGGCTTTTGTTGAGCGTGGCTTTACTTTGGGGCACTGAAGCAATACCTCTTGGGGCCACCAACTTCCTGGTAGCTGTTATACTTTACATCTTTATGATATTGCCCATTGATAGAATATCCCAGGCATATATGAAAGACGCAGTGTTCTTTATCGGAGGCGTACTTTGTGTAGCGGCAGGGGTCTCAATTTCAGGCCTGGATAAACGCATTGGCTATCTACTCCTGGGGAGAATAGGTGGATTAAAAAGCTTCTGCTTTATATTTTTCCCTCTGCTGGCAGTATTGGCCGGATTCTTTTCCGAACACGCCCTGGTGGCAATTATGTGCCCGATCTTACTGGTTGTTTATATGCAGGCTTGTAAGAAAGCCGGTGTGAAGTTTGATAAAAAATTAGCCGTTCTGTTGTTTATTGGCATTTGTTTTGCGGCCAACGTGGGTGGTTCCGGTTCACCGGCGGTGGGCGGTCGCTCGGCAGTGATGATAGGCTACTTCAATGGCTACGATATGCCCATGAACTTTACTCAGTGGATGATGTACGGCCTACCCCTGGTGCCAGTGTTAGCACTTGCCATGGGTGCCTACATGTACTTCATGCTGGGACGCAATTCCATTGCCAAAGATTTTAATATTGCCAAGGCAATGAAGGAAAACGTCAGTGAAATGGGGCCGATTAAAGGTAAAGAGTTACGCATGGCTATACTGTTTGCCGCACTGGTGATATTGTGGGTATTCTTCAGTGGCACCTTAGGACTTGGTGGAACTACCATAATTATTGTCGTGGCTATGCTGCTGTCCAGGGTGGTTACCTGGCAGGATTTGCAACGCAGGGTGGCCATGGACGTGGTGCTGCTATATGCAGCGGCTTGTGCCATGGGGGTGGCCCTGGATAAAACCGGGGGAGCTTTGTGGCTGGCCAGGGCTTTCCTGGATGTACTGCCCGATTTTATGACCGACGGGCAATGGATCATTATGGCGGTTAGCTTAATGACAGTGATTATTACCAACTTTATGAGTGATGGTGCCACGGTGGGGGCTATTGGCCCGGTGGTGCTGCCGATGGCGGATATTGGCGGAGTACATCTATGGAAGATTGGGTTGGCGTGCTCATTTACCTCATCATTTGCCCATATCATGATCGTGGGCACGGTCAATAACGCCATTGCCTATACCATGGCCAGAGACCCTGAAACAGGTGCACATTTAATTACAGTGACGGATTTCATAAAATATGGATTTGGCGCTGTAATTATAAGTCTGATTGTGACTTGGGGATTCTGCTTCTTCGGTTACTGGAACCTGCTTCCCTGGCCTGGCATGTAAATAAAGGAACACTGCGGCGATTAATTACTATAACCTCATGAGAAGGAAAAAGTCATTAAGTGCGGGATGACCGGGTTCGCGGCCCGGCCATCTCTGTTAAAAGTTTTAAAATCTTTGTCTAACACATTTTATAGAGTCCCTTGTGGGGCTCCATTCTTTTTTTCTAGCTCTTCGAGGAAATCTACATAATAATCGTCAAACAAACCGTAACGTTGATAATCATAACTCATAAATGCCTGTTTTAAAAAGCTGGATCCCAATCCAAGAGCGTGAAAAACATCGCCCGCCTGTACTATACCAATTATTTGCCTGAATATATTTAGCACTGGAAGCGTACCAACGTTATTGTCACATAGTATGGAGAAAGCTTTACTGGCTGTGTCGGTGCTTTTTAATGCTATTTTATCCACCGGTATCATAATATCTTCTAATTTACGATGCGGTAATAAACTGGAGGTTATCTCGTCGCATTCATTTTCTAAAATACGCACGGACGTTCTGGAGATAACGTTGTGTACCCACGGATCTGTGCTCTGATGAAAGGATTCCAGGCTTATCAAACCAGTAAATTGATTTTCTTCATCCACCACCAGGGCCATTCGTTCACCGGTGCATGAAACACCTGAATTGTTGTAATAAAAGGAGGTTATAATTTCCCAAGCCTGTTGTATTGATTGCCCTAATGATACAGTTGGGTAATTATCAGGATGTCTCATAATATCCATAATTCTTATAGGTCCATTCATATTTGTTCTCACCCCCTTTCCGGGTGATTGTAAAACTCTTTTAAACTGTTTACATCAGCCAGATATTTCACTGGCTGTCACTTTAATATATCCATCCCCTCTGTATATTATATGAATTATTAGAATATTCTTAACACAGTTAGATAGTATTGTCAAGGTTCATTTTTTACGTACCTTTATGCCCTAATGATACCTAATTCCAGGTAAAAAAACCCGTAAGGGTGCAATCACGCCACGTCTTAGCGACCAATGACAATAATTGGTTATCTTAAGTATTGCAAAAAGAACAGAATAATACCGGCAATGGCCACCCAAACCACAATTCTTTTCAACTTTTTCATTAAACGTCGCCCCTTTCCACCAGCAGTTAATAAGTGGTGAAGCAGATATCAAACGAGATAGCTATATATACTAAAGTAATTGTAATACTTCTTTTTAATATTATAACTCCACATTTTCTCCTTGGCCATCATTTTAGCTATTTAGCTATGGTTATTTTGACCGGCTTATAATATAATGTAATTATGTGATATATATCACAAATCATTTTTTTCAATATTTGTTTATAAAGGAGGGGGTTTTTAGTGCCTTTAAGCAATACAGAAAAGCAGTTAATAAAATTTTTAAGGGCAATTGGCTGGGGTGAAGTAAGGGTTCGAATAGAAAATGGCAAACCGGTGTTGATTTGCGAGGCTATCAGGACTTTTAAGCTTGATGATCGACCTTCCAACTTATCCACAAGAAGCACCTCGGGCCCTTTGACAGGCTAAAGTAGTCACCTTATATAGTTAATTCAATTCAATTTAATTTAATTTAATTTTAAGTAGTATACCTTCAAACAGGAGGGAAGAAAATGAAAAGATTTTTAATTATAGATGACGATGAAGGAATGTGTTGGGCACTAAAAAAAGCGCTGGAGCACGAAAACCGTGATATATTGACAGCCACCAGCGGTTCCGACGGCCTGGCACTATTTGATGCTTATCAGATTGATTTAATTTTATTAGATATAAAAATGCAAGATACAAATGGCTTGGATGTATTACAACAAATCAGACAGAAAAATTTAGAAGTACCCGTTTTGATTATGACGGGTTATAGTTCGCTGTCGATAGCTTTGCAAGCAATTGAAAAGGGAGCTACCGGTTATATTACAAAACCGGTGCAAATCCCTAGATTAAAAGAAACGATTCAAAAAATATTCCCGGAAGATAACATTACGGAAGGGGTGTAAATTGCATGTCGTCAGAATCCGGTAAAGCCAAACCTTTAACAAATCGCGAAAAGCAGTTGATACGCTTTTTAAGGCATCTTGAATTTGGAGATATAAGAATACGTGTGGAGAATGGCCAACCGGTATTAATATATGAAGACATAAAAAACTTTAAGTTAGATGGAAAAACAGATTCGAGTAAGACGGAATACAAAGAAACCTGAACCCCACTAATTTCTAAAGTTTTAAATACTTGGAAGTAGATATCTTCCAAGTATTTAAAGCTTAATCTTGTTCCGGGGCATTACAAATTTGCTGCAGCGGTAAACGCATAGTAAATATACTTCCGCTTCCAGCTTCACTTTTTGCATCAATTATACCGCCGTGGATTTGAATGATCCGCTTGCTTATCGCCAGTCCCAAACCGCTTCCCCTTGCTTTTTTCGTATAAAACGGTTCAAAAATGTTGGGTAAATCTTCCGGTGCTATTCCTTCTCCCGTATCACGGACCGAAACCAGCGCATACCCGTCTTTACTGTATGTCTGGATGGTTAATGTTCCATGTTGTTGCATGGCATCCAGGGCATTCAAGCTTAGATTAATGAACACTTGTTTAAGCTTTTCAGCGTTTCCACTAATAATTAACGGTGTTTGTGCCGTGGTTTTGAACTCCAGCATGATATCCGCTTTAGAAAACAAGGGCTCCATGGTTGTAAGCACAGAGTTTACTAAATCATTTATATCAAGAGGTTCCATGGTGCCTGGATCAGGGCGGCCAAAGTCGAGAATTTCATTAATGAGTTTATTATGGCGCTCTACCTGCTGCTCAATTCTTTCCACGTAATCCTTTAACTGGGTATCCTTGATATTTATTTCCATGGCCTGGGCAGTAGCCTGAATTACACTAACCGGCGCGCGCAGTTCATGAGCGATTTCAGTAATAGTGCGCCCCATGGACATTAAATTTTCCGAGCGCCTGTACTGATCAATTAATTGTTCCTTCTCAGCCAGTACCTGCGCCATTTCATTGATTGCCGCAGCAACATGCCCCATTTCACCGGACATTTCGGGTAACCTATTATTTAAATTTTTCTCCATTTTTATAATGCCATCTTTAATAATGCGGATACGATTAACAATTCCGGAAATGGTAAATAACGTAACGGCAACACCAATGCCAAAAACGCAAAATATAATATATCTAAGTACCAAGCGTACCCGGGAACTTTGAGCAAAAATAGGGTGCATCATTTGCTCGGTCCAGATTACGGCAATTACCTCAGAATTATTATTTTTTATAGGTACCAGGTGTTCCAAAAATCTGTCGTCATAAGTTTTACCCAATCTGGTAATGGGTGTGCCACTGGACAGAACGGAGGCGATACCAGCCTGAGTTTCGTTATAGATACGCCTTTCACGTTCTTTTTTTTCTTCGGGCAGGCGTGCCCCAAACTCATGAAGATGGCCATATATTATTATATTATCGGTCTCTCTTTCATACAAACAAATGCGCACCCCGGGGTAATGCTCAATTAACGGCACGACAACCGAATTAAAAATATCAGAAAGTGTGGCGCACCTTATTTCATCACTTATATTTATTTCTCTCTGCATTTGTTCGTTAATTAAATTCGTGATCTGAATTAGCTTTTGTTCTGTTTCATTTATTAGTACATCGTCGGTTTTAGTGGCAATAAAAATGTCGTAAAGCATTGCTGCCGCCGGCACCAGCATGGCTAGCAGAATAATTATCAATAACTGTGTTTTTAGGCTGGATACACGAAAAAAATGCATTATATGCACCCCTTTTAATTATTACCTATTCAAAACCGATGGGTGCAGAATATAAACCGCTCTCTATTAATATAATAAAAAATTAGAACATGTTCATTTCTAATGCCAGCAATTATGTTATTTTTATCACAAAACACCTAGGAATAATATAACACAGTATTTACTAAATCACAATTACCGAAGGCAAAAAACGAATTGATTAAAATTATTCAATAGACACAGCAAATTGGAACGGTTAACCGATATCTTTTAATTAGCAAGCAAACAATTTTTCCTTAGTTATAATAATGTTAAATTGGGTGAGTTTCCACTAAGTGGATACAAAGAGAATGGCCAATGGGGTAAGGGAAATTTGGAAACCAAGGTACCGGCGAATGCTCCAATTATATATGGCCTTGAGCATTTATGAACAGTATAAACAATCTCTTAATAAAGAAGGATTTCTACACTATTATAGAGAATCATATTGTATGTGATGAAAGACAAAAGTGAATTATAATTGTTTTATATATAACAGGACAAGTCGTTAACCACTATCTCCGGCATAATAAGGAGGGTATCCGTATGAACCTGCCTATGAGGCTTGCAGAAATTGCTCGGGTTTCCCCGGGTCAAGAGGCAATAGTATTCAAAAACCAGAGGATGACTTACGCTCAGCTAGATACCCGGGTCAGCCAATTGGCCAGTGGTTTCCAGCAACTGGGCATAAAAACAGGTGACCGGGTGCTGCTGGCTATGCGCAATTGCCCGGAATTTGTCATTGCATACTATGCTATTATGCGCATGAAGGGTATTGTGGTACCAGTCAATCCCCAGTATACCATCAATGAAATGGGTGTAATCATTAAGGATTGCATGCCTACCGCCGTTATAACCTGTCCGGAAAGGCAGGAATTGTTTGATAATATTAGACAATCCATAAATATACCTGCGGGTATCATTGTAAATAGCTGCGATTCACTTAATGAAGACATAAAAACATTCGATCAAATTAGCGATAAAAGCATTAATGCCTTTCAGGAAGTAAAATATAATCGCGAAGATGTAACTGAAATCATGTATATTGCCGGAATGACCGGCAAACCCAAGGGAGTAATGCTTACAAATTACAATCTTTACAGCAATGCACTGACATTCTCCCAGGCTTGTTCTTTAAGCCCGGCGGATCGCGCTCTTTTAACAGCGCAAGCTTACCATGCGGGACCACAAACCTGTGTCATGAATAGTACTATTATTTCAGGAGGTACCCTTGTAATACAGGAAGGTTGGAGAGGTGCGGAAGAGGTGCTACGGGCTATTGATGAAGAAAAAATTACCTTCTTTTTCGGCCCACCAACAATGTACAGCCTGATGCTCAAGTACCCGGAGTTGGACAAATATGATACCAGCTCACTGCGTATAGCGCTCTGTGGCTCTGCCAGCATGCCACCGGATCTTTATGAATCCCTGGTATCAAAGCTTAATATCTATCTTACTGAAGGTTACGGCTTAACTGAAACATCCCCAGTGGTAACACTAAACTTTATTAACAAATCAGGGAAAAAAGGTTCTATAGGAAAACCCATACCAGGCGTGGAAGTGAAAATATTTGATTACGAAGACCGGGAGGTTCCCCAAGGCCAGGTGGGCGAAATTGTTGTACGTGGTCCCAACGTAATGAAAGGGTTTTTAAACCGGGAAGAAGAAACCCGCTGGGCACTGCGTAATGGTTGGTTTCACACCGGAGATCTGGCATATGAAGATCAGGATGGCTATCTTTACCTAGTAGACCGAAAAAAGGATCTTATCATACGCGGTGGTATAAATATTAATCCCCACGAGGTTGAAGAAGTACTATACGAACACCCTGGCATATTTGAAGTTGCCGTAGTAGGTGTGCCGGACGCAGTAATGGGAGAAGAAGTGCTGGCCTATATAATGCCCAGAGAAAATTACGAATTAGATGAGTTGAAAATGAAAGAATTTTGCAAGGATAAAATATCAAAATATAAAATACCTCGCTATTTTCGTTTTGTAGATAATCTGCCCAAAACGTCATCCGGCAAATTAATGCGTAAAGAGCTAAAAAACTGGATTGCTAAACAAAAACCTCCGGTATAAGCCGGAGGTTTTTTAATTTAAGCCACGGCAATAATGCTTACTTTGAATATTACATTATATACTCATTGGCTTGTTTGCGTTTTTCAAGTCTACTGATACTGGGTCGGTTTTTCCCCCACCTGCACGTCAACATAAATAGCCCTTTGCTCACGCAACACCCTAAGCTGTATTTTTTGTCCTATATCTGCCTTTTCAATCTCCCCTGCCAGCTGCTCGGAATTTTGAACAGGCTTTTTATCTATACCCAAAATAATATCACCCTGGAGCAAACCGGCTTTTGCAGCAGGACTGCCAACTACAACGCCGACCACCACGACACCTTCAGCGCTATCCAAACCATAGTATTCCACCAAATCCGGAGTCAAATCATGCATCTGGATACCCAGCCACGGCCTGATTACCTTGCCCTTCTCTATTAACTCCACCAGTACGTCATCTACAGTACTGGTGGGTATGGCAAAACCAATCCCCTGGGCCTGGGCCACCGCTGTGTTTATACCAATTACTTCGCCGTGCAAGTCCAGCAGAGGGCCACCGCTATTACCAGGGTTTATAGCAGCATCTGTCTGGAGCAGGTTCTTATAATACCTTCCCTCGACCGGCACTGGCCTACCCTTGGCGCTAATCACACCAACAGTGACAGTATGATCAAAACCATATGGATTGCCGATGGCAATTACCCAGTTACCAACCTTAATATCACCGGAGTCACCCAGCTTTAAATGTGGCAAACTATTCCCGGCCTCTATTTTTAGAACAGCCAAATCAAAATCGTAATCCGCACCAACCAAGCTGGCAACATACTCCTTGTTATCTTCTTGCATCACCACCGTAATTCTATCAGCACCAGCTACAACATGCTCGTTTGTCAAAATATAGCCTTCAGGTGAAATAATAAACCCCGACCCCACACCACTCTCCGTGCGCGGTTGCTCTCCTTGAGAACCAAAGAAGTAACGGAAAAAGGGGTCACTAAACAATGAATTATTACGCATTCCCTGGCTTATTTTTTCCACATTTATTTTAACCACTGCTGGCCCGGTATCATTAACAATATCCGCTATGGTACCTGCGTTCACCCCCGGCGCAACCTGCTCTGCATTTGCCCGATTACCTGGCAAAACATTTTCTATTGCATTGCTATCCCCTTTTAGATCATTTACCAGTTGACAGCCCCCGGCAAACATAATCCCTGCAATAAAAGCGGCCAATCCTATAAATAATATGGATCGCCTTAATCCCCCCAACAACATTCCCCCCTTTATGTTTTATTAGCGTTATCATTATAATATCAGACATAGCTCAAGAAAACATCCCCGCCAATAAATCCTCAAACCAGCATCAGATTGCTCCTCATAAAATGTCAAAGTGGTGACAAGCGACAGTGACAAAATTTTTTTTAAAAAACTATTGAATTAACTGGTTACATTGTGTTAATATGTTGTCAAATGTTAATGTTAAAAATTTATTATTTTTGATTCTTGAGAAGAATTGCACAAGCACAGCCAAAAAAAAACAGTTGCCATAAAAAGACAACTGTTCCATTAGGCTGATTAGATATATTTAAACTATAGTACGCTGTTCTTTAAACAAACCAATAGCGTTAAATATATCTTCCTGATATTGGGAGATATTTGTTACTGATTTAAGCTCTTGATCGTCTAATTGACTAATTACTATTTTAATATCTTCAAGCAAAAGCAACGCTTGGCGCATATCCAAAGTTAATCCTGCCTGGCGCATTAATATTTCCATCGTTTTTTCAATTATGGCAGCAAGAACGCAAATGAATATATTAGCTGATACTTTAAGCTCTGCATGCAGTAAGTTTTCCCAGGGTTCAAAGTTTTTTATTTCACGAAATGAGTCAGATAAAAGAGCAAGGCCGGTATAAGCTTTAATTATCTCTTCCCCCCTGAGGAAATTATTATTCGTTTCCAGGAGGAAAGATCCAGCTAATACTCCATCTTGGTCCAACAAGTCATCTCTGCGCCGGTAACTAAACTCCATAGTAGACTCATCATAGTGCCATTCAAAATATTTGCGGCAGTAATTATCTTTAAAAACTAGCAAGTTTTTATTAAATACTGGTTTTCCCTTACTGGTACGGCCATCTTGAACCGTCTTTTTAATAACTTGTAATTCATTTTCTATATCATGTAGTCTTTCACCAAGCAGGGCCCTCATTTGCTCGGACCCCATGGGATTACTGCATAACAAATAACGGGTGTCACCATTTTTTATTTCTTTGAACCATAAATCCTCGGATATTTCCTGAAACTCATGCCTGTTCGCTTGCCATTCAAGTTTAAACATTTCACGGTCCGGCTTGGAAATTAATTTACTACCAATAATATAATCATAATTATGTGCGATTAAAATTTCGAGGTTAGGGTTATTAATAACGCTACGCTCTCCCATAAAGGTACATTTATCAATACCAAAGCTTTTCTTCAAGTAATCCATGATACTTCTAAATTCCCAATCCTCAGATGACTCATGCAAAACACGGTGTCCCAGAGGCATACCGTCACGGCTAACCAGTAAACCAAAGTCAACTTTCTTATACTCTTCAGGTTCGCCCAGGATGTATCTCCCATAGGATGTTAAATTCAATTCCTCGCGTGGCGCGGGTTCAATCATACCAGTGGCAAGTCGACAAAAGGCCAGGTCGGTATTAATATGCATTAAAGAAGTTAGTTTGTTAAATATATTTCTTTCCAACTCTTCTTTATAATCTGCTACCACATCTAACGCCCGATAAAAATGATGCGCTGATAATTCTTTCCCTGATAGCGATGGCAAATATAAACACTTATACCAGTCACTAATGGCCTGCTTATGCTGCGGTTTAATAATCTGATTTATGGCCATCAACTCAACTAACAGGGATATATTCATTGTTTCATAATCCTTGCCCGGGGCTACAGTTTCCTCAATAATTCTTTCGACTCCCAGTAATTCGTAAATTTTATGTATGGCCAATACTTCGCCATAGCGCAAAATTTTTTTAGTTTCCAAATGGCCGGACTGGTGATCGACACCACATATTTTGGAGAGACCGGCGATTAATCCGTTGACTTTATCAGGAGTCAGTTTATCCATACTCCCAAGATTAGCAATTACACGTTGTTTAACTTTATCGCCTTCCCTATAATTCTCTATTAATTTTAGGTAGGTATATTCTTTACCGTTGCTCCGGCTGGTTATTTTCCGGAAAAACATTAGAATCACCACCTTACTATTTAAAATATAACCAACAACTTAGCGCCTAGTTTATACCAATCTATTTTTGCGCGGCACCACCGCATGCTACGCATTAGGTTGAGATTCAGTGGTTTTCACCACTTTTTTTACACTACCTCTCGCTATGTTTTCCTTTAAGAAAACATTATATCTATTTAAATTTAATATACCACATCAAATGCATTTGTGCAATAATTCACCAGTCATATTTAAATAGTCGTAATTGTCAGATAGTTAAATATGCTATATTGATGTATAATTGTTGTCACTTTTTTTTACCAGATTCCCAGCATGCGCCACCATATACCTGCCAGGCCAACCACCACAATAAAAAATGAAAGGATAAACAAAAACCCACCGGCTTTTAAAAAATCAGAGGCCTTTAAGAATCCAAGACCATAAACAATGGCATTAGCCGGGGTGGCTATTATCAGCAAGTAAGAAAAAGCCGACCCCAGTGATGTGGCCACTCCAATGGCCAGGGGAGAGGTATCAGCTAATTCAGCTGCTTGAATAAATACAGGCCCAAGAAAGGCAACGGTGGGGCCGTCCGCCATAGTATTAGTAGTAAACGCCGTAATGGCGGTGGTAACAGCCAGCAGCGGCAACCCTTTAGTAATCCCAAAAGCAACGGAGGCAGCAGCAAGAAGCTGTGTAGCCAACCAGGTCGCCGCACCAGTAGCCACCAGCATTTTACCCATAGAGATAGCCCCTGCATAAAGAAGCACCACACCCCACTGCGTTTTTTGCTGTAAGTAATTCCAATCCACCAGGCCTAAAATTGCAGCCGCAACAATCCCCATCATAGCTATATTACCAACACCGAACTGTGTACTAAACAATACCCAACCGATCACCACCGCAATGAATATGACCAAGGCAAGTTTTGCCTGAACACTCATAGGACCGCCGGCATCAATTTCATGCTGAATCCTTTCCAACACTTCCTCCAAATCATTAACTTCTGGCTTAAACAACCTCAACAGCCAGTATGTAACAAAGAAAATCATCAGCATCGTAAAAGGAAAGGCCATCAATATCCACTGCCCATAACCCATGCTAACCCCCAGGCTATTTAAATAGCTTAGCATCAAAGCATTCCGAGCACCACCTGACGGAGTAAATACGCCACCGATAATTACCCCATAGGCAATGGCCAGCATCATTAGTTTACCGAGATTTGGCACCTTTTTTATGCCCCCGCTGAGCGATACAATGGCAACGCCTATAGGCAGCATTATCGTAACTGTTGCATGTTCAGTAATAAATCCGGCGCTAAGTGCGCAAAATGCCACCGTACCCAGCACCACTCGGTCGATACGAGTGCCGGATATTCTAAGCATGTACATAGCCAGCTTATTATGTATATTGTACTTAACAAGCATGGCCCCCATCATAAGCACGCCCATGATAAAGATAACGGCGTCGTCCATAAAAGTACGGGGCACATCCCTGTATGTACCAATACCCATTACAACTTGATAAAAACCAATAATCATCGCTGTCATGGGGAGAGGAACAGCTTCAGTTAAAAAACAAACCACCACAAATACCCACAGAGCAATGGCATATTTCCCTTCAGTGGAAAGACCACTAGGGGTGGGCATCAGACAGATAAAAATAAGCAGCAATACGGCTAGTATAAGCCACTTGCGCTCATCAAACCGACGCGCAGGACTACCACCTGTGGAACCCCCAACAGGAGAACTACTATATCCGGGTGGTTTGTCTTTATTTTTAAAATGATGTAAATCAATAATTTTTCGTGTCGTCATAGATCCACCATCAATTTGATATACTTTTTATTATACTTCAAGCCATGGCAAAAAACAGCACCCTTTATTTTCATTAATAAAGGGTGCGTATAGTTGTTTTGCACATATAAAGCCCGTTACGTCCCAAATAACATAAAATAATCACAACAGGCCTGCAAAAAAACTATTTCATTTTTGAATGTGAAATATTGCACTATGTTGACTAATAGTATATAATAATCCTTAAAAATAAGAATTGGATTTTTGACTGACATTGTCACCATCAAGGGGGGTGTTAATCAAATAGAAGATGCTTCTGGGAAGTGCTTTAACCCGGCCCCACCCGGTCAAAGCATACTTCCCCAAACGCATAATTGCATTGCATATTACGTTAAATTAACATGATTTTTCCTACAGGCTATTAAGGCGATGTGGATCTACTAAAACTAAATTTTTAAAAATTTGTCATTATGTTTTATATTAGTTTTTGACACCATTCCTTTTGTAAATAATATCACAACCTAAGTAGTTTGACAATAATTTTGTTTATATTTTCGTCACTACTTTTAATAAAAAATATGGTGATAAACGAAGGGAGGCATTAATATGAAAAATCCCTACGAAAAGAAAGTACAAGATATTATGATCCCCATGTATGACTACCCTACAGTATCTGCCAAGGCAACCCTTAAAGATGCGGTCCAGGTACTGATGAACGCATATAACCCGCAGAAAAATAAGCCCCGGACGGGGCGACAGTGCGTTTTCGTTGTGGAAAATAACGAAATGGTGGGTATTTTTGGTATTAACGAACTACTGGCAGCCATTGAACCCCACCACGTAAAGGGTACTATCTTTGGAGGAACCAAAGGTTACAATGTCTGGGCTATGCCTGTTTTTTGGGAAGGACTTTTCACCGAACGCTGTGCAGAGGTCACCAATAAACAGGTTATTGAATACATGAGACCTATTGAAAGTTATGTTGATATAAAAGATACCCTGCTTAAAGCAGCATATTTCATGATCCAAAATAATATCGACGATGTGGCGGTAAAAGACAAGGGGCGCATTGTAGGGATGATTCGCAGGGCGGATTTATTCAAGGAAATTACACGGTTAATGATAAGCGATGTCCAAATGCCCAATACAGCGGATCCCAACACCATGCCATATATGGGCAACCTGGCGGTTGATACCAAATCAATGTAAATAGGTTAATATATAAGCATAGAGTTTAAGGCACCTCCAAGAGGTGCCTTAACCGGATCAAACTCTATGCTGCGTAGTGGCACATTATGGATGAAATAATTATGCCACGCAGCATGAATCCTTTTACTTATCAAACTGATTTATTCGCAGTTTCGCTTTTTGCTTTTTTAGCAGCGCTCTTTTCCAGCGCCTTGTTAATAGGCATTGCGGCTACTGCAACCAGCACTCCAAAAGCCAGAGTTATAACAATAGTTATTGTTTCCGGATAAATATGCCATAATAACATATATGCACTGCTAAGCACCAGTGAAATCAACATTAGCGGGAAAGCCACCACAAAATATTTCATAAAAGTTATATGGATACCCCGCTTTTCCGACATTCCGATCACTACAACATTTGCAGAAGCTCCTATTATTGTTCCATTCCCACCCAGGCAAGCACCCAGGGACAGTGACCACCAGAATAAATTAAGAGCTGTGGGATCGGTTATACCCATTAATACACCCATATCATTAATCATTGGAATCATGGTTGCAACAAATGGTATATTATCAACAAAGGCAGATGCTATACCAGAAAGCCACAATATCAACATAGAGGTGGGTATCCAGGCACCGCCCGTTATATCCATAGCGGCAGCGGCCACCGCAGCAATTACCCCCGTTTCAACAAGGCCGCCCACTAGTACGAACAAACCAATAAAGAAGAATATTACGGGCCATTCTACAGCGTGTAAAGCGTGTTCCGGGTCTTCCTTGCTGATTAGCAGCAGCAAGCTGGCCCCGGTCAAGGCAATCACCGAGGACTCAAGGTGTAGATACTGGTGCAAAGCAAATCCGGTTATAGTAAGTGCCAGTACAATCAAACATTTACGCAGCAACTGCATATCTTTAAGTTCATCGTGCTCGTTTAATTCCATTATTTTGGCTTGGCGTTGAGGGTCGGTGATTAGTTGAGAACGATATATAAAGCGCAATAGAGTCAGAGTAACTACATAAATAACCACAACAATTGGGGTAAGATTAATGATAAAGTCCATGAAACCCAGGTGGGTTGCACTGCCGATCATGATGTTGGGCGGGTCACCTATCAAAGTGGCGGTGCCGCCTATGTTGGACGAAATTATTTCAGCAATTAATATAGGCATAGGATTAATTCTAAGTTTTTGGGCAATGGCAAATGTCACCGGGACAATGAGCAACACAGTAGTGACATTATCCAAAAGTGCTGACAAAACAGCCGTAACCAGGGACAGCGCCGCCATAATTTTTAGAGGCTCTCCCTTTGAGCTTTTGGCTGCCTTAATGGCAAGGAACTCGAAAATACCCGTCTGGCGTGTGATACCCACAATAATCATCATACCTACCAATAGGCCAATGGTATTAAAATCGATATGATGCACCGCTTCTTCAGGCCCCAAAATTTTAGTAACGACAATTAATGCCGCACCTACCAGGGCAATAACAGTACGGTGAATTTTTTCAGATACTATGATAGCGTAAACGATTAAAAAAGTTGCAGTTGCAAAATATACTTGCAGATGCTCAGGCAAATCTCTTCCCCCTTTTTAAGCAGCATAAATTAAGTTAGCAAAAGCTTTCTAAATTTGTATAATTTAGCAGCTGAGTATTTAGAATACTTTCATGTTTTACCCCCCTTGTCCAAACAATCTTATCCATGCGATTATGTATTTTGAAGGATATCAACTATTTAGTTAAGGTAAACATGCTCATATGTTGTGAAATATTTAACTATCATAAATAAAAAAATTTTGCCATTATCAAATGCAAAAGTGAATTTTCTAACTACTACACTTACCATATTTAATTTTATCATAACAATGCCAACTGTTCAATTCAGTTTCTTAAAAATACATAATACTTTAAATATTTTTGTCATCTCAAATTACTGCAAAAAAAATAATTAAGCTCCCCTCTTTTTTAAAGGGAGCTTAACAAGCACGATAAATGCACAAATCATTACGCACTCACTCCAATTGATGCCAGAGCAGCACTCGGTGACACAATGTTATATTTAAGAGCCCAAGTTTCCGGTGGCAAGTCAAAAGCTATGGCCATTAATTGGGTGAAAAACAAGATAGGCATGTTAAAATTTGTACCATGCACTTTATTAACCCGCCGCTGGTATGCGTCCAAGTTCATCTGGCACATTGGACAGGGGGTAGCAATAACTTGTGCTCCACCACGGTCTGCAGAATCAAAGATCTTGTGGATGCTATCAACAACTATTTCAGTTCCCGCAAGAGCGTTAGAACTGCCACAACAGCGAGCTTTCATGGGAAAATCGGTAGCCACCGCACCCAGGGATTCCATCAACCGGTCTAGCAGCACGGGATATTCGGGATCGTCAAACTCATATGGAATAGCCCGTACGGTTTGGCATCCCACATAGCCAGCTACTTTAAGCCCTTTAAGGGGACGTTTTACCCTTTGAGCGACTTTTTCAAAGCCTACATCATTGATCACTACTTCCAAGAACTGGCGTACCCGCAGCGTACCGTCATAGTGGTAACCGCCAGCCGCCAGCGCTTCATTAGCCCTAGCTTTGAAATGCTCATCCTCCTGAAAACGTTTATTAGTTACTGCCAGGGTCAAATAACATGAACTGCAGCCAACCACCACATCCAATCCCTTGGGTTCTGCAATGGCCAGATTACGCCCGGTCATCACCTGCTGGGTAAAGTCACCCACTACACCGGAGGCCACTGATGCACCGCAACAGTTCCAATCAGGAATCTCCTCCAGCTGCAGGTCAAGAGCATGGGCTACTGCCTCAATTGATTTTAAATTAGCCTGGGCTGTGGCCTCCATGGAACAACCAGTGTAAAAGCTATATCTCATGATCTAGCCTCCCTTTGGGCAAGTTCCTGGGCTTTACGAATAATTTTTTTCAAGTTACCCAGGTCCTTAACTTTTTTCGGCGGCAGAAAAGGTAACCGGTTATGTTTGAGCATATCAATACCAACGTCTTTCATATCCATATATTTAATTACCTCGTCTAAGCCCTGAATCAAGAAATACCGGGCTGTTATGCCGCTCTCAAAAGACCTGCCACGGCTGGCAACTTCCGCCCAAAAGGCTTTATAAAAGGCGGCCTGAGGGTAATTGCAATACCCGTTATCCAAGGCATACTTTTTGAGGTCATGCATTACATCAACCAGAGGTATCCCCCTGGGGCAGCGTGCCTTGCAGGTACAGCAAGAGGTACAGTACCAAAATGTATTGGCCTGCATAACCTCGTCCTTTTTACCAAGCTTGATTAAATTGAACAACTTCCTGGGCGAGTAATCCATAATGTCACAGGTGGAACAGGAAACAGCGCACATGCCACACTGCATACATTGTTTAATATAAGCGCCATTCTCTAAACTATATATCTCTCTGGCAAATGTCAAATCATATTTAACTTTTTCAGGCAATTTATTAGTTTGTTCTATCAAAAGGCATGCTCCTTTTCCTTTTTTTAAAGGAGTACAGGACGGCCATTACGGGCCGTCCTTTCTATCTAGGTTGATACTAAACAAACTAAGATAAAATAGTTCCCCTAGTATTTCTACCTATTGGAAGTCTTTCATCGGGTTGGGTCCTAATTCCTCTAGCTCGGCGGCAAAGTCATCAAGCATGGCCGGGATTTTATCGTAATCCATAATATTCACTGTGGTTGCACGTACCCGCTCGGATTCCAGACCCAGCCTGTTTAATGTCTCTGATATCTTGGAAAGGCGAATTTCAGCCAGCTCACTACCTTTCATAAAGTGGCACTGGTAGTCATCACCATGTTTGCATCCCATCAACAATACGCCGTCAAAGCCCTTGGCCATAGCGTCGTTAACCCATACCAGGTTCAATGAGCCCAGGCAGCGTACGGGGATAATTCTTACCCACGGATTGTACTGTAAACGATTGATACCTGCCATATCCAGGGCGGGAATGGCATCGTTTTCGCACGCAAAGATAAGGATTCTCGGCTTTTCTTCATCTTCTTCAGGAACTTCGATAGCCTTGACCATGTTACCAATCATTGGTACCGAGTAGTTCTTAAAGGAGATAATCCGCTCGGGGCAAGCACCCATACATGTACCGCATCTTCTGCAGCGGGTGGGGTTGGGCAACGGATTAGCCTTGGCATCCTCGTTAATGGCACCAAAGGGACATTCCTCGGTACACCGTTTGCACTGAGTGCAGCGGTTCATATTGAATTCCGGGAAGGACATATCGCCGGAACGGGGGTGCACCGCCTCACCCTTCATAGTGGATTCTATACACTGGATAGCCTTGAGTGCAGCGCCGGTGGCATCTTCCATGGCCGAAAGCATATCCATAGGAGCTCTTACCACACCAGCGGCATAAATACCAGTACGCCGGGTTTCATAAGGGAAGCAAATATAATGTGAATCAGGAAAACCATATTTTAGGGACGGCAATTCAGGACCCTGCCTGTATTCCAGATTCAACAAGTTGGACTTAATAATGGGCGGGACCGTCACCTTGGGCTCGTCAGCAGCAGCAGCGGCTTCTGCTTCGGCAGCTTCCTCTTCTATAAGTTCACCCAGTGCAGCACTGGGAACCATACCGTTGGCCAGTACCACCAGATCAAACTCATCAGCTTCGGACTTGGTGCCCATAGTATGATCATCAGCTTCAATGGTCAACTGGCCATCACTTTCACTGATATCAGTGATATCACCCTTGACAAAAATAACGCCTTCCTGCTGGGCTCTTTTATAAAAATGCTCGTACTGGCCATTGGAGCGAATATCTTTATAGTATACATATACATTAGCTTCTGCGTTCTTTTCTTTAACGTACAAAGCTTGTTTAATTGACTCAATGCAGCAGGCCGCGGAGCAATATGGCAAGTGTTCCTGATCCCTGGAGCCAGCGCACTGTATAAAGGCAACCTTGTTGGCTTCCATCTTGCCTGCGGCAACCATTTCTTCAAACATTAGCTGGGTAATCACATTTTCATACTTACCAAATCCAAGATGTCCAAGCTTCTCAGGATCGTAAGGTTTAGCACCGGCAGCCAGAACTATTGCTCCTACTCTTTCCTCTGTTTCAGAGCCATTTTGGGCAATAGTGACATCAAACATACCGGGACCACCGTCTGTTTTTGCTATACCGGCTGATGTATACACCTTAACGCCGGCGTCTTCGACAGCTTTAATCAAGGCGGGAATACTGTTTTCTTCTAAATCGGTGAAAGGAGGCTTGGTGGGTATTTGCTTATACATTTTACCTACATAGCCACCCAGCGTATCTTCCTTTTCCACCAGTACTGTTTTATACCCGGCTTTGGCTGATTCCAGCGCAGCGGTAAGACCAGTAAATCCACCGCCGACAACCAGAACTGTACTGGAAAGATTTTCGCCAATAAAGGGTTCCGGTATATTCAAGTTCTTGAGCTTGGCAAGGGACATACGCACGTAATCCTCAGCCAGCATTTGGGTATCTTCATCATCATTAGTATGACACCAGATAACCTGTTCCCTTAAATTTACTCTTTCCACTATTTTGTCGGAGCCAAAATTGAATACGTCTGTATTAATCCTGGAAGAGCAGCCCACTACTACAACGGTATTGACGCCCTCTCCTTCGATATCAGCCTTAATTAACTCAATGCCGTTTTTTCCGCAGAGGAAAGCATCGGTTTTACAAATATCGGCTTTATATTCCTTAGATGCCACTTTAGACAGCGCATCTATATCCAAGGCATCTCCAATTCCGCATCCTGTACAAATATATACACCAATCTTCTTTTCCATTACTGTTGCCCCCTCACCGTAGATTGGATCGCCTTAAGTGCAGTAGCTGTGGCATCTCTCACAGCTGAGGCAACGTCCAACGGGTTTTTGACGCATCCGGCGGCATAAATCCCAGGCTGTGAACCGGATATTACAAAGCTATCCTCGTCATAATCCACTTCGGCGGGTATCTTGCTCACATTGGTAGCAGGTGCCATACCAGTGGCCAGCACTACCATGTCATATGCTTTTTGTTCAACTTTTTGTTCAATCTGGTTTTCAGCCACAACTATTAATTGCTTGGTTGACGGGTCTTCCTTGATTTCGCCGGCCTTACCCTTGATGAATTGAACATTGGCTTCCCGCTCAACCTTAGTATAGAAATCTTCATATTTGCCCCTTGCCCTGATGTCTATATAATAAATATAAATTTCAGCATCAGGGTACTGTTCCCGCACATAAGTCGCTTGTTTCAAAGAAGCCAAGCAGCACACAGATGAACATGCTTTCAAATGGTTCTCATCCCGGGAACCGGCACATTGGATAAAAGCAATGCTCTTGATTTCTTTACCGTCGGAAGGACGTACAATTTTACCATTGGTTGGACCATTGATGGCAGCTAATCTTTCCATCATTACATTGGTAATAACATTTTCATACCGTCCAAAGCCATAGTAGCTGAGTTTGGTAGCGTCATAGGCGTCCCAACCGGTAGCCCACACAATGGCACCCACATTTAAGTTCATTGTCTTAGGCTGCATATTTAAATCAATTGCTTCATACGGGCAGGCTGCCGCACATTTGCCGCACTCCGCACCTTGACATGCATCCATATCAATAACATATTTCATAGGAAAGGCAAATTGATGCGGCAGGTAAATTGCCTTTGTCTTATCCATGCCATAATTAAAAGCATTGGGCCTTTGGGTAGGGCAAGCATCAACACAGTTATTGCAGCCGGTGCAGTTCTCATTAACAAAACGTGGGTTGATTTTTACTGTAACATCAAAGTTACCTTCCTGTCCTGAAATACTTTCAACTTCGGCCATGGTAAAGAAATTGATCCTGGGATTTTTCTTAATCCGCTGAAAATTAATTTCCAAACCACAGTTAGGTGGACACAGTTTTGGGAAGTACTGGTTAACCTGAGTTACCTTGCCACCCAGATACGGCTTTTTTTCTACAATGTAAACCTGCTGACCTGTTTCAGCGGCTTCCAGGGCTGCAGTTATACCGCTAATGCCCCCCCCTACTACCAATATGCTTTTATTTGCCATATTTTATCACCACGCCATTTCTCCCGTGTTTGTATTTATCCTTTAATCATTTAGCAAGTTTTGTAATCTTTTTCTTACAGCCACCGGGAATGAAAAAAAACTCCAGGCGGCCTGTAAGGACGCCTGGCAAAATACTATCTCTGTAAACATTCGCCCAGTCCCTACAGCGCGACACAGTCATGACTGCAACATAACTGTTCGTTGTGCACCCTGTTCATTGTTACAGCGCAAAAGGCCCGTGGCCATCGGCTACGGGCCCTCTTTGCGCCGTGGATGGCACATACTAAGAGTTACTTAACCTCGCCCGGGACATGGGGTGAGACTAATTTTTTGTAATTGGGGACATATTCGTTTGGGACATACCTCCGAAGAGGTGTGTCCCCTTTCCATATTAGAGGTGTGTCCCCTTTCAATTATCTAACCGAACAAGCGGATAACGGGCTTCTTAAATACATCCCACTGAGCAGTGGCGGGATCCCACTTAAGGTTAACAAAGCACAGCCAGTTTTCTTCATCCATCTTCGGAGCATCAGCACGGAAGTAGTAACCGGGCCAACGGGTCTCTTCACGGAACATCACTGTGCGTACGTGAGATTCGGCTTGCCACATCCGGTGGATGTTTTCCCAGCATCTCATCAGTTCATGCAGGTCAGCAGCAGCCAGTTTTTCGGCGTCTTCTTTCATGAACTTAAGCAGTTCCACAGCCCTGTCGAGGCTAGGCTTGTTGGTGCTGAAGTTGGCACTCACGCCACCAACATACTCGTCCATGAGCTTTTGCAGGCGGAACATGAACATTTTGGGTTTAATGTAAGCCGGGTTGACTTCGGGGTCAGTGGTAAAGTCTTTATTGGCTTCGTAGATTTCCAGAGGCTTGTAGGTAGCAGCCTTCAGTTCTTCCACTTTAGCAGCATCAACATTGGGCTGGGTGTTATTTTCCACGATGAACTTAATAGCAGCTTTAGCAGCAATTCTACCTTCAGCGTGTGAACCGGAGGAGAACTTATGGCTGGAAGCGCCGGAAGCGTCACCAGCAGCAAACAGACCCTTGACAGTAGTCATGTTGGCATAACCCCAGAAATATTCAGCCGGAGCGATATCTTCGGGACCGGATACCCATGCGCCGGATGCACCGGAGTGAGAGCCGATGAAGTAAGGCTCAGCAGCAGCGATTTCGGAGGATTTCTCTTCCGGAGCAGTGTTGGTAGCTGCCCACAGCAGAGCTTGAGAGATAGTCATATCAAGGAAATCTTCCCAAGCTTCGGATTCCAGTTCCTTCATTTTCTTCTTGAAGGCCTTGGGATCATCTTTATAAGCATCAGCCAGCTTGGCAATAGCTTCGTTGGTCATCATGAGCAGGGGGCCTTTGCCTTCGCTTACATCCAGCATGCCAAGATAGTTACGCAAGTTGGCCGGAATCGGCTTCACCAGGCCATAAGGAGCCCAGTTTTGCAGTTCGTCACGGCGCTCTACCATGTATTCGCCACCAATAGCACTAATGGCTCTTGATTTAAAGAGCAGGAACCAAGCACCAACCGGGCCGTAAGCATCCTTGAAGCGAACCGGGATGAAACGTACTTCCTGGCAGGTCATTTCTGCGCCGGCACGGATTGTGAAATATGCACTGGAACCAGTGGAGAACGGGGGATACCAGGAACGGCCGAGACCTTCACCAGTGGAGCGTGGCTTGAATACGCCTACGGCACCGCCCATGCAGGCCAATACAGCTTTAGCTTTAAAAACATAGAATTTATTTTCGCGAACGCTGAAGCCCACAGCACCGGCAATTCTATCGCCATCAAGAAGAGGCTCAATAATGAATACGCGCTCGTAAATATTGTCCATACCAAGAGCGTTCTTGGCGGCTTCAGCAACGATGACCTTGTAAGATTCACCGTTGATCATGATCTGCCAACGACCTTCATTTACGTAATCACCATCGTCATTTTTCCAAATGGGCAGGCCCCACTTTTCAAACAAATGCACAGTGCCGTCAACGTGGCGGGCAATGTTATATACTAAGTCGTCACGGGCAATACCCATGAGGTCGTTTTTAACATATTCTACATACTGCTCAACAGTATTTTTGCCTTTACCAACACCGAGGTACTGGTTAATAGCGGACAGACCCATGGCCACAGCACCGGAGCGATCCATCGCGGCTTTGTCCACTAAGGTAACTTTTAGACCGTTTTTCTTGGCCCAGTAAGATGCTTCCACGGCTGCCCCGCAGGCTGCCATACCACCGCCTACGATAAGAAAGTCAGTGGTAACTTCAACAGTTTCAAAATTCATCGGCATTTATATTAACCTCCTCCGTAAAGTTCTCTTAAATAACTTGACCTGGATTACTGGTTACTTCTTGATGGTCGGCACTTCGTCCATCAACAGGGATGCCGGCTCGGTGAACAGAGCTGGGCTATTCAGGTCACCAGCGCCTTCGGCAAAATCGCCGCCGGGAACTGCGGTACCTTCTTCAGTGGTCCTGATGGGGAATTTGAAGCGCTTAACCATACCGTCTCTGAACTTAACGGTCCACATAATGTTGTCCGAACCTCTCAGAGGAGTTACACTGGCACCCATGGGTACGAAGTCAGCGTAACCACGCAGGTCCATAGCTTGCTGCGGACAGGCTTTGGCGCAGCACAGGCATTCCCAGCAGTGCCAGGGGTCACGGTTAAAAGCTTTCATTTTCTCTTTGTCGAGAACCATCAAATCGTTGGGGCATGCATACATGCAAGCGGTTTTGTCTTGACCCTTGCAACCGTCACATTTCTCAGCCATTACAAAAGTTGGCATTTATTCAACCTCCCGTTCCCAAATTGTTTAAGAAATTACCTTGACTTTTCGATAACAGGTAGTTTTTTACCTTCTTGAGGAGCATGGCACATATAATTAACTAGTCACAAAATACTAAAACCCTTCTCCTCCCTAAAAAAACCTTACTGTATATTTACTGATTTTTTTGCCGGTGTCTATAACACCGTGCAGTAAAATCACCTCCTTCAAAAACTATTTGTTCATTGCCTTCAGGCATCTCAGATACCATTGTCAGGTATCTGCCCCTGATTTGTCGGGTAAATGCTAAAAATAATCCCGGCTCCATGTTAAAGTTGTGTTATAAAGTAGCATGAAAAGTTGTACTGCTTTTAAGTATAATTATACTTTCGACATAACTGTCCGGGCTCCTTCTTTTTTTATGTGTTAATCTATACTTTTTTTTTTGGCAATTTTCACCATTGGTGAATGACCTGTAGTCATGTTAATTCTAAAAATTGACTATATCAGTATAGATGTTCCATGCTTAGAAGGTTTTATATATTGCTGCTTCTGCTTAAATAATATTATTTAAGCAGAAGCCATTATTTTATAGTGCATTGTTGCGCAAACCTTACATAACAAGCTTATTTCTGGGGACCAGGGATGTCTTCATATGCACCCTTCTTAATCTCAACTTTTTCCGCAGTTTTATAGTACTCGCGAAGAATTTCCATAACTTCGGGGCGGCCAAACTCTTTGGGAATTTCTTCACCCTCCTGCATCATGCGGCGGAACTTGGTGCCACTGACCACACAACGATCTTCCGGACCATGCGGGCAGGTGCGCTGGCTGGCCATACTCTGGCACTTGTAACAGTAGAATGTCCAAGCAATCAACATTGGTTTAAGCTCGAGGGCACCTTCCCAGAGAGTATCAAATATCGTCTGGGCATCAAATGGACCATAGTAGTCGCCTACACCGGCATGGTCGCGACCCACGATGAGGTATTTGCAACCCCAGTTTTGACGGAAAACGGCGTGCAATAGAGCTTCACGAGGTCCGCCATAACGCATTTCCATAGGATATACACCCAGAGCAATATTTTCTTTCGGGAAGTACTTGTCAACCAAAACTTCATAGCATTTGGTACGGACTTCACCCGGAATATCGCCAGGCTTTAATGCACCTACGATGGCATGGATAAAGCAGCCGTCCACCATACCGCTTTCCATGGCGAACTTGCAGAGATATTCGTGAGAGCGGTGCATGGGGTTCCTGGTTTGGAACGCAACCACGTTGGACCAGCCTTTTTCTTCAAAGAGCTTACGGGCTTCAGCGGGGTACAGGTAGTACTTGGGGTATTTTTGAGGATAGATACCCTCGTTAAGTACCTTGATGGGGCCGCCCACGTTGAATTCGCCTTGCTTCATAACGCTGGCTACGCCGGGGTGACCTTCGGCATCCAGGGTTTTAAATACTTCACGGCACTCGGCTTCTTTGTCATAAGTATAAATTTCTTCTACCAGCATGGTAGCGTACAATTCACCAGATGCTCTGTCATAAAGAGCCACTTCCATGCCTTCCTTGAGGCCAATGGCATCTTTTTCTTCACCGGTAATCGACAGGGTTACCGGCATAGGCCACATAGTTCCATCGGTTAGTTTAAGATTAAATACGCAGCCGGTATAATCATCTTTCTTCATAAAACCTTTTAACGGGGTAAATGCACCAATACCGAGCATCAGAACATCGGAAGTTTCCCTTGAACTCATATAGACCTTGGGCAAGCCTTCCGCTCTTTTGATCTCAGCTGCTCTTTCATCGCCATACAGCAACAAGGGCATTAATTTTCCTTCAGGGCCATGCGGTTTAGGTAGCGCCATAAATAATTCCCCTCCTATTTTTTAATTATTACAACCAAGGAACAAAGATGTTCCTAATTGAAAACCCAATCTCCCAATACACCCTAATATTTTATCTCTGTCCATTTATACATATACAACACACCTTAGAGCTCAACGCATATAATTGTCAACTAATTGTCATTATAGTGTCAGTAGCTTGCTAAATGGGTATGCTGTATATTGTTTAAAATATAATGGGCTATTAATGAAATTAGACACAAAGCAGGGATATTCCTTCTTTTGTTACCAAGAAAAAATAAAATATTTATGGGGTGCAATAATCATTACTGCCATTGTGAAGATATGCACAAGAACGGATTAAATACAACACGTGCTTTTAATAACACGTGCAGATAAGGTACTTGTTTCTTTATACACAAGAATTATATCACGAATTACAAGCATTGACAAGCTTAATTCACACCCCCACAACATCACTCACAATATAAAAATCACTTCATTTCCCAGGCCAGTCACTTCCACTTTCAGGCACAGGAGCACATCATTAAAATGATGTGCTCCTGTACTTTTCTATATATTTTTCCAGCAGTTCACTGTGACCCTGAGCCAGAAATTCCTGCATCACTTTAGGACGACGCAATCTTGCCCCTTCGCTGACAACACTCATCACCAAATGATTGACATAAGGCATAAATGTAAATTGACTTTCAATCACAGGCATGGGCACAAAAAACAATTCCAGTTGTCCAATGTCAGCTGTTAAAAGTTGGACTAATTCCATTGGCGTTTTATGATCCCCATTGGTCACCTTAACTTTTTCGCAATAGGGTAGCTCAAATTCAACTATCTCCCCGGGCAATTCTATATTGTGCTCCGACCTGTACTTCTCCACCAGCTTTTCCATATTGCGCCGGGTCAAATCATGTGTATTTCGCTTTCCCATCATACCATAAGTCCGGCATGCAAAGGGGCGAACTTCATATACCTGGCAGTTATTGTGCTCATCTAAAAATGGGCAGCGCTGGTGTATGTCCACCAACTCCAGAAAATAGTAGCGCACTGCACCTTCAATAAACTGAGGCCACTTTTCTGGATAATTTTTATTAACATAGCGAAACATATTTAAATATTCCACTATATACGCCGGGTGCGGCACTGTACAGCAAGTACCGCAGCGATCACATACCATCTCCGGCAATTTATTGTATATTTCCTCTAATTTGTCAAACAAATTATTATCCTCAGCCTGGCTTATAGCGGGATTAAGCTTAACCAGTGGCAGCATTAAAACATCAACTCCTCCCAAATTTAAACCTGTAAACATTACCGCAACTAACTTAATAATAAATTAAAATAAAACTAATTACAAAATCATTTTTTTCCACGCCTCAGCTCAAACAACTCTGCCGCCAGTCTACATAGGCCCTGATCTGCCGCGAGAGATTGAAAAGAGAAATAATGCATGATGTGTAAAAAGTTGTTTAACAAAAAAAGAGACACCACATGGGTGTATTAAAGATGTATGCCATTGACACTGTAAGCTCACTTTTTCATACTTTCTTAAATTTAGACAGGTATTATTATATTAACATTCGCTTGATATGGTATATTGACATCCTTATTAATGGCTGCATCCATCACCATGATGCTCGCCGTGATGATGGCAACAAACTTCAGAATTGGTGGGTAATTGGCCCTGCACATATTTATACACAGCTTCTTCAATTTTCCCATTAACTCCGCTAACCACAGTCAAACCCATATTTTTTAATGGCTCCAACGCCCGGGCTCCAATGCCTCCCACGATCACAACATCCACTTGCTCGTCTGTTAACAACCCGGCCAATCCTTCGTGATTATGCTGCAATTGCTCAGATGAAACGATTTTTTTACCTACAATTTCACCCTCTGTCAATTCTACAATAATAAATTCCCTACTTCTGCCAAAGTGCTGGTTAATATGGCCATATTCATGGGGTAAAGCAATTTTCATTTGTAATACCTCCAGTGCAAATTTCAATAATTAAGCATGAAACCCCCTAGCACATTGTTATGTACAAAAAAATATTTTTTCAACATTTGCCCAATTTAAATTTTATTATTTAATGAATGTTATGTCAATATACATTATATCTTAGGGATCAGCAAGAAAAAAAATCCCGCCTCTTGTAGGCGGGTTGCTTTTTTATTATACACAACCGGTGGGCTTGGGCAGACCTGCCAATTTGCATGCGCCTTTGGCCGGACCAGATGGGAATAATTCATAAATTTGTTTTAAACTGTAACCGGTTTGTTTACACATTTTCCTTACCATCGGGGCAACCTGGAACTGCTTGTAATAATCACGCAAGTAATGAATTACTTTCCAATGGTCTTCGGTAAGTTCCTTAATACCTTCGCCTTCGGCAAAGGAGGTCGCTACGCCATCAGTCCATTCATCGGGGTTAAGAACAAAACCGTCCTCATCCAGTTCAATCTGCTTTCCATCTACTTCAAGAAAAGCCATTAATCTTACACCTCCAAAACTATTTGTTAAAATAATTTTTCTCATTTCTCCCCTAAAAAAATTCTTTTATTTTCTATATCTATTTTTAGGGCGAAAAGCTTTTTTGTACTAGCATTATATTATCATTCCATGCCAGGGAGTGCAACAGGTTCATTAACTAAAACAGCACTCATTTTCACGGGTCTTATAAACTGTCGTGCATGATTTGTCGCCAATGAAAACAAATAAGTCCGGTTTAATCCTATTTAGTATTCCCTAATCCACGGTAGATAAACAATCTCAATGCGTACATTATTTAATTACGACAAGCCGGCTTAAATTCCTGCTATTAAATATAAGTTTAATTTTTATTTCTTGCCCCGTCCTCATCCTCGGCTATCCTTTTACTGACTATTTTAACCTCCATGCGCTCTGTGGCTCCCATTTGTCCCAGCACATATTCTGCTATATTGACAGCATGATCACCGACCCGCTCCATATTGCCCAATAAATCCAAAAATACCGAGCCCTCGGTTCCGGTACAAATACCTTCATTCAAGCGCATAATATGGCCTTCCCGAAATTCCTTTTCCAAATTATCTATAATCACTTCGTTTCGGATTACCTGCCTAGCTAAGGTGTGGTCACCAGTTTCCAGAGCTTTTAAAGCAAGTCTAAGGGTTTCACCGGTAAGTTCCGCCATGGAGTGGATACTGGCCAGGGCCTCATCCGAAAACTTAATTTTATGCTCCACACTGTAAATAGCCAGTTCTACAATATTATCCGCATGGTCGCCAATTCTCTCCAGATCATTAACTGCCTGCAATAAAGTTTGGGCGTAATTGGATTGATCCTCATTCATTTTTTTGTTTGAGGATAACTTAACAAGGTAATCAGTGATATTAGTATCAAGCCTGTTGATTAATTCTTCTTTTTGCTCCAGATACATGGGATTAAGCTCCTTGCCCCTGGGATTAAAGAAAAACTGCAAGGACTCCCCGAAAAATTCACTGGCATGCCGCCCCATGCGCATTATCTCCCGGGTAGCCTGCCCCAGAGCCACCGCCGGGTTGGCCAGCAAGCGCGGTTCCAGGTAGCGGGGTTTTATATCGAACTGGGCATCCGCACCGGGCACTAATTTGGTGACTGCCCAGGCCAGGTAGGATACCAACGGCAGTTGAATAAATGTGTTGGTTATATTAAACATACCGTGTGTCTGGGCAATCTGCATTCGGATATTGATTGTTTCCCAAGTGCCTTCAAAGCCGGGTAAAAGCACAAAAAAATAGTTTGTGGCCAGGTGGACCAATTCAGGGAAAATGCCCACCAAAAACAGCGGCAAAAACAAAGCTGTGCCACTCAAGTTAAATAAAGTATGGGTAAGGGCCGCCCGCCGCGCTGCTACTGTTGTGCCAATGGAAGCCAGTAAAGCAGTCACCGTGGTGCCGATATTGTCTCCAAATAAAATAGGCACCGCCTGCACATAAGTAACCGCACCCTGATCGGCCAACTCCTGCAATACACCGATGGTGGCGCTACTGCTTTGTACCACAAATGTAAATATCGTGCCGATTAACACCCCAAGCAGCGGGTTATTCTCTACATTAGTCATTAAATTAAAGAAAACCGGCCAGTCCTTTAACGGCTTAAGACCATCACCCATGACACTCATACCATAAAACAACATGCCGAAGCCAAATAAAACCTGTCCCACATTACCAATTTTTTTATTTTTTATAAAGAATAGCATAATAACACCTATGGCAATAATGGGTAGAGCATAATCCTCCAACTTAAAACCAATCAAGTAAGCAGTCAATGTTGTTCCAATATTGGCGCCCATGATCACACCAATGGCCTGCCTTAAAGTCAATAGCCCGGCATTAACCAGACCTACTGTCAAAACCGTGGTACCACTGCTGCTTTGTATAAGGGCGGTAACTAAGGCCCCGGTAACAACACCGCGCAGCGGCGTCTTGGTCCCCTTCTCCAGAAATTCGCGCATGCGCTCACCGGCCACACTCTGCAAACCTTCAGACATATATTTGATACCAAATAAAAAAATACCCAGGCCGCCCAACGCATAAAACAGCATATCTTGAACCGAAAAAGGCATGGCATGTCCCTCCGCAGATTATTGAAAAATATCACGTTAATTCTATCAAATTAAAAGTTATTTGCCCATGCCTTTACATTTTCTTTACACACAATTAAACTTCACCCACTGAGTTAACATTTTCTTAACGCATTTTTAATAAAGCACGGAATCTAACGAGCAAAGACATGACGACCTATTTGCGCCACCTGTTGGCGCTGCCAAACCCAGGGATTAACCGGCTTTGCCGGGTTCCAAAAATATAGTGCATTGCCGGTGGGATCCTGACCAGACCAGGCATCCCGAGCAGCCCGACGTGAATCAGCACTAATTTCGCGGCCAAATTGCCCGTTCCAAACCGATTCAAATGCTCCCGGCTGAAATATTACTCCCCCTAAAGTATTTGGAAAACTAGCACTATCTATCCGATTTACAATCACGGCCCCAACGGCAACTCTACCCAGGTAAGGCTCATTAGCAGCTTCACTCTCTATAATAGCCGAGAGCAGAAAAACATCTTCCCTGGGAATATCCTCAGCCACCGGTTTAAAAAGTAATAAATGTGTTTTTTCATCCAGCACGCCCCGAGCTGCAATTTTGTTCCGCCCTTGAAATCTGCGCACGGATTGAACGGTATCCCGATCATAATAACCCGTCACTTGTCCCTCGTATAAATTATATTGCTTTAATTTTCGCTGCACTTGTGCCACGTCACTACCCCGGTCACCCCAGGATAGTACACGCCGTTCACCCGCCTGCAAATCCCGGGCGGCTATAAGCAAAACAGCAACAAACACTACCCCGCATAAAATCCTCAGTATCCTGGGCTTTAATAATGGCAATGTTGTTTTTGTATTACCATTATGCATTTTATGCACTCCCAAAAATCGCACAAATTATTATTATCCTTTTCATTTTCAATCCTGGTCATACAAAAATAACTTTTGCTTGTTTACAACCATAGAGGTAGGGTAAACTTTATGGGTATGGGAGTGATGGTTAGTGATAGTATTACAGGCGTCACATATTTATAAATCCTTTGGCGGCACACAATTGCTCAAAGACGTTACCCTGGCCGTTCGGGAAGGAGAAAAAATCGGGCTAGTGGGAAGAAACGGAGCAGGGAAAACCACCTTGCTAAAAATCCTTACCGGGCAGCTACCCCCTGACGCCGGGGAAATCATACGCCCCAAAACAATCACCCTGGGCTATCTGGCCCAGCAGGGCGGCCTACAGTCAAACCGCACAATTTGGGAGGAATTGCTGTCAGCATTTGCCCACCACACAGCTATGGAGGAGAAGTTACGCAACTTGGAAATTACCATGGGAAGACCGGAATACACAGCCAACCCGGCCATGCTAAAAAAAGTCACTGAAGAATATACCGGCTTGCGGGAAACATTCGCCAGAAACGGCGGCTATGAGTATCGTGCCGCCATCCGTGGTGTGCTGCACGGACTACAATTCGGTGAAGAATATTACAACATATCTGTGGACCAGCTAAGCGGCGGCGAAAAAACACGCCTTGCTCTGGCCAAGCTGTTGTTAACCAAACCCGAGGTGCTGATATTGGACGAACCCACCAATTACCTGGACATGGAAACCATGGGCTGGCTGGAAAAATATCTACAAACATACCCCGGCGCTATTTTAGCGGTTTCCCATGACCGTTACTTTTTGGACACTGTCGCAAAAGCGGTTTATGAATTAGAATTTTCCCGTCTGAAGCGCTATAACGGTAATTATTCCCGCTATCTTGTTTTAAAAGCTGAGGAATTGGAACAGCAAGCCAAACAATACCGCAAACAGCAGGAAGAGATTACCCGTCTCCAAGATTTCGTCAGGCGCAATATCGCCCGGGCGTCCACCACTGGAAGGGCTAAAAGCAAACAAAAATTGTTAGAAAAAATTAAGCCTCTTGAAAAACCGCACTCAGACGATAAAAAAATCAATGTATCCATGGGCACAGTCCGATCCAGCGGCAAAGAGGTAATGACTGTTAAAGATTTAAAGATAGGTTATCAAGGTCATGCGGTGGCCAGCAATCTAACTTTTAGTATATTTCGTGGTGAACGGGTAGCGCTGCTGGGGCCAAACGGCACCGGCAAAACTACACTGCTAAAAACGCTGGCCGAAATATTGCCCCCCATATCGGGCTCAATCAACAAAGGTTATCATGTTAGCACAGGTTATTATGAACAAGAACAAAAACATATGGCCGGCAATAAACAGGTTATTTATGAGCTGTGGGACGAATTTCCTCAATTCGATGAGCAGACCGTGCGCACAATTTTAGGAAGTTTCTTATTTAGTGGAGAAGATGTACTTAAATATGTAGGCGAGTTAAGCGGCGGTGAAAAAGCCAGGCTTGCTCTGGCCAAGCTAATGTGCAGGCAGGCTAATTTTTTAATGTTGGACGAACCCACCAGTCACCTGGACATACTGGGCAACGAAGCCATGGAAAATGCATTGCTACAATACCCGGGCACTTTGCTGTTTGTTTCCCACGACCGCTACTTCATAAATAAGATAGCCACCCGGATTATTGAGCTTACTCAAACCGGCGTAAATAGTTACCTGGGTAACTTTGATGATTATCAAAGCAAAAAGGCCGCTGAAGCCAGGAATCAGCAACCAGAAAGCCGGGACAGCGAAACAACCAGTGAAACAAAAAAGCATTACCTCCAGCGCAAGGAAAAACAGCGGGAAGAGAGAAGGAAACAGCGTCGCACGGAGGAACTGGAAAAACTGATTAACGATGTTGAAGTAAACATTAAACACCTGGAGCAGCAGCTATTTCTACCTGAAGTATATAACGACCATAAGGCCTACCAGCAGAAAAACTCTGAATTGGAAGAACTTCACAAACAGCTGGAAGAGTATATGGAAGAATGGGTGGAATTAACCGGGTAATTGCAACCCAAAGCTCTGCTTAAGTAAACATATGCACAGTGAACTACCCCTGCCTTTTGCAAACTCACAGACGGGGATTTCCCGGCGGAGGAGTTGAATATACCTACCCTGGCCGGGCTTAACTTACAACCCCTTTAAAATCGCAGCCAGCTCCGGCCATGTGTCTGCGATAAAGTCCGGACCGCAGGCTTGCAATTCTTCCCGGGAAGCCATACCCCAGGATACCCCAACGGTAATTACCCCGGCGTTACGTCCAGATTCAATGTCATAGTAACTATCTCCTACAAATACAGCTTGCTCCGGGCTGGCCCCCAATTTGCCCAAACCTCGCAGCACGGGCTCGCCGTGGGGTTTAGGTTTCTCAACATCCTCCAAAGCAACCAGATGCTTTAGGTAGCGATTAAGACCGGTTACATCAATGCCCCGCTCGGCCATGGGACGGCGTTTAGATGTCACCACCCCCATACCTTGCACTAATGGCTTAATTTCATCCAGCGTTTCCAGGGCCCCTTTATATACTTTGATATATTGATCATGTAACGTCAACTGATGGTTAATGTAGTTATTAAATAACTCCTGCCACCTTTCCCCGGCAAATTGCCTGCATGCATCACGCAGAGGTAAGCCTACTGTCTTCATAACCGCACCATTTTCCCAGGGAATATTCATTTGTTTAAAAACATGATAAAAGGCAGCCTCAATGAGCGGCAGTGAATCAAGCAATGTCCCGTCAAGGTCAAACAATACATAATCCCTTAGCATATCTGTTCTCCTTACTTTTTAGTGATACTTTTCAACTAAAAGTATATCACGACATAATTCTTTTAAATGGTTTTTTACAGGGTAATTTTTTATCATAGATTTTTATTATAACAGAATGGATATAATGATGCACCAACTGCATATCAGCAGCTGCATAACAAAAAAACAAACATTAACTTTAGTTCCTTGTCCGACCGTGGTATAATACTGCTGTATGTTAATTTGGAGCAGGTTTGCCAAGGTGATAATATATTGCCATTGGACCATATTAAATTTATATATTTTATAAGGAGGTAACTAATGTCCCAAGACGTATTTGAAAAAGCCACAGCACTGGGTAATAGTATTATAGATTCCGAGGAGTTCAAAGAAATACAAAAAAGGGAAAAGGATATGCTTGGTGACCCTGACGCCCAGAATTTACTAAAAAAATTCCATGAACTCCAAAGTATACAAAAGGAAAAACAAAAAAAAGGTGACCAATTAACCCCGGAAGAGGCCAAAGAGTTCGAACGGGTACAGCTTAAAATAGTTGAGAACAAGGCCATTAAAGCATTCTCAGAGGCCCAAAATAAATTTCAGTCCATGATGAACCAGGTGATGAAAATCATAAAAGAAGCCGGAGTAAGTAAAATTAAGGAATAAGGCGGGTTTATCCCGCTTTTTTTAATATTTATAAAACTGGGGGTAGTTTACCAATGTCAGTTATTAAAGAAGCCGAGTTACCAGGGCTGGGTAAAAAATATGCAGTTACCCTGGAAAACGGTGACCAGGTAGTGATTGTAATCCATGATGAAGGCAACCGGGAGGTTTATTATTTCCCCACTGGCGAAGATGATCCCATCGCCTCCGTAACTATGACGGACCAGGAAGCCCGGCAGGTAGGGTCCATCATCAGCGGTTCTTTTTATCAGCCCCGCTTACTGGAGAAGTTAGAAACAGCTGTGGCGGAATTACATATTGAATGGCTACAGGTAGAGCCAAGTTCGGAGTTGTCGGGCAAGAGCATCGGAACACTGGGCTTACGCAAAAACCTGGGCATTATTGTCATCGCTGCCATTGAAGATAAACACAAGGGCCGGCAAGCAAAAACCTATATCAACCCGGGCCCCTCCTATGTTTTTACACCGGGCCATACCATCGTGGTAGCCGGCACTAAAGAAAAAATGAACGAATTTGAGCGCCTTTTAAACAATAGTTCGAAAGAAGTCGATGCCAATTGAACACTGATTTGATACTGAACCTGGGGCTGTCCTTTACATTTATCACCCTGGCCATTTACATATCCAATAAAATTAAGTTCTCTTCCATTCCTTTTTTGATAATGGCCGGTATGCTCGTAGGACCGCACGCCCCAGAGGCCTTGGGTACGTCACTGGCTATCGTGCATAAAACTGAATCAATTGACTTGTTGGCACGTCTTGGGGTACTGTTGATGCTCTTTTACTTGGGATTGGAATTCTCCACCAGCAAACTGGCCGCCGCAGGTTCATCTTTAATAAAGGGCGGCACTGTCTATGTAGGTCTGAACTTTGTGAGGGGTGTAATTTTTGGCTGGATTTTTTTCCAGGCCTGGCCTGAGGCATTTGTTGTAGCAGGCATCACAGGCATTTCCAGCAGTGCCATAATTACAAAGCTGCTAGTGGATTTAAAAAGAACCGCCAACCCCGAAACGGAATTCATACTGGGCATTATGGTGTTTGAGGATGTCTTTCTAGCCATATACTTATCGGTTCTTTCCGGTTTGCTTTTCAGCAAAGGCGATGTGGAGCTGCTTAATATATTGCCCGGGATGGTGCTAATATTCGTCTTTATAATATCCATAATCGTGCTGGGAAAGCGCATTGGAAAGCTATTGGAACCCAGATTGTCCGTCAAGTCGGCGGAAAGTTTTGTGGTTATTATTTTCACCTTGCTGCTTTTAACCGCTATACTGGTGGAAACCATTCACATAGCGGAAGCTATTGGGGCACTGCTGCTTGGGCTGGTTCTGGCGGAAACCATTCATTCCAAGAGGGTTATTCAATTCATCAGTCCTATGCGGGATCTTTTCGGTGCTGTGTTTTTCTTTTCCTTCGGGCTGGACATAGATTACCGTCTTTTTGGCGGTGCCGTATCTATCACATTGGCCGCCGTATTAATGACCGTGCTGGGTAACATTATCACCGGGCTGCTAGCCTCCTGGCTGGCCGGGTACAAAAGCAAGCGTGGATTTAACGTAGCATTCACTATCATAGCCCGGGGCGAATTTGCCATTATCGTGGCCAGCCTGGCCGCAACTGCCGGGGTTAGCGAAATACTACCCGCCTTTGCGGCTCTTTATGTGTTGATATTAGCCTTTATCAGCCCGGTGCTGGCCAAAAATTCCCGGTTATTATACGAGAAATATAGCAAGTTCAGCGATTATTTTTTCAAACCAGGTACGCAGAAAACAAACTAAAAGTTTGAAGTAATACACACTAATGGACGACTTGCTTTTCTGCCCAGGTTTTTTGTTCAGTTCTACTTACTCAAATGCAACCAAAAACCAAAATAACCTGTTAATATTAAAAAAAGCAATTGTTGTGTTGATTACAACAACTGCTTTTTTGTATTAGCATAAACTAGGAGTTACAAGCTATTTAACCAGGGCCGGTACACCCAACAAGGGCCATACCACTAAGGCGAATACCGCTACCATAACCAGGGCCAGGATGGTGAATGGAACACCTATCATGAAGAATTGACCGGTGGTGAATTGCTTAGACTGGTAAGCAATAGCGTTGGGCGCTGCCCCTACCAGTAACATGTAGGGCAGAGCAGCCATAGCTAGGGATGAGTAAAGAATCAAGTACGGGTTAACCCCTAGATACTCAGCCATCACCAGGGCCACCGGCATTGTAATGGCAATTGCCGCCACGTTCATAATAAAGTTGGTCATGATGATCACTAGAAAGGCAATGGCCACCACAAAAACCAGCCAGTTGGCATTTTGGAACATGGTCAGCCAATGTATGGCCATCCACTCGGCGGCACCGGTCACCCATAAGCAGGTGCCGATACTCATGGCACCACCAAACAGCAGCACTATGTTCCAAGGAATACTTTTTTCAAGGTCCTCCACAGTAAACAGCTTAGTCATAAACATTATAATTGCCGCTACCAATATGGGTATACTTCTGCTTAAATCTTTAATGGCCGGGATAAACTGCTGGGTTGCCAGCACAGTCACCACAGCCAGGGCCAGCACGATAACAAAAATCTCTTTACCTGTCATGGGTCCCATTTGTGAATAAACTTCATCCACTTTCTTTTTTAGACCATCTATTTTATTCTGTTCCGGCTTAAAGAACACATAGCAGAGCAAGAACCAGGTTATGCCCACCATTATTATGCCAAAAGGCGCCATAACCAATGAGTACTCCAGAAAACCAATATCAATACCGGTGAATTCTTTGAAAAATCCCAAGGCCACCGGACCGCGGGCTGCACCCAACAAGGTAATCATACTACCGGCACCGGCAGCGTACGCCATACCTATAAACATTGCTTTACCAAAATTAGAAGGCACGTCTTCTTTACCATACATACTCATAATGACCAGCATCAGCGGGAACATGGTCGCAGCTACGGCGGTATGGGCCATCAACAATGTTAATACCATGGTAACCATAAACACGCCTAACAATATTTTACGTGAATCTTCGCCTACGACTGACAACATCTTGAAGGCCAACCGGGTTGTTACACCTGCTTTGGTAAAAGCTACGCCGAGCAGCAGTGAACCTAATATAAACAGCACCGACGGGTCCATAAATACGGCAAAAGCTTCACTGGCCGGGCGGATCATAAAAGCCGCCTGCATCACGCCGATGGTTAGACTGGTTACACCAATAGGTATTACTTCAAACACCCACCATACACCGGCCAGCAGGAAAAGTCCAATGGCCAACTGCGCCTGTCGCGATAATTCAAATGCTTTACCCGTGGGGTCTACAGCCGGCGGAAGTTGGGGCAGGAAATAAAAAAGTGCAAATAACCCAATACCCAATATTGCAAAGGCTATTCTTTTCCACTCGCCGGATAAGTCATTAATTTGTTCGGCTTTAGCGGATGCGCTAATGGTTGCTTGTGTGGTATTACTCATTTAACCACCCCCATATAAATTAACCAGGCCCATTGTCATTTAGTTAAATAATTAACAATCAACGGTAGTGAAATATATCACTATATGAATTATAAGTCCGGATTAATTCAGGTTAATTCCCACTACCCCCCCTTTGTATTTTATTTTACTTTTGTTACCCAGTATCAGTCCCTGCATCAATTTAGGTTTGTGCATTATGTAACTTACTAAGATTATATTTAATTCTCAAACTTTTTGCAACTACTTTTTGTCACTACACTAAAAGTTTTCAAAAAAAACAGGACCATACCAAAGCCAAATGCCCATGTGAATTAGTTAACATATCCATAGTTGCGGATTACATCCGCATTGACAAAGATATTCTATGGCGTGCGACATCAACCTCGAGAACGCGGACGTTAACCACATCTCCCACCGAAACAACATCCATCGGGTGACGCACATAACCTTCGGCCAGCTCTGAAATATGCACCAGACCATCATTTTTAACACCAATATCCACAAAGGCACCAAAATCCACCACATTGCGCACGGTACCTTTAAGCAACATCCCTGGTTGGAGGTCTTCTATACTAAGAACATCGACCCGGAAAACCGGCGGGGGCAGTTCCTCACGAGGGTCACGGCCGGGACGCATCAAACTTTCCACTATATCCCGCAAAGTTGGAACCCCGGCATCCAGCTGCTCCGCCACAGTCTCAACATTTAGCACCACCAGTTTGGTGCGCAAAATCGGACGACCGATATCCGTTATTTGTAAACCTAAAAAATCCAATAATTTAGCCGTTAAGGGATAGGACTCCGGGTGAATGGGCGTAGCGTCAAGCAGGTTTTCCCCACCACTGATGCGCAAAAAACCCACACACTGTTCAAAGGTTTTAGGACCTAACCGGGGTACCAGCGACAGTTGGCGGCGGTTTATAAACCGGCCGTTTTGCTCCCGGTGGTGCACGATGTTTTCCGCCACCACAGCATTGATTCCAGCCACATACCCAAGCAGTGAAGCCGATGCAGTGTTTAAATCAACGCCAACGTAGTTGACGGCTGATTCCACCACTTTAGCTAGGCTTTCATTCAGTTGCTTGGGTGCAACATCGTGCTGATATTGACCTACACCAACAGCCCGGGGTTCAATTTTCACCAGCTCAGCCAGCGGGTCTTGTAGACGCCGCGCAATTGATACAGCGCTGCGGGCGGACACATCTAAATCGGGAAATTCCCTGGCGGCCAACTCAGATGCTGAATAAACGCTGGCCCCAGCCTCACTGACAATGGTGTAAGCCAATCCCGGCTGATTTTGTTTTTTTATAAAATCGGCCACAAACTGCTCTGTTTCCCTGGAGGCAGTACCATTGCCGATAGTGATTACTTGTACTGCGTACTGTTTAACCACCCGTGCCAACTCTGCTTCGGCCTCAACTATCTTTTTTTGTGGCGGCGTGGGGTAAACAACGCCTGTTTCCAGTAATTTGCCGGTCTCATCCACCACTGCCCACTTACATCCTGTCCGGTAGGCAGGATCAATTGCCAGTACCACCACATCTCGCACCGGAGGCTGCATCAGCAGGCTGCGCAGGTTGCGGGCAAAAACCTGTACGGCCCGTGACTCAGCTTCTTCTGTCAATTCACTGCGGATATCACGTTCCACAGCCGGTGCCACCAGCCTTTTATAGGCATCCGCCACAGCCCTTTGCACCAGACTTGAAGTAACAGCTTCCTGTTTAACAAAACGGCGATATAACCAATTGAACACTACATCCTCATTCACTTGCACCGCCACTTTCAGGTATTCCTCACGCTCACCCCGGTTAATAGCCAGCACCCGGTGCGGCACCACTTTGCGCACCGGTTCCTGGTAGTCATAATACATCCGGTAAACTGATTCAGGTCGGGCATCCCGGGCCCGGGTTACCAGTAGACCTTGGCGACGGGTATAATCCCGCACCCAGCCTCGCACATCAGGATCATCAGCCACCTGTTCGGCCACTATATCCATTGCTCCCTGTAGTGCGTCCTCCACTGTGAGCACCGCATCCGACAAATAATCACCGGCCTCGTTCTTGGGGTTACCAGCCTGCGGAAAAGTAAGAAGATATTCGGCCAACGGCGCCAATCCCCGCTCCCGGGCCACCCCGGCCCGGGTTTTGCGTTTCTGCCGGAAGGGCCGGTATAAGTCCTCCACCTCGGTTAACTTAACAGCATTAATAATACGTATCCGGAGTTCTTCGGTAAGCTTACCCTGTTCCGCAATAAGACGAAGCACCTCGGCTTTGCGCTGATCCAAATGACGGTGAAATTTTACCAGCTCTTCTACATGGCGTATCTGCACTTCATCAAGCTCACCGGTTGCTTCTTTACGGTAACGGGCGATAAAAGGAACGGTGTTTCCTTCTTCCAGCAGCTGAACAGTTCTCTCCACTTTATACCTAGGTATACCGGTCTCCCGGGCCACAATTTGCAAAATATCATTCGACACTACGTTTGTCATAAGGTCTTCCCCTTCCCGAGTATTATATATCCTAAAAATCTAACATAGGCAATGCCCTTTTAGAAATGGTATTTCAATTATAAGGCACAAACACTAATTTACCAATGTCGGCTCGACCATGTAAACTCAACGACATAACACTAACACGATAGTACAAATCATCCAACATAACATATTTAAACAACAGTTAGCTATTCCTAACGGCACCTTTCATACTTTATCGATACCGTAATGCATAATTAACGCTTCTAATTTATTATCTGAAGCCATATGCTTTACTAATGTTACCTTGTGGTTTTTTGCCACAGAACGGGGTAACCCGTCTTGCGGCAATAACCAATCCGGCTAACCTTGGGAGGTGTTTTATTGACCCAGAACAACACTAATCAAACCAATACCAGTAATGCACACTTACACAGGTGGTGCGCCCTGCCCACACCGTATCCGGAATTAAGGGTACAAAGACCCAATCGTTATTACGCTGAACTGCTGCTGGAGGATTATGCCGGTCAAGTTAGCGAAACCACCGCTATCAATCAGTACTTTCACCACCACATCGTCTTTGAGGAAAAGTTTGCCGACCTTGCAGAACTGGAAGAATGCATTTCTATAATTGAAATGTGGCACCTGGAAATGCTGGGCGAAACCATTCGCCTGCTGGGCGTGGATCCTCAGTTACGCACCCTGACTAATAATAAAGCAACCTACTGGTGCGGTAATTTTGTATATTACGGGAACTCGGTTTGTGACCGGCTGGCCGCCGACGTGGCCGCGGAAAAATCCGCCATCGAGCAATACCGTAAGCACCAGCATTTAATTAATGATCCGTTTATCGTAGAAATGCTGGAAAGATTTATTATGGACGAACAGCACCACCTGCGACTGTTTACCGAGGCAATGGACAAATATTGTAAGTAATGCCATGAAATACGGCATACTTATTTTATGCCTTCCCACCTAAGCTGCATCCCAAGGCGGAGGGTTATAATCGGTTACATTAAGGCGCATTAACCGCCAGGGTTAATACGCCTTTTTTGCCCGCCGGTCTTTTTGCTATCTCTGTTATCTCTATCCAACTTTGGGACTTCACAGAGACATCATTAAATAAGCGCTTTTTAACTTATAACGGGTAAATACTATAAAATTATGACGTATAGGTGATACGCCATGATAACACCCTTGCGAGTTATCTCTGCTATCAAAACTAAATATATTTATCACCGATTTTGTCATTTATCTGATATTTAAAAGGGTTTTTAGATTAAATGATGAAGAATACACAACGCAGATATATAGTTACAACAATATTACATTATTTTCAACGAAAGGGTTTACGCATATGAAAATGAACAAAAAAATACTGGCCCTGCTGGGCACAGGCCATGCCATGACCGACATCAACCAGGGCGCGCTGCCCATGATGCTGGCCTTTTTACAGCCCGTATTCGCGCTTAGTCAGCTACAGGTGGGTATGGTAATGATGGCTTTCAATTTAAGCTCTTCGGTGATTCAACCGGTATTCGGCATTCTTAGCGACCGGTTCCGGGCAGCCTGGCTGATCCCCCTGGGATGCTTGCTGGCCGGTGCGGGTATGGCATTGACCGGGTTTAGCATTAGTTATCCGGTACTGCTGCTGGTGTCATTGGTTAGCGGACTAGGGGTGGCTGCCTATCATCCCGAGGGCTCCAAGTATGCCCGCCTGGCCAGCGGGACACGCAAAGCAACAGGCATGTCCATGTTTTCAGTGGGTGGTAACCTGGGCTTTGCGGCTGGCCCGGTGCTGGCCACTTTTTTCTTCGGTTTGGCCGGTTTGCAAGGCTCGGCAGGTTTTTTAGCCTTAAACGGCATTATGGCTTTGCTGCTCTGGCTTTCTCTGTCCAGTATAACGGCTAATCCGGTCGGCGCAGTTGATAAGACTGCCTCGCAAGTTAAGGGCGGTGCCGCAAAGAATTCACCAATTGTTAACCCCACCCAAAAGGCAAGTACGGGTAGGGCATGGTTTGTACTTCCAATGGCCCTGCTGGTTACGGTAGTCATTATGCGGTCTTTTGTGCACTTTGGTCTGGTTACTTTTTTACCCCAATATTACGTGCATTACCTGCAACATAGCGAAAAGTATGCCGCCGCTATTACCTCGATATTCCTATTTGCCGGAGTTTTCGGTACTATAGTAGGCGGACCGGCAGCCGACCGCTGGGGGCTGAAAAGTGTCATCACCGCGTCCATGGCCTCGCTTATACCTATGCTGTACTTATTTGTGCACTTAGGCGGCGCCTGGACAACCATAATAGTAGCTCTGATGGGTTTTGCGGTCATATCGACCTTTGCCGTAACAGTGGTTTTGGGTCAGGAAATGATGCCCAATAATGTCGGCCTGGCCTCAGGGCTGATGCTGGGCTTCGGCATAGGCATGGGCGGGGTGGGTGCCACCCTGCTGGGCTGGGTGGCGGACAAGTGGGGATTGCCTGCAGTTTTTGAAACAATGATCATCTTTCCGGTAATTGGTCTGCTGCTGGCTTTACTGCTGCCCGGCCGGGAAGAGCTGGCTAAAAGACAGCAGGCATAAACAATTACACATTATCTCCGACGGAGAAAGGGCCTTTCGCAGGAGTTGTAAGTTTTCCAGGCATGGGGGATTTGGCCATTACTCGGGGAATGCTTAAATGGTTTGGTCTCTGAAAACGCTGCGCGGGAGCAGTATGGAGTGATAACGGATGATGATAATTAATCTAACCCCATGTATTCATTGAATATCTCCCAATAGTAAAATATCAGAAAGCCAATAGGCCTTCTGATATTTTTTTAATATATTGGTTTTATAACTATTAATTTTTGCTCCGGGGATCGTTGCCGCCCATAATAAATTCCAAAGGCAAGTTTCGAAAAGCTCTGGATGCATTGATCATTTTGGACTGGTTATCGCTTTCACTATCGAATTCCTGGACTTCAGTTAACCGGTCTTCAAATTCCTGGTTATCTAATAGTTTGTTATCCTTTTCCTTTTTCGACATGACATACCTCCTGATTTAAGCTCTTTGATTAAATGTACCGAAAAAACCTTTGATTACTAGATCTTACCACAGTAACAATGATAGAAACATTGCAAATTAATAACAGGTAGCATATTAACTTATCTTGAGCATACTAACAAAAAATTATTATAGATGTTCTAACAGATTTTTTATTTTTTATGGAGGTATATCTAATGAATATAAAACCCAAACGTTCCTATGCCTGGTCATTACTTGTGCTTTTCCTGATCATCGGTTGGATCTACCCAGTGGTGGGCATAATGGCCCTGGTGTGCATGTTGGCCCCTATTATTGTGGCCCTGGTTTCCGGCAAAAGAAAATGGTGTGCCTTGTTTTGCCCTCGGGGTATATTCAGTGATGTTATACTGGCCAAAATCAGTCGCCACCGCAAAGCCCCTGCCTTTTCAACATCAAATTATTTTAAAATAGGCTTTTTAATTTTTTTAATGGCCAATCTGATTTGGGGCATCGCCAACGCAGGCGGCAATTTGGTGGCCATAGGACTGGTTTTTGTCAGGTTGGTATCTCTCACCACCGCCATAGCCATTGTGCTGGGTTATATTTATAGCCAAAGGACCTGGTGTGGCTTTTGCCCAATGGGTTTTTTAGCCACCTTAAGCATCAAAGCCAGGCGTTTTTTCAAAGCACCACGCCAGGCGCCTCAACAGTCTACGATAGATAAACCCGGGGTAGTATTGTATACCGGTGATCAATGTCCGGCCTGCGATGGGGTCAAAGAAATGCTGCGGGATCTTAAGGTTGCTTTCAAAGAGATTAATATTGACCATGACAGAAGGGTAAGGGAAGCCATGATAGCTAATCATAACAGCGCCTCCGTACCCACCCTGGTTGTGAACGGTAGGTCCGTTAGTAACATTAAAAAAGAAAATTTGGCAAAACTTTTGTCCCCCAAAGATACGCCTATGGCCGGGTAACGGCTTTTAAATAGATGAGGATTACCTGCTCAAATAATTTTTGCTATTATTCTTTTTAAAAACTCCATTTCTTCAGCCGATAAATTCTTAGTCAACTTTGCCAGTATATTTTTAAACATCATTTCAAATTTAACCATGATATCCCGGCATAACCCGTCACCTTTTTCAGTCAATCTAACTATCACCACACGACGATCTTTCATGCTCCTGGTTCTTTCTACCAACTGTTTCTGCTCTAGGCGGTCAATGATCGAGGTAGTGGTGCTTAAGGGCATATTCAACTGTCTGCTAATATCGCTAACCTTCAATTGACTGGCCCTATCCAGAAGCAAAAGGATAATAATCTCTGTTTTTGACAAAGCTAAGTCAACTTCAAGCCATTCCATGGGCGAATATAAACTGCCTAAATTATTAAAGGTAAATTCCAGGTATTTATGAAATATAGTCTTTTCCATAGTGCCGCCCTTCTAGATAATTCATTCTTCGTATTATTCACTTATAAGATAATTTAATTATAAGGAAAAGTCAAGCTGCTGGTGTTGCTGGCATGTTCCGGGTGTCTATTAAGATTTACTCGACCATGATATACTGTTAAGTGATTAGTACCGGTATAGGGAAAGGAACGGATGATAGATGCAATATGCGCAAGGAAAAGTGGGCCGTGTCTTTGTTGCCCGGGTAGAGCACGGGGATGACTTGCTCGCAGAATTAAAGAAGCTAGCCGAGCAAGAAAGTATCCAGGCGGGCATTTTTTATACCATTGGTGCGATGAAAGAAGCCTCCCTGGTGGCCGGTCCCAAAGCATGCACCCGCCCCCCGGAAACAGTGTGGCGTCATTTTGACGACTGCCGTGAAATCATCGGCATAGGCACAATTTTTGAGGATAACGGTGTACCGGCACTGCACCTGCACGGTACCCTGGGCAAGGGTGACATCGCTTTAATGGGCTGTCTAAGGGGCGAGTCGGAGGTCTATCTGGTGGTGGAAGTAATTATTCTCGAATTATTAGGCACCGGGGCCATTAGGAAATTCGATGCAGCATCCGAACTTAAAATGCTCAGCTTTATAAAGTGAATTGAGGTTTTAGAATGAATCTTTTTACCATAAAAAAATGCCGCAACTGCCCCAACCGGTTGGTGAATTTGGACAAGTTGGAGAACCAATTGCAGCAAGTTATGGACAGCTGCCAATTTAACATTCGCACAGGGGCCAGGATAAATAAAGAACGCCCTCTGCATCACCAAATGTTTCACCTGGCCCTGGCCGGCTGTCCCAATTCCTGCAGCCGGCCCCAGATTAAAGACTTTGGCGTACAGGGGCAGGCCGTCCCGGAAGTGGGCGATGGATGCAGCAAATGCGGTGCCTGTATCGACGCATGCGCAGAGGCTGCCATAAGCATGGCGGAGGAAAAGGCAGCCATTGACCGCAGCGTCTGCCTTAATTGCGGGCAGTGCGCCCGCGCCTGCCCTACGAAGGCATTGCAGTTAAACAAGGTGGGTTACAAAGTGCTGGCCGGGGGCAAACTGGGACGGCACCCCCGTTTGGCCACCGAATTAATGGCTATGGCCACTACAGAGGAAGTGGAGGTATTGCTTAAACGCTGCGTCGAACTGTTTATTAATGAAGGTCGGCCCGGTGAGAGGTTTGGCAGCGTACTGAACCGAACTGATAAAGATTTTAATTAGAAGGGAAATTTATGCATCAATTGAAAGAAGAACGCGTACACGATGTTTTCGAATCCATTTCAGACAAATACGACTTTATGAATTCAGTGATCAGCTTTCAAAGGCACAAAGCCTGGCGCAGGGATACCATGCAACGCATGCGGGTGCAAAAAGGCCAAAAGGCGCTGGACGTATGCTGCGGAACAGCCGACTGGACCATTGCCCTGGCCGAAGCCGTCGGTCCGGGCGGAACAGTATACGGACTGGATTTCAGCCAGAATATGCTTCAAATCGGGCGGGAAAAAGTACGGGACCGGAATCTGCAACACATACAGCTTATCCACGGCAATGCCATGGCGTTGCCCTTTGATGATAATTCATTCGACCACGTGACTATCGGCTTCGGTCTGCGCAATGTCCCGGACTACCTGCAGGTTCTGCGGGAAATGAGACGGGTGGCCAGGCCGGGCGGCCAGGTAGTCTGTTTGGAAACCTCCCAGCCCACCATGCCGGTGTTCCGGCAATTATATTATGTATATTTTGGCTATGTGATGCCGTTTTTGGGCAAGCTGCTGGCCAGAAGCTACCAGCAATACTCCTGGCTCCAAGAATCAGCCAAGGATTTCCCGGGGCGCCGGGAACTGGCAAATATATTCCGGCAAGCCGGTCTGGTTGATATAGAAGTTAAGGCGTATACCGGGGGAGTAGCCGCCATGCACCTGGGGCGTAAGCCAAAATAATTAATAAAGACGTTATACATTGTTCGTTGAAACATGCATAACGTCTTTTTTGTCTGTGTTTCTACATATAGGCAATATTGACACGGGGATATCCAAGCACTCGGGGCAAGCAAGAACCGTCCTCGCTATTATAGGTATTTCCAGGGACATAGCCTGTGCTCCAGGTAGTCGAGAATCATGTAAATAACGAAGCCCAGCAAACCCATGGCGATAATGCCGGCAAACATTTCTTGGAAAGCATACCGAGACCAAGCATCCAGCAGATAATAGCCTAATCCCTCCCGGCTAACGATGGTTTCCGAAAAAAATAAGATGGCAATAGACGTACCAGACGCAATTCGCAATGATGTGAGCACCTCGGGCAACACCGCCGGCCACACCACGTGCTTGTATATATCCCACTGGCGTGCACCAAGCGATTTAATGGAGTTAATCACAGCTGCATTAATACCCCGGGCGGCATCTCTTATAGGGACCAGGATTTGAAAAAAAACCACCAGGGTTATTAGGGTAATTTTGGATATGTCCCCGATACCAAGGAGCACCATGAGTACCGGCAGAAAAACAATTTTGGGCACCGGGTATACCAGGTACAAAACGGGAGCCACATAGCGGTCCAACTTCGCCTCCCGACCCAGCACCATACCCAAAGGTATAGCTATGGCCAGGGATATAACCAGGCTTACCAGCACCCGGTAGCTGCTAATGATAAAATGCCGCCATAAATCACGCGTCAATTCCTGAAAAAACGTAGCAAATGCCGGGAGCGGCCCGGGCAGGGCGGGGTTGTCCAGCACGACGGCCAGCAACTTCCAACCCAGCAGCAAACTGGCTATGGAAACTATGATAGCCAATAAATTATTATATTTTTGTTTATGCATCAGAATTTTACCTCGATACACAATGGCAGTGTTTTTATTCAAATCCAGTTTAAAGGAGGAAAACCACCTCACGGCACCAGTTTTTCACGCAATACCGTAGTCAGCGTGTGAAATTGGGCTGATTTTCGGTAACCGGGCTCCCCTACCCGGGGATTATCCACAATATCTAAAATCCGCCCGGGATGGCCAGACATCACGATAATTTGCTGCCCCAGGAAAATGGCTTCTTCTATACTGTGGGTTACCAGTACAATAGTCATTCGCTTGCTTTGCCATATCTGCAGCATTTGTCTCTGCAGTCTTTCCCGGGTCAAAGCGTCCAGCGAAGAAAACGGCTCGTCCATTAACAGCAGGTCGGGCTCTAGTGCCAGGGCCCGGGCTATACCGATGCGCTGCCGCTGGCCACCGCTAAGCTGAGAGGGGTAACGATCTTGAAGTTCCCACAGCCCCACTTCAGCAAGCACCCGTTTAACCACGGCATGTTTTTGTTCCCCTTTCACCCCCCTGATCTCCAGACCCAGGCCCACGTTATCAAAAACCTTTTTCCGGGGCAATAATCCGTAATCCTGCAAGATAAGAGCCGTCTGTCTGCGCAGAGGTGCCACAGGCTCTGTATCCACCAGCACCTTACCATTGAATTTTCCCAGCAAACCTGACAACACGTATAACAAGGTTGACTTGCCACAGCCCGAAGGGCCGATAATCGCGCAGGTGCTGCCACGGGGAATATTAAATGATATTTCCCGCAAGGCGGGCACCACTTTTTGCTGCTGATAATAGTCCACCGATAGATCGGTTACTTCAACCATTAATAATCGTTCCAAGGAATTTATCACTTACTGATAACCCGCCCGTCTACCAAATCATCATAGTTTAGTTCTTTTTGCAGCAAGTCATGGTCTTTCATCCAAGTAATGGTTCTTTCCAGGCTGTCCTTATCCGGCAGCCCGGGTGCTGAAAAATGCAATGCCAGGGGATGTTCATTACTTGATAGCACGTCCGCAGGAACCTTAGCCTTTTCGGTTAAAAGGGTCTCATACTGCAGTGGATCTGACTGTAAATCTTCCACCGCCCGGGTATAAGCCCGTATTAATTTCTGCATCCCCACCAGTTTGGTATCCAGAGTTTCTTTGCGCACAATTACCACTGTTTGCGCAACAGTGTTTTCTGTGTTGTCCACCACAAGCCGGGCTCCCTTAATTTCCGCCAGGGTGGCGAAAGGATCGGGCAAAGCAGCCGCTTTTACCTGTCCATTTAAAAGGGCATCCATCCGTATAGGCAATTTAACTATATTAGTTTTATCAATTTCCCCGGGCTGCAAACCCCGGGCACCCAGCAAACTATCGGTGATGTATTCATTGATGGTGTTCAGGGAAAGGGCGATGGGTACATTCTTTAAATGTTCCGGGCTTGTGATACCCGACCGAGGAGCCGCCAGAATGGCAAAACGGTTTTCCCCCGGCACAGCACCCTGGGCCACGCATACAGCCCGCACTGGAGTACCCCCGTTGTTCATAGCGGCCACAGCCAGCAGGTCACCAACACCAGCGTCTATCTGCCCGGCAATAAAAGCACTGTCCCTCTCCAACGCACTGGGAAATGGCACCAGTTCCACTTCCAAACCTTCTTCCGTGAAATAGCCTTTTTCCTCGGCCACCCAGAAGGGCAAGTTATCTGTAATCGGCATCATGCCCACCTTAATAAGGGCCGGTTTTCCCCCAGCCGACTGTGGTTCAGGGCCGCCGCAGCCGCTTATGACAAGTAATAAACCCACAATTAGCCCAATAACAGCTGTTTTTCCACGCAAATACAATTAGTTTCCCTCCTATATATGCATAGGCGCTTTTATTTAACCTCACTCAACATTTCTATTTTAACAATTTAAATCCTGCCTCTACATTTTTTCACCTACACAAAAACATAATCAGGCATTAAAAAAGACAAAATAATAATAACCTTAATTAGCAAGGAGGATTTTTGTGAAGGGTGTAAAAAGAAACAATAAAGCTAAAAACAATACTCCCACGTATAACCAGGGTTTAACCAGAAAAGATGAACTTGACAGGGTCAGGGGATTTTCTACTATCGTTGACCCTGAGCGGGGCCCGTCCAATAAGTAATAGTTTCTATTATGCCCGCCCGGGCCACGGTTGTTTAAAACTACGGTGCCGGGCGGTGCTTTGCTGCTATAACTGCCTTCGCCGACTAGTCTGCCGCATGTTTGGGACTCTATTGGCTTAAACCAATGCAACCCCAAATAAACGATTCCTCAGTGTGTTTTTTGCATATTTTCATAATCCATGCTACAATGCGATTAATTATAATATCTTAAGGAAGGTGACATTAATATGGATATATTCACGGAAATAAAGGATCAGATTTTATGGGATTTTCGTTTGGAAAATGAAAATAAAAACAGGCAACCGGGTTATGCCTTTGTTATAGATGTCTTTGAACAAACCCCCCGGGTGGCCCTGTACATTATTAAAAAACATTTAAGCAAAACCCAAACCCTGCCGGATGATCAACAACCACCCCGGGATATACTGCTAAAAGCACTGGAAGAGCAAAACGTTGATTTGAAATACGCTAATATTTATAATATCAACCAGCAAATACGACAGTGGCTGGAACAAAATATTTTCTGACATATGTCAAAAACCATATCGTAACATATGGATTCTTTAATCTAGTTATGCTATAATTAACATGTTAACTTATTAGCTAAGCTCTCCGAATTTTCAATAATTTTACATTGGGGCGATGATTATGAAAATAACAGAAGAAGAAAAGAAAATAGCTATCGAAACAACCCGGCAGTTGCTATCCACATATAATGACAGCCGGGGAAACCTGATACCCGTATTGCAGCAAGTACAAAACAAATTGGGTTATGTGCCGGCGGTGGCCATGGAAGAAGCAGCCGCCCATTTCAATGTACCGGCCGTCGATGTTTATGGGGTAATCACCTTTTATAATCAGTTCCGCCTTACCCCGCCGGGTAAAAACCAGGTCAAAATTTGCATGGGTACGGCCTGTCACATGAGGGGCGCGCATATTATCCAGGAATCCTGGGAACGGCGCCTCAACATCAAGATGGGCGAAACCACCGAAGACAGAGAATATAGCTTGGAGCGGGTGGCCTGCGTGGGCTGCTGCACCATGGCACCGGTGGTGCTGATTAATGAAGAGGTACACGGCAAAATAACTCCTACCAGAGTTGATGGTCTCATATTTGCGCATCAACTGGATAAGCAGAAAGCGAAAGAAGGTGCTGCCCAAGATGAGTAATCAATATGCCGCCGCTGCAGCAGCATTTGCCAAACTACAGGAACACGCTCAAAAAGATTGGGCACGTTTAAAGGAAAAACCATTGATATTAATCGGTGCCGCCACTTGCGGCCGGGCCGCAGGTGCTCTCACTCTACTGGAAGAAGTAAAAAATGAGCTGGCCCGGCTTAACCTGGACGCTAACGTACTGGAAGTAGGCTGCATGGGTCACTGTTATGCTGAACCCATCATGGTCATTTATAACGAAGGGTTCCCGGCCATCTGCTATGGGTATGTAACCGAGGGGGTGGGAGCAAGAATAGTGCGGGATTACCTCACCGAAGGCGACCCCGGTATTGAATTCGCACTGGCGGCCCTGGAGCCCAATGATATGTTCCCCACTTTTGCTGATTTTCCCCGGGGCATCCATGAAAATAAGATAGTATTGGAACAATGCGGTTTTATTGATCCTCAAAATATTGATCATTATATTGCCACCGGGGGCTATGCAGCATTAACCAAAGCATTGGGCATGACATCTGAGGAAATCATCACTACCATTAAAGACTCCGGGCTGCGCGGGCGCGGCGGAGCCGGTTTCCCCACCGGCGTCAAGTGGCAAACCTGCCTGAGTGCCCCCGGCACAACCAAGTACGTGATTTGCAACGCCGATGAAGGTGACCCCGGCGCTTTTATGGACCGGACTATTCTCGAATCCAACCCACACCTGATGATAGAGGGATTGGCCATTGCCGCCCTGGCTGTAGGGGCAGCCAAGGGGTACGTTTATATCAGAGCCGAGTATCCCCTGGCCGTGGAGCGGGTAGCCCTGGCCATTGAACAGGCCCGGGACAGAGGCCTTTTGGGCGATTGTATTTTAGGCAGTAATAACAGTTTGGACATAGAAATATTCCAGGGCTCGGGGGCCTTTGTGTGTGGTGAGGAATCCGCGCTGATTGCCTCTATGGAGGGCCAACCCGGTATACCCAGACACCGCCCGCCTTTTCCTGCCCAAGCCGGATTATGGGGGCAACCCACAATAATCAACAACGTAAAATCACTGTCCTATGTGCCGCACATCGTTAAAAACGGTGCGGCCTGGTTCACCAGCATAGGTTCAGAGAAGAACCCGGGCACGGCCATTTTCGCTCTAGCCGGTAAAGTGGTAAACACCGGCCTGGCCGAAGTACCTATGAGCACTACTTTAAATGAATTAATTAACGAAGTGGGCAGTGGCATTGCAGGAGGTAAAAAATTCAAAGCGGTCCAAATCGGCGGGCCTTCCGGCGGCTGCCTGCCCGAGTCGGCCATGGACACCCCTATAGACTTTGACTCACTGACCCAGGCGGGAGCCATGATGGGCTCCGGCGGCATGGTGGTGCTGGATGAAGATGATTGCATGGTAGAGATCGCCAGGTTCTTCCTGGACTTTACCCAGCAGGAATCCTGCGGCAAATGCACATTCTGCCGCCTGGGCACCAAACACATGCTGGATATATTGGAGAGGATCACCAAGGGACAGGGTAAGCCGGAAGATATCGACACCCTCACCGAGCTGGCCGCCAAAGTCAAGGCGGGCTCGCTATGCAGCCTGGGCAAGACAGCGCCTAACCCGGTGCTGAGCACCATCAAATACTTCCGGGAAGAGTACGAGGCACATATCAATGAAGGGCGCTGCCCGTCTAAAATGTGCAAAGAATTAATTGCCTATTACATTTTACCTGATAAGTGCGAGCGCTCCTGCGATGCCTGTGTGGGTAGCTGCCCGGTGGAGGCCATCCACGACAATGAGGACCGGATCAAGGTTATTGACCAGGAAAAATGCGTCAAGTGTGACAGCTGCTTGGTGGCCTGCCCGCCCCAATATAAGGCTGTAGTCAAATTGTCACCGCCTCACCTAGTTTTAGAAAAAGATAAGGAATACAGGGAGGGGAAAAAATAATGGCAGAAACAGTAACCTTAACTATCGACGGTCGCCAAATCCATGCTGCGCAGGGTGAAATACTGCTCTGGGTGGCCCTGGACAACGATATATACATTCCCCACCTGTGCGCGGACCGGGAGGAGGAACACCCCACTGCCTCTTGCAGGCTGTGTTTCGTTGAAGTAGAAGGCCGTCCGGCCCCGGTGCCGGCCTGCACACTGCCGGTAACCGAAGGCCTGGTGGTAAAAACCCGCAGCCCGCAGGTAGACGGCCTGGTGGCAGCCGGATTTGAACTTATTATGTCCAATCACCGCCTGGACTGTAAAAATTGTTCGGCCAACGGCAACTGCGAGTTACAGCGTATCGCCAAAACCCGCAAGCTGCGCCTGAAGCCGAAAAACCTGCCGGTGCTGGATAAAAATCTCCCGGTGGATGATAGCGCAACCACCTTCGCTTACGACCCCAATAAATGCGTACTCTGCGGCCAGTGCATCAGGGCTTGCCGGCGCAGCGGAAATGGCACCTTAGGTTTTGCCCGGCGCGGCTACTTGCGTGTGGTCACCACCTTTGGTGATATGCCCCTGGGTGAGAGCAACTGCACAGAGTGCGGTGCATGTGTCAAGGTTTGCCCGGTGGGGGCGCTGGCTAAAAAATAATACTTGATTATTTATGTGATTTATAAACATAACTACCCCCTGGCCGATGGACACCAGCCAGGGGGTAATAATTTAACATATCTTCGATCTTAATCATCAATTTTTCTGAATGCTAAAACACTTCAGGGTATTGATTTTCCAGCAGGTCATTCCCACGTTACCTTCCGCAGGGTCACAGCCTGCCGCAGTACCCGCACTGGCCAGTTCCAGCACAAGTGGAATATAATCAGTTATCTGGCCCTCCCCCGGTGCACCGCCGCTGCTTACGGCAACCTGTGCATGCTGCCCATCTACATATTGCAGTTCTCCAATTTGGGGGTTGTCCAGTAAATCCGAAAGATTTCTCTTCAAATCAATGACAATACCGTCCAGCGCATCCTTTAAAAAATTTTCATCTTCGGCCAACAGGGAAATACCGGCTAAATCTGCGTTCCCCATGGCGTAAAACCACATCCCCATAAAATAACCCTGGCCCTGCTTATCCAGCATGCGCCAGAAAGCAAGCGTATCCCTATTATTAATAGCCTCTAAAAACGTGCCGATCAAATCGGATGCACTTTGCGCGTAAATGCCATCGTTAAAACTATGCAAAATATTCACCCCATACCATTTTCTAGTGTAACTTGTTCCAATGTTACGCTATCTTTCCCTCTATAGCAAGTCTTTTACACATTTTTTATAAAAAATTTTTCAGGTGTGGTACGAGCTGATTATTTTCCGCGCTCCGGCAAACCAAATGAAATAAATTTGTCATTATCCCCAGGTAAGCTGAATGGGTATTTCAATTGTTCCTGCGGGGTTATTTTTTGAGCTATCGCTAATAGCAGCTCCTCCGGTGGGTGGTACTGATCACCGGCTGATAACTTGGTTTTTTTTACTTTTTTTTTACGCGATTTCTTCTGCGCCAACCCGTTTTTTCTTGCCGGCACCAATGCAATGGGTTCCACCGTCACCGAGGATATTGGCGATTCAACTGTTACTAATGTCACCGGAGGCTCTGTATCATCCACCGGGGTGTTGTCCATGGGGGGGTGTTGGAACTTATCGTCCCCCGCCTCCGCTGGTTCGGGCATAGACATCTGTAAGTCATCCAACACCGGAACTGTCGCCGGGGCCGCTTCAGTGCGGGCTGCTTGTATTGAACGCCCGGCCCGTTTGGCCGCAGTACGGACAATACGCTTATCCAGGTTCAGCCGCCTCATTTGGTCCCTCAGATTAACCGCGTCGGACATCATCTTTTCCAATTCCAACAAATCTTCCGGTGTTCCGGATTCGCCGGCTGCCAGATCGATTAAATCAGATACATCAATCATCCAGTCAAAAAGTTTTTCAAAAGTACCATCGATTTCTTCCAAAACAGATTTAGCCTTTTTAACTATTGTCGAGCCAAGCCACGCCTGTTCCTCAAGCAAGCTCTGCAACTCATGCCGGTCATTATTGCTTAATTTTCCGGCTCGTGCACCCAGTTCCTCCAAGCGCAGCATCACTTCACCATATCTTTTGAACATTAATATTATCACCTCCATATATAAAAAATTGCACGTTTTACATAATTTTCCTGCATGTGAATAAAAAATTTATGCCTTTTTTTGATCTTTTAAATCTTCTTTAATCTTTTTATTATTAAATATAGAACGAAACAAAACTACCCCCAGCCACACCCCGGAAATACCGGTAACCACTGGATCCGCAAAAAAAATATAGGGGTAGTTATGACCGCCCACCTGCAGCCACAAGGGTGCCGGCACCAGGCCGAGTACAGCGGCCGGCCCACCCTGGAGTATGAGCAAATCAACGTTTATTTTCACCTCAATGACCCATCCCCAAAAGCGGCTCAGCTCTATTAAAAGCCCGGCCAGCACTGCAGTCATGGATAAAAGAAGCGCCACACTCCAGCTCTCCGCCAAACCCGGTATCGTTTGGTAAGTGCTATAAAAAAAATATGTATAAATAAGCAAAAATACACTTATACCGATTAGCGCCTGTGCAGCAGCGTACCTGTCTTTTTTATTCAAATTTGTTCACTCCTTGGCATACTCTATCTTAATTTTTCTCCCCTGCACCACCACGGCGCCAATCACGGCCAGTCATGGGCGGCCATAAATTGCTCGGATCCAGCGTCTGAAAAGCCGTTAAAAACCGGGTTTTAAATTCCGGGTAACGGTCGCTTAGCATTTCTACCAGCTCCTTCATTTCTTCCCGTTTAGTTATACCATTTACAGGACAAAGACTTTTCACCACAGGAAGATTATAGCGCTGCACAAAGGTTTCCACGGTTTTTCCAGTAATATAAACCATGGGACGGATTAAGGTGATACCACTGCGATCCATATAGGTCACAGGCGCAAATGTTCTAAACTGGCCGGTGAAAATTAAACTCATTAAAAAAGTTTCGATAGCGTCGTCCAGATGGTGACCCAAAGCCAGCTTATTTAATCCCAAGTCCCGGGCGGTATTGTTGATCGCCCCCCGGCGCAGGTTGGCACACAAAGCACAGGGATTCTTTTCCTTGCGTTCATTAAAAACCACCTCGCCGATATCGGTTAACTTATTGGTAAAAGGTATATCCCTTTGCCGGCAAAAACCGGCTAATGTATCAATATCCATGGGCCAGCCGGGGTTAACGAATATTGCATGCAGGTCGTAGCGCACAGGCACCTCCCTGCGTATCAAACATAGCACATGCAGCAGTGCCATACTATCCTTGCCCCCGGACAAGCCAACCGCCACTCTATCCCCGTCACTAATCATATTATAATCAGTCATGGCTTTTTTAACTTTGCCCTTGAACCATTTTAAATAGGAATCCTTCAAAAATCATCATCCTTTTCTACACTGCATATTGACAGCACACCAAAAGATAACAATTATTATAACACAACGCCAACCTGGCTAGTGGTATAGTAAATTAAAGTTACAATATAACAATAAATACAGCAACAGTACACAAGATAAAGAAAAGCAGGCTGCGTTATACATCCGTAAAGCAGCCTGCTTTCTTTCAACTAATTTAGGCTCTGGCAATCCAGTTATGACCGCTATTATTATCCCAGTTATTAGCACTATCTTTAAAACAAAAAGCCATGGTATGGTTTTTCATGGGCACGTTTTGCTCCCACCCTCTAGCTGTACGATCCATATTAGTGGTAATTGTTTCCTGCCAGTTGTTGGGATCGCGGTAACCGCAGTGCAGGTATACCTGGTCAGCACCGGACTTGTCAAGCAACCCGGAGTAACAAATATTGATTTGGTTTCCAAAGGTTGGTCTTACTTCAACGCCCTTCTCCATGTCGTTCCAGCTTTGCAATAATGACACCTCCATAGTTTTTTAAATTTTAAAGCAAAAACAAAGAAGAACTAATATTTATAGTGCTTTTTTTTGGTTCATTTATACGTGGAAAAATGTTATATTGTATTTAGAAAAATTTAAGGGGCGTTTTTATGAACTGGTTACTCACTTTTTTACTTAATGCGCTGGCCGTGGTACTGGCTGATCGTCTACTGGCAAATATCCACATTTCAGGTATCGTACCAGCGCTAATGGCCGGTGCGGCACTGGGTATTGTCAACACATTTTTGCGCCCGATACTCATGCTGCTGACCTTCCCATTGACATTATTTAGCCTGGGGCTATTTATTTTCATCATCAACGCTATTACCTTTACAATCGCCTCCTGGCTGGTACCCGGGTTTGATGTACTCAGTTTCGGCGGTGCCTTTTGGGGTGCATTAATCACAGGCATAATCAGCTGGCTGCTTAATTTGCTGTTTCAAGAAAGAAAGTAAAGTTAATTATTTGACAATTAAAGATTAAGTGATAGAATAACCACAGACAAACGAGCATATATACAGGTAACCGCAGCAACCATCGGACCAGCAGCCCCAAAAATACTATATTATTCCGGGAGGTATGGTCCCATGATCGTTAAAGTAAAAGGAATTGCTTATGATATGTCGGGCAGCCCTATAATATTGCTGACCGATTCCACGGAAAAAAGGGTATTGCCGATCTGGGTCGGGCTTTTGGAGGCCCACTCCATTGCTTTGGCCATGGAAGGAATTCCCCAAACACGACCACTGACCCATGATATTACTCTAACCATCTGCCAAACCCTGGGTGCCAGTATTACCGGGGTGGAAATTTCCGATTTAAAGGACAACACTTACTTTGCCGAGTTGTATGTTTCATCCGGGGAAGATAAATATTTGATTGATGTTCGTCCAAGCGATGCTATTGCCCTGGCATTAAGGGCGGGAATACCTATTAATATTTCCCAAACGCTCCAAGGACAGATGCTGGATATCCAGGAAATTCTTGATGAGGATGCTAAAAAAACCCTTGAGGAGTTATCTGATAACCTGCTTGATGAGTATAAGAAGTCATTACATTAAAACCCGCCTGATATCAGGCGGGTCTTTTATATATAACTTACCTTAATGGCTATTTTTTATTTACTAAATCACGTCTGACCCTGGCTGGCTTAATGGCATATCAATGCATACTGCCGTACCTTTGCCGTTACTGCGCAACATTATTTTTCCCCCGTGGGATTCAACCACTTTTTTACAAACAGTTAATCCCAAACCCACACCGTTTGCTTTAGCGCTGACAAAGGGCTCAAATATAGCATGCTGTATTTCCTTGGCCAAACCTAAACCACTATCCTCAACTATAATAAAACTTCTTCCCTGACCTTCAGTGGTAATAATGCGCAGGCGGCCGCCACCCGGCATGGCATCCAGAGCGTTTTCCATAATATTACCAAAAACAGCGTGCATTTTCTCCCGATCCAAATATAGTTTCAGAGAAGGGGCATAATCCTTTACCACTACCACATCCGGGTCCATAATCGGACCCAGCGTTTCCAAAACCTCGTCCAACAGATCGTTCACGTCCAACCATTCCTTCTTAAGATGAAGATCATGGGAGAGGTTAAGTAAAAAACTGATGGTTTTGTCCATATTTTTAATTGACCGGTCCATTTGCTCTAAATCCTGCTGGGCCATTACCCCGGAAGTAAAATTTCTGGCCAGAGAGTAAAAAGACATTTTGAGATTGGAAAGGGGGTGGCGTAATTCTTTAGCCATTACAGTTGACACTGATCCCAGTGCCTCCATCTTTGGATCCTGGCAGTCGCTTCCATTGGCCGTTTTGGGACTATCACCAATCCGCCCGTTATCTGACCCGACTACTCCTCCAATCTGCCAGCTGGCCTGTCTTATTCTAATGTTTTTAATTGTAGGGGCAAGTAAATTAGCGACTATCTCCAGCAGCTGTATATCTCTGTTGCTAAAATCACCGGCGTCTTCCCCGCGTCCCCAATGAATACTGCCCAGAATTTGCTGTCCCTCACGGATAGGAGCTCCAGCTGTGTATAAAATATTCATTTTGGAAAGCACATTAATATAAAAAGGGTGTTTTTTAATGTGCTCTAAGTCTAGGATTTGCGTAGATCGCCAAGTTCTACCGGTAGCTTTAATTTTTTTTAGCAAAAAGTTTGTACCCGCCCCTTTACCCAGGGTAACGAGCATTTTATCGTTGATGCCCAACCCCACTTTCACATTCAGCCTGCCCTTTTCTTTGATGTATAACACGTCATGATCTATATTTACAATTTCCTTCAAATAAGCATGGATCACTTCAAACATATTTCGATAAGGCAGACTTGATGTAATAACCCTGCTAATCTCTAAAAGCAAGGATAGTTCCCGGGGCGAAAGCCCGCTGTTATTAAATTGTTCATTAATTACAGGCAAAGTAATCACCCTCACCGATGCATATATGCGCAAAATGAATTGCCGGGATACTCTATTGCTTAATATCATTGCACTACATCGGCTAAAGTGTCAATAAAACAACTGTGAACGGTCACATACTTAACCCCTGCGGTGATAACCTCCAGCGAACGCCGTAATTTATAGCTATTGGCCGGCGTAGGCTCTTTGGGGGAGTGAGTTAAGTAATTCCACCTGCCTGCGTACCGCTCCCTTAAATACTTGCCTGTATATTCCTTCCACTATGTCGGGGTCGATGCCACTCTGACAGGCCATTTGTTTTACCCGGTGCATAACCTCCTTTTCCCGCTGGCTGTCCACCACTGCATCTTTGCTTTTAAAAGCAGCTATCTGTTCAACCAGCTGCTGGCGCCTGGCCAATAGATGCAGTATATCAGCATCTACTTGATCAATTTCTCCACGCAGTCCGGGCAAATCAGCTAAATGCACCTTTTCCCGGTGACTATGCCGGGATTCTCCGGCATAGTCAGGGTAGCAGCCTAATAATTTGAGCCATAAGCTATTTCTTCTCAACTCTTCAATGGCATTACTCACTTCAGGGCAATCAGTATGCCCCTTAAAATCGATAAAAAATATATACTCACCCAGTTTACCACCGGACGGTCTTGATTCTATGCGCGTCATATTTATTTCCCGCTGAGCCAGCGGCCTTAAGATGCGGTACAGTGCACCGGGACAATCCTGCAGGGCCAGCACCAGTGATGTTTTAGCCGGTCCGCTGAAGGAAACCTCTTCCCCTGCCAGCACAAAAAACCTGGTTGTGTTGTCGACATTATCCTGTATATCAGCATGCATTATTTGCAGCCCATAGGTGGCAGCCGCGCTTTGGGAACCCACCGCCGCCAGCGCTATAGCAGTACTCTCAGCTACCTTAAGGGCGGCAGCCGCAGTGCTGGTTGTTTCCTCTACGGGCGTCCCCGGCAGCCTTTGTTCCAGAAAACAACGGCACTGGGCCAGGGCCTGGGGATGGGAATATACTTTCTTTATAACCGCCAAATCCGTCCCGGGTCGGGCCAGCAGGTGCTGCCTTACCGGCAGCTTTAATTCACCTGTTACGTGTATACCCCCGATAACAGTTAACAAGTCCAGTGTCTCCCCCACCGAACCGCCCAGGGAATTTTCCACCGGCACAATGCCGCAGGTTAAATCCCCGGATGCCACCTGTTGGACAACCGACCGCAAGCTTGCGCAACATACAGGGGTATAACCGTGCCTATCGCAGTAATTTAATGCAGCGGTATGTGAAAAGGTGCCGTAAGGCCCCAAGTAACCCATGGTACGCATAATGATTCCCCCTATTGTTTTTTTGCTTATTGTACCGGGCTATACTGCAACTCGCGCCCCACGGCCTCAGCCAGAGGCCGAAGACCGGCCATCAGACCGTCGAACTCTCCCGGGTCGAGGGACTGGGGGCCATCACATAATGCCACCGCAGGATCAGGATGCACTTCTATAATCAACCCATCAGCCCCCGCCGCAACCGCAGCCCTGGACATGGCCGCCACTAATTCCCGCTTGCCGGTGGCATGGCTGGGATCAACAATTACCGGCAGGTGCGTCAGCTGTTTAGCCAGGGCCACCGCACTCAAATCCAATGTATTGCGAGTGCTGTCTTCAAAGGTGCGTATACCTCGCTCACACAATATCACTTCACCGTTGCCTTCCGACACTATATACTCGGCTGCCATCAGCCATTCCTCTACCGTGGCTGAAAGGCCTCTCTTCAATAAAATAGGCTTTCTAATTTGGCCGGCCAGGCGAAGCAGCCGGAAATTCTGCATATTTCTGGCCCCAATTTGTAATATATCAACATACCGGGCGGCAATGGCCAGGCTTTCCTCATCCACTACTTCAGTAACGGTAGCCAACCCGGTCTCGGCACCCACTTCCGCCAGCAGACACAGCCCCTCCTCCTCAAGACCCTGGAAACTATACGGGGATGTTCTGGGTTTATAAGCACCGCCCCGTAGTACATTGGCCCCGGACAGGCGCACCGCTCGGGCAGCAGCCAGCAATTGCTCCCTGCTTTCCACAGCACAGGGACCGGCAATAACAGTTAATTTATTTCCACCGATATTGACACCGCCAACCCTCAACACTGTATCTTCCCCTTGCACTTCCCGGCAAACCAATTTATAAGGTTTCATGATGCGCAGCACCTTTTCCACCCCGGGCATGGATTCCAATGCAGCCATGTTGACAGGCTGCCTGTCACCCACGGCTCCAATAACTATACGCTTAACACCCTTAATGAGGTGGGTTTGAAAACCATTGTTCTTTAACCGGCTGACCAGGGCAGAAATTTGTTCCGCACTACTGTTAAGCTTCATAACTATGACCATATTTAACCCCTCCAAAAGGAAAAATATAAAAAGCCCGTCACACGTCCCCTGCAGGGACGAAAGCGACGGGCTGCTTCCGCGGTACCACCCTGGTTGACCCGCTGACAGCGGGCCCCCTCAAATCTAAGGTACGGGAAAATATACTGCCGCGATATTAATCAAAGAAGCCCCTCATCCCAAGGGACGAGAGGCTGTGCCACCGCGTTACCACCCATGTTGATCTGATTTTTTTGGAACAGATCCACTTGGCCAGGTACAGGAATATAATCCGATACCCCCTTCCCTGTAACGTGGGAGGAATACGTCCTGGCCTACTTGCCTGATTGGTTTCAGCCGGCTTCTCCGGAGAGAACTTCAGTTGGTCATAACCCGGGAACGCTTCCAGTCGGTGACGTTCCCTCCCTGGGGGCCTGTTACCAGCCTACTTTTCTCCTTCATAGAATTTATACAATCTTAATGTTGGATAATAATATATCACCATCGAGCAATTTTGGCAAGTGTTGAGCAGGGAAAATTATTTACAAAATAACTCCAAAATAAATTATGATTCTTTACGCACACATATACGGTATAACAACCAAGTCTTACCGAGCACTTTGACGAAATTTTTCAAAATATTAAAATTATTTAAGGTAAATATAGTTTGTTTTAGTATATACTCACTTCTAACCTGTGCTAAAATATTATTAGTTTTGATAATATTAGCTAATAAATTTATCATGCGTTTTTAGGACAATTTTTTTTAAAATTCATCGGAGGTTAAAAATGGGACATCATATTTTACTGGATTCCTTTGTTAACCCGCAGTCAATAGCTGTGATCGGGGTTTCTTCACGCACCGGACCGGGCACCTTTAACGTGCTGGAACGAATGCTGGCCAGCGGCTATCAGGGTGTCATTTACCCGGTTAATCCCCGGGGCGGCAGCATACTGGGCCTTAAGGTCTACAAATCAGTAAAGGATATTGACGGGCATGTGGACCTGGCTGTCATTGCCACCCCGCGCACCGCTGTGCCCGGAGTAGTTAAGCAATGTACGGAAATGGGCATTAAGGCAGTTGTTATTATCACCCAGGGTTTCTCGGATGCCCATGACGAGGCAGGCATGTTGATGCACCAAGAAATAGTCAACACTATCCGTGGTACTAAAACCAGGGTAGTGGGACCGAACACTATAGGTATCGTCAATACTTTTGCTAACGTTGATACTTCCTTTGTGTCGTTTAACACTCGCACCAGCCCGGTGGGAATAGTCTGTCAATCGGGTATTTTACTTAACGCATCACAGGATTTCGCCGGTGGTTTAGGCATTGGTATCGATATCGGCAATACTTGCGACATTGGTTTTACCGAGTGTATGGAATACCTGGCGGACCATGATCAAATCCAGGTAATCAATTTGCATATGGAGGGATTGCGTGACGGGCGCCGGTTCCTTGCAGCTGCACGCGAGGTCACACCCCGAAAACCTGTACTGGTTCTAAAAACAGGCAGCAGCGAGGAGGGTGCCCGCGCAGCCAGTTCCCACAGCGGCTCGCTGGCAGGTGAAGATGCTGTGTTTTCAGCAGCCTTTGCCCAGAGCGGCATTATCAGGGTTGAAGATTCCACCCGGCTGGCTGAGTTAAACCAAACTTTTATCACCTACCGGCAAATGAAAGGTAAGCGTATTGCTTTTATGACTATTAGTGGCGGTGCGGGTATTATGGCCGTGGACGCCTGCAGCAAAAACGGGCTTAAAGCCGCCCGCTTATCCGACCAAACCATTACGGCACTGGCCGGTATATTCCCGGACTGGATGAAGGTAGGTAACCCTGCGGATATATGGCCCGCGGGCATGGCTAAGGGATACGGAAAAATTACCGCTCTTGCCCTTGATAAAATTCTGGCTGACGATAATGTGGACGCAGTGCTGTGCGCCACCACGGGCTACCTGGACCCGGCTAATGACCCGCTTAATACCATCGATGTAATTAATGACATTGCCGCCCGTTACCCGGATAAACCCACTGCTGTATGGGTATTCGGTCCACATAAGCAGCAGTACGCGAAAAAATTCCGGGACGCCAAGGTGGCGGTAGCCTACAACTCCCCCGAAAGCGCACTGTACTGCCTGGCCAAGCTATACCAGTACCACAGTACCATCAAGGAGCAACAATACGAACTCTACCAGGCACCGCAGGATACCAACCATGCCGGTGCGGCTGCCATAATTGCCGCAGGGATGGGCAACCATATTACTGCTTTAAACGAGCAGGCACTGGACGTTGTGGAAGCGTACGGCATACCCGTTGTCAGACGGGGTCTGGCCCAAACCCCGGAACAAGCGCTGCAGCTGGCTGAAGATTTAGGTTATCCCGTTGCCTTGAAAATAGCATCTTCCGATATTACCCATAAATCCGATGCAGGGGGAGTAATATTAAATATCAAATCCGGATATGAATTAGTTAAAGCTTACGATAAAATAATGCAAAACGCGCTGGCTCACCGGCCCGATGCCCGTATTAATGGAGTACTGGTGCAATCCCAAATTACCCGGGGAACCGAGGTAATCCTGGGTGGTCGCCAGGATCCCCAGTTCGGCCCCGTACTTGTTTACGGCCTGGGCGGGATATATACTGAACTGGTTCGGGATGTCACCTTCCGGATAGCCCCGGTAACCCGGGACGAAGCACTGGAGATGATTAAAGAGACCCAATCGTATAAGATTCTTTCGGGTGCCCGCGGCCAGGAGCCCGGGGATATTGAAGGGCTAGTGGATTGTATCGTCCGTATGGGCGCACTGCTTTGTGACCTACCGGAGATTACCGAGGTGGATATTAACCCATTACTGGTAAAACCAAGCGGTTGCCTGGCTCTGGACGCCAGGCTAATACCCGCTTACCGGGAATAACTCCCCCACAACGCTTCGCTATGGGTAATGAGGAGGCGGGGGGAAGGTTCTCTTGCTTCCAAAATTGGAAGTAAGAGAACCGCCCCCCCGCTTCCTTCCGCAAGAATACAAGGATATGCAAGGATGTGATGGCATGGAAAGAAATATAGCCAAACACGTGCTGGCAGATGTTTTTATGGTTACCCACAATGCCAAAGGAAGGCTGGAAACCAAAGCTATTTATGAGTTATTAAAACGGTCCTATCGTTCCAGGCAGATGGAGTGGCATGAAGAATGCCTGCAATCAGCCTGGGAACAATACCAGTACTGGCTCAAGTCCGGTAATTCATCTAAAATACCAGCTCGGCAGCAGCCGGGAAGCCGCCTGCGCAAAAAAGATGCAGGGTATTCTTACCCCATAAGGCTGGAAAAAAGGGGACGCAATGAATGGGAATTTGCCTGGCCCAGTGAAATGCTTAACTTGATGGCCAAATTTGACCTGGGCTGTGAACGCATGGAAAATGATGATTATAAGAATGCCAAGCGTATCTTTAATAGTATTATTAAAGCATGTCCTTATTTCATAGAAGCATATCTTCAACTGGCAGTGATGGAGTGGAACTCTGGGAACCTGCTTCAGGCCGACGGTCATTATAGCCAGGCTTTGGAAATTGGCCGTTCAGTACTGCCAGCCAATTTTCGGGGCAAATTACCCTGGGAGTGGGAAGATAACCAACCCTTCCTGAGCACCATATACGGCCTGGCGATGGTGAAGCTGCGCAGGGGCGATACGCAAAGCGCCAAAGAATTACTAAACTGGTTAATTAAACTGGAACCCGGCGATTGTTTCAATGCGCGTTCTATCCTTGAAGATATTAAGAGAGGAAAGATGACCTGGGATGACTAAACCACGGCCGTATATGTTAGGCGGCAAGGAAACCGGTCACTACCAGTCCGCTTTTAATAAAGCTTTGCTTATTTTTAAAGAGCTTGACCCGGAAGAAATGGCCGCTCGCAGCGGGGCTGCTTACGATCCCCGAACATGCCTTTTTACTTTGCCAAGCTTCGGCCAGAACATCACCATACAATACCCCCGGGGTCTGGTTACTTTTACTTCTTCCGAGCTACCTTTGCTGGGCTGGCGGCTGGTTGTTTTAAACTACCTGGTAAGATCCGACGGTATTTCAATGGATAATCGTCTGATATCCTACCGGGAACTGGAAAACGGAACGGTGTTTTACAACGCTTTTCAAAGGGAAAGCATTCTCACCCTGGGCCAGTGGGTACAGGACAAATCACCATGTATTCTGGCTCAAGCCATGATACGCCTGGGTGCTGCTGTTACCAGCAAAGATGCCGATTTAGCTGCGACCTTACTTGCACTGCCCAGGTTTCCCATCACCATAAAAATATGGTTTCCAGACGATGAATTACCGGGATCGGCGAATATTTTATTCGACTCCAGTGCCAATCATTATCTACATACCGAGGATATTGCCGTACTGGGTGATTACGCCAGCGCTTTTTTAATTAATGAGTATCAGGTTTTAACCGGACGCCCCTGTCGTCCCATCACATTATAATCCATCAATTATGATAATGAGGTGATCCGTATGCTGCCAGGTCATAACTGGAAAAGCATAAAATTTAACAATTCCCCGGGCCATAACCTGAACGGCCTTTTGCTTACCCCGGGCACAACTAAAGGACCGGTGGTAATAGTCTGTCATGGCTTCACCGGCAGCAAGGAAGGCGGCGGCATGGCCTTGGCCATGGGCGAAGAGTTGGGCCAAAGGGGATACAGCGTATTGCTTTTTGATTTCAGCGGTAATGGAGAAAGCGAAGGGCTGTTTGAACAAATTACTCTCTCAGGCCAGATCGACGACTTGAAATGCGCAGTAGATTGGTGTATCTCTGCAAGCCTGGACCCGGTATACACTACGGGGCGCAGTTTTGGAGGCACCACGGTGATTTGTCACGCAGCCAGCGATTTACGGGTGGCAGGTGTATGCACCTGGGCGGCACCGGCCCGGCTAAAGGAGCTGTTTACCGAATTTGCCGATGGACCGGTGGATGAAAAGGGCGAACTGTACGCCCTGGCGGGAGAGGATGGGGTTACTTACCTGCGCAAAACATTTTTTGACGACCTGGCCGGTTACGATGTGCAGGCATTAGCAGGTCAAATAGCACCACGACCTTTATTAATCATACAGGGGGAAAAGGACGAAGTAGTTGATCCGGCTGACGCCAGTCTTATTTACCATGGGGCCGGGCAACCAAAGGAATTGTTATATATACCCGGTGCAGACCACCGGTTTTCCCGTCATCGCCAAGTGGTATGGAATACATTCTTTGCCTGGTTGGAAAATAATCAACAAAGGCATATTTAACAACCATAACCCGGGCAAACCGGGCAATATAACCATATATTGATGAATGCAGCCCATCGCCGCTTGGAAGCAGGGGGACGGTTCTCGTGCTTCCACCAGGACTTACCAAGATAAGCTTTAAGATAATACCTGCCCGGTCAGGTATTTTAAACCATTATGCAAAGCCCTTGGCCTGAAGCCAAAATTGTTTTCCACGGCATCTATGTCAGTAATGTTATGCACATCCAGTTGCTTTAACTCAACCGGAGAAACAGGCGGGTCCCGTAAAATACTGTCCATTAACGGCACCACCAGGCGCATAAGCGGCATGGGTACATACAGTTTATAGCGTTTTTCCCCCAGGCTTTCCATTAAACGATCGAGCATTTGCGCGTAGCTTAAATGTTCAGGACCGCCGATTTCAATGATTCGGCCCACCATGTCGGAATTCTCGCATATCCGCAACAGGCAGCGCACCACATCCTCCACCGCAATAGGCTGAAATAAAGTACTTCCCCTGCCCGGAACAGGAACAAACGGCCTGGGAAACATTTGCAATGATTGAATCATGCGATTAAAAAAATTAAACCCCATCCCGTAAATCACTGACGGGCGTAATATTGTCCACTTAAGACCGCTTTGCCTGACCGCCTCTTCGCCGCGCCACTTTGAATAAACATATTTATAACGGGAATTATCACAGGCACCAAGGGCACTCATATGAATAAAATGCTTTACCTCGGCCTGGCCGGCTGCAATAACCAGATTCAGGGTACCTTCCACATTTATGCGTTCGAAGGTTTGCTCTCCATGTTCTCTGATAATGGCCACCAGATGAATTACTTTATCCACACCCTGGCATGCTTTGTTTACCGACTCCGGGTCATTAATTTCACCCTGGACAAATTCAATGCCCCCAGGTAAAACCTCACCGGCTTTTTGAGGTGACCGGACCAGGCAGCGCACGGTGTGGCCTTTTTTTACCAAAGCACTCACCAGGGGCTTTCCCACCAGGCCCGTACCACCGGTTACAAGTATCACACGCATCCGTTCCTTTCCCCGAAAAATTAGCTTACCGGACAAACTTTAATAATTACCCAGGCCAGCCATGTCCAGGGTGTCTGCTGTCTATTTACCAACATAATCATATATTTGTTATCAAGAAGGTAAATTCCTTTAAATCATCATAAATAAACTTATAACAAAAATCTATGTATTAAAAGTGGTGTTACAAAGGTTTCCACAGCGGCCGCCAAAACCAGCAGGGGCCATACAACCACCAGATAAGTTTTTAATACCCGCCCAGCAACATGCACCCCTTGACTGTGCAGGCGGCGATAGTAAAAACTGGCCCCGGCAGCCAGAAAAATTGCCGTCAGCTCCGGTACCCCGTGGGGCAAAAGCCCGAACAGCCAAATTTGGAAGCTGTGGTGGTTAAATAAAACCGCCTGGATTTTTACGGCAAACCCACTGATGGCACCGTTCAGCAATAAAACAAGTACCGGCCAAACATTATAAGTGAACATACCCAACACCAACATAGTAAAGCTCACCATACTGTTCCTGGCCAGGATAAACAAGAATACATTTTCCGGCAAACCTTCCCCAAAGGGATTGGCCAGTATCATATCCCGCACTGTATTATAATACTCGCCGGCCTTGTCGGAAACCAGCACGGCCACAAGATAGCCAAGACAGACCGCTACTATAAATATGGTCAGGCTAAGCAAACTGTCCTGCTTATAATGCCTGATCTCCCGCCACTCTTTGCTAAACCAGTCCAGCAATTATCATCCCACCTTTTGTTAGCTGCTTAAATTTTCACCTTTCTGTGCTTACTATTACCGGTTTTTTTTCTTATGGGCTCATAGGCATTAAACAAATCAAACATTTCCGGCTGATAGCTATATTGTTTATATAATTCTCCATAGGAGGGTCCAGGCAGCCGTTTAGCCAAATCCAGCACTTTATAATAATAAAGACCGGACAGGCGGCTTACATAATGCAGCAGACAAAACCCCGGGCGCAAATCATCACCTTGATAGAACCTGAATTGCAAGGCCCTTTGCCGCCCCCTGGTATCATAATAAGCAGTTATAAACTGCATCGCAAGGATAGACTTGAAATCATCAGCTACCGACAGATCATCAACATAAACCATCCAGAAGCCATTACCAAGATACCAAATATCATTCATTTATGTCACCTCTGTATTATACTATAACATACAATTTTTACCTGGATACTAATAAATTTAACTTTTCTTATACTGATAAAATCCATTGCCAATAAGTACTCTTTAACTTATACTAATTAGATATTGTATAAAAAACACCATGGGTAGGTGTATGAATTGAAAACCACCATCATAGGTGTAGGTAAGATTGGCAAAGAAATAGCAGCCAGGCTGTGGCACGAGGGTCACGATCTCGTTATTATTGAAAAGAATGAAGCAAAGCTACAAAAAATTGAGGAAGATCTGGATTGCCACTGCATCAAGGGCAGCGGTGCCACCGCTAAAACCCTCAGCAACCCCATTGTTGCAGAAAGTGAATTGCTCATTGCAGTGACCAACAGCGACGAAGTAAACATGATCGCCTGCATGACAGCCAAGCGGATCGGCATACCACGTACCGTAGCACGTATCCGGGACCCGGATTATTCAAAAAATTTAATTATCAGTAAGGAAGACCTGGGTATTGATCTTATAATCAACCCTGATTACTCGGCGGCTATGGAAATCAACCGCTTTCTCACTATGACCCTACCTGTGCATATGGAGCCCTTTGCCAGAGGGCGAGTACAACTGGCTGATATAACAGTAAACGACAGTATGACCATCTTTGCCAACAAAAGACTGATGAACATGGATATTCCCGGGTCATTGCTAATTGTAGCTATATCACGCAATGGTGACATGATTATCCCCGGTGGCCGGGATATTGTTTTACCTGGTGATACTATTTATCTACTGGGACATTCGGATATAATCAATAAAATTTGCTCAAAAGTTAAAAAGAAGCGACAAAAGGTACAAACCGTTATGATACTGGGTGGGGGGCGTACCGGCTTTTACCTGGCGGAAAGGCTTTGTTCCCAAGGTATGAAAGTAAAAGTTATCGAACAGAACAACGACCGGTGCCGGGAGCTGGCTGAAAAATTACCAGAAGCACTCATTTTGTGTGCAGACGGCTCGGATTTAGAGTTACTGCGCCGGGAAGGCATCAAGGATACTGATGCTTTTGTCACAGTTACCGGCCTCGATGAGGAAAATCTATTGCTGGCCCTGTTAGCTAAACAAATGGGCGCCAAAAGAGTGATCGCCAAAATCAGCCGCCCCGGGTACGCGCCCCTGGTGGAGCAGCTAGGGGTAGATTGCGCCATCAGCCCTCGCTTGATCACAACGGGAGAAGTGCTGCGTTTTATTAAGGGCGGGCGGCTGGTATCCCTTTTCCTGCTCCTCAATGAAAAGGCCGAAGTTATTGAATTATTTGTACAGCCTCGCAGCAAAATTGCCGGCCGCCCCCTGCACAAATCCGGACTTCCGGCCGGAACTATTATCGGTACAATTATGCGGGGCAATAAAGTAATCATTCCCCAGGGTAATGACATCATTAAAGAAAAAGACCGTTTGGTGGTGTTTGCCCTGGGTCACAACGTAGGCATCATTGAATCAATGTGTGGTCTTGGAGGAAACGGGCGTGAACAGGTCACTAATTCTACGGACTCTGGGTCTGGTTCTACTTGGTGAAGCCGGAGCAATGCTGCCATCACTGGGTATTGCTCTATATTTAAAAGAATCTGCTTACTTCGCCTTTGGCATATCTATTTTGGTGCTGGCACTGATTGGCCTAATCCTTTCCCGCAACCGTATTACCACTAACGACGTCGGGTACCGGGAAGGATTTATTATTGCCACTGCCAGCTGGCTACTGCTGGCATTGTTTGGGACACTGCCCTTTATGATTTGCGAGGCTATTCCAGGCTTTATAGATGCTTTTTTTGAAACCATGTCCGGCTTTACCACCACCGGAGCAACCGTGATAATAGATGTCGAAAGCCTACCCAAGAGCATTCTTTTCTGGCGCAGTATTACCCACTGGCTGGGCGGCATGGGGATTATCGTTTTAACCCTGGCCTTGATCCCGTCGCTTAAAATAGCGGGGATGAAACTTTTCCGGGCCGAAGTAACCGGACCGGCCAAAAGCAAGGTATTACCACGGGTAGCCCAGACCTCCAGGGAGTTATATAAAGTTTATATTATGATTACCGTCATAGAAATTGCCGCCCTGAAAGTGGCTGGTCTTAACTGGTTCGACTCTTTTAACCATTCCTTCAGCAGCGTGGCCACCGGTGGGTTTTCCAATTATAATGAGAGTGTGGGCGCATTGAACAACGCTGCGGCGGAGTACATCATTATATTCTTTATGTTGATCTGCGGCATGAACTTTGCCCTGCACTATCATGCATTGCGGGGCAATTTCCGGCCTTTATGGAAGGACACAGAAACCAGGTTGTACCTTGGAATAACTATAACAGCCTGGCTGTTTATCAGCATTAACTTAATGATAGCCATGGATTACCAAACTGAAACAGCTTTGCGTCAGTCAGCTTTTCAAACGGTATCAATTTTAACCACCACCGGCTTTGCTACCACCGACTATAACCTGTGGCCTACCTTTAGTCAGGGTGTAATTTTTTTACTCATGTTTATCGGCGGCTGCGCCGGCTCCACCGGGGGCGGTATTAAAAACGTACGTTACTTAATCCTGGTTAAAGCAGCCTCCAGGCAAATTTCCAAGCTCATTCATCCTAAAGCGGTTATCCCAATTCGTGTTGGCCGGGACGTAGTACCTGATGAGTTGGTGGAAAGTGTGCAATCATTTTTCTTTTTATACTTTGGTCTGTTGCTGGTTTGTACACTAATGATTACTGCCATGGGCATTGACCTGCTCAGTGCCATAACAGCTGTAGCCGCTACTCTGGGCAATATCGGGCCCGGTTTTGGCATAGTTGGGCCGGCTTCCAATTATGCGGCTATTCCGCCAGCTGGAAAACTACTTTTGACTATTTGCATGCTGGTAGGGCGCCTGGAAATCTACACCGTACTGGTCTTCTTCAGCGCCCGGCTGTGGCGTTCATAGTGCAGAGGATGATTTTAGAGCCATCCCCTGCCCCTTTGCCCACCGGTTTATATATTGAAGACAGCGGTTTATGGCTCCGTACCTGTTTTCACTAACCACTTACTTTGTCATATGACACCTCAATATAATAATGCAGCTATTAGACTGAATTTTATTAATTTTCTGTAAGTTATATACTATCATAGGCATATAGATAAAAATTATTTGGGAGGTGCGGTATATGTCTCAACCCTCTAGTACCAAGGCCTGGCAGATTACCTTCGCCGGAACGGGAATCAACCTGGCCCTGGGCGTCCTTTATTCCTGGAGCGTGTTTGCTGCAGCACTTATTGACCAGTACGGTTGGACCAAAACGGAATCATCCATTCCTTACACCCTGGCCTGTGTCATTTTTGCCATTTGCATGGTGCCCGCGGGGCGCTGGCTTGACAAATCCGGTCCGCGGGTGGTAGCCACGGTGGCTGCCTTCCTCTGTGGTTCCGGCATGGTGGTGGCCGGTCTATCCCAATCAGTGGGCTTTGTGGCAGTAGGATTTGGCCTGCTGGTCGGAGCCGCCATGGGGTTTGGTTATGCAGCCCCCACACCGGCGGCTGTGAAGTGGTTTCAGCCCCATAAAAAAGGGCAAATTGCCGGTTTGGTGGTGGCCGGCTTCGGTCTGGCGTCGGTCTACATCGCACCTATGACCAACTATTTTTTAGCTACGTTCGGCGTCTCCAGAACGTTCTTCATTGAAGGAATAATGTTCTTCGTAGTAATTGTGGTGCTTGCGCAGTTCCTGGCTTTCCCACCCACGCAAAACTTTGTACCTTTCGGAGGTCCTCCGCCGGCCAGTACGGCCAAGGCAGCTTCCAGTTACACCAAGCGTGACTATACGCCCGGTGAAATGGTTAAAACGCCCCAGTTTTATCAACTCTGGCTGATGTTTTGTTTTGCGGCCTCCGCAGGGTTGTTGATAATCGGGCACCTGGCTAAGATTTCTCAAATACAGGGGGGTATCAACTGGGGATTTGCGTTAGTTGCAGTGCTGGCCATAGCAAACGCCAGCGGTAGAATTTTGGCAGGTTTTATATCCGACCGTCTGGGCAGAACTAATACCATGCTGCTGGTGTTCAGCATTCAAGCAATTAACATGTTTGCTTTCTCTTACTATAGCTCCGCTCCGCTGCTACTGCTTGGGTCAATCTTAACAGGCCTGGCTTACGGCTCGCTGCTTACACTGTTCCCCTCGGCCACATATGATTTCTTCGGCATGAAAAACTCCGGCGTCAACTACGGCATGGTATTTACCGCCTGGGGCGCGGCGGCACTGATAGGCCCCATTATCGCAGGGCAGGTAGCCGATGCTACAGGCGGGTACGGGGCCAGCTATTTAATCTCGGGTGCACTGTTACTGGTAGCCGCACTGATTACATTCTTTACCAAAGCACCACAACCGGTAGCCCATCAAAAAGCATTGAAAACTTAAGCGTTAACTTTTTAAAGTATCAAACAAACCCCCGTCTTTACGGGGGCTTTCTTTTTTGGCAGACTACACCATATTTGTTTAATCGGGCTCAGGCTAAAAATTATGGTTGTATTCATTTAGTACCACCCGTTAGTTCTTTACAGCAGTTAATCTCCAGGATATTAAAAAATATTTTCCAGATTAACCTTTTCCTTTTCAGGGATATGCACCAGCAATTGCTTGAGCACTGCCAATTCACTTGAGGCCATAACGCGGTCCTGCATGCTTATATAATGCTTAATTCGGGCCAGTGACATACTAATGTTATCAATCTCCTGATGATCAATAACCATAGCCCACCAGCTTTTGTGCTCATTCCATAAGTTTTCTACTTTTGCAATACCGGTACCGGCATATTCCCAGTTATCACCGGCAATAGCCATTTCCATCCCGCCAAGCCCGGCTACCATATCATTTGCGCTGCTTTCCAGCTTATTCAGGGTTATAAAGCTAAAGGACAAAACCAGCAACAGCACAACTACCACCGCTGCATAAATCCTCATACCCGGCCACCGTCCGGTTTACCCTTTAGCTGGTAAAACAATTGTCCCGCTGTATCCAGACTGGCAAAAAGAACCCTCTTAAAGTCATCGATACCAAACTTGTGCAGCTCTATCACCAGCCATTCCCTGGTCAAGTTAACTTTACGCAAATTTTGCTCATTTAACTGCCCATCAATAATCAGCGTTAAAGGTATGCCCTCGTATTTAGTATTAATTTGCAAATCCACAGGCTGCAGTGCCCGCTTTTGCGACTTGGGTATCACACTGAGCTGGCCGTTGGTTTCCAAAATGGCAAATTCCACATCAGCCAGATTGGGATAATTTTTAGCCCGCAGCTGTTCCAGCAAGTCATTAATATTATAGCGTAAATACCTGAGTTCCTGTTCTACCAGCTTACCATTGGCTACCACCACGCTGGGTCTGCCGCAGATGATGCCCCGGGCGTTCAAACTTTTCATGGAAATATAGGACAGTGCAACCTGGGCCGCCATTAAAATAATAATGGGGATAATACCACTTAACAGAGGTATACCGGTATCTTGCATGGGAATGGCGGCCAGGTCGGCTATCATTAGCGCCACCACCAGTTCAAACGGCTGCAATTGCCCGATTTCCCTTTTGCCCATAATACGCATGACGGTAAGCACGGCAATATAAAGGATCAGTGTTCTAATGATGATCAAAAGCACAAGAATCACCCGAATTTTGGCATGGAAATATCGTAATTATCATAAGTGCCGCTACCTGCCTTAAAAACATTCCGCCCACCTCACCAAGGGGATTTCAAATTTGCCGTACATATATTGATGGGCGGGCCTTACCCTGACAGTATAGCCATAAGTTCCCTGGGACAGGGGTACTTTGCCGGTATAGCGGTAGGTGCCATCCCCCAGTGTTTCCTTTAACTCCATAATAATGGTATTTAAATTGCTGATATACGGCCCTTGATCACTTCCGAAAGCGATCTCCACAGCAACTTCCGAAGGCCTGATAGGGCCCAGCTTCACCACCGATCCCACCACCAGCTCCTCACCAGCCTGCATATCCCATCTACCATTGGAATCCGTACGCTCAACCTTTACATGATGCCAGTTCTCCTGAATAAACCTCTTAAACCGGCAAGCTTGTTCAGCCGCTGCATAATTTGATTCCATGAAAGCAATGCCCCGGTCAATTGCCGCAGCATAAAGCCTGTCCGTATACTCCATAACCATCCGGGCGGTACTGAAAATAGGTATTATCGTGCGCATGGAGCTGCGCATCATGGCCGCCCACTGGCCGGGAATATCGTTCTGCCGGTCATAATAAAGCGGTATTACTTTTTCCTCAAGCACCCTGTATAAATAATAAGTATCACTTTTATCCTGCTGTGTTTCGTGCAATTGTAAATCACCTGGATGCCCAATAGCAAAACCGTTTTTACCGTTGTATGCCTCGGGCCACCAACCGTCCAGCACGCTGCAGTGCAGAACACCGTTCATTGCAGCTTTCATGCCACTGGTGCCGCTGGCCTCCATAGGCCAGCGGGGGGTATTCAGCCATACATCTACACCGTGAACCAAATGTCGGGCCACATTAATATCGTAATTTTCCAGGAAAACAATTTTACCTTTAAAAGGCTCCTCCCGGGAAAAATCGATGATCTTTTTGATTAGCTCCTGGCCCTCACCATCTTTGGGATGTGCCTTACCGGCAAACACGATTTGTACCGGCCTGTCCAAATCGTTGAGTATGGCAGCCAGACGTTCCGGATCATTGAAAATCAGTGCGGCCCGCTTGTAAGTGGCAAAGCGGCGGGCAAAACCAATGGTCAAAGCATGCGGCAGTAAAACACCCCCGGCCTCGGCAATAAGTGCTTCTGAACCGTGATTGCGCCGGCAATTTTTCTTTATTCTATCCCTGATGTATTGGATGGCCTGTTCTTTCAAATACATATGTGTATCCCAGATTACCTGGTCCGGAATTTCGTCAATCCTTTGCCACATTGCGGGGTCAGTTACCTTGTCCGCCCAGTTTTCCCCCAGGTACTGGCTAAAAATATTTTTCCATACTTCGGCAATCCAGGAACGGGTATGTACCCCATTGGTCACCGAAGTAACCGGTACCTCCTCCACCGGAATAGCGGGGTAAAACCGGTGCAACATTTGGCGGGTCACTTCTCCGTGCAGCTTACTGACCCCGTTACAAAAACCGGCCATACGCATGGCTAAAACCGTCATATTAAACTCATCTTGCTGGGCGTCCCAACCCAGCTCCAGTAATGTATCACAGTCCATGCCGGTATCGCGGCATAACTCTGCCAAATATTTTTCTGTCATATCCCGGTCAAAAACATCATGACCGGCGGGCACGGGAGTATGAGTTGTAAATATGGTATTGGCCCTGATGGCTTCCCGGGCTGTGGCCGAGGGAACACCCTGGCTGACCATTTCCCGCAGCCGCTCCAGTGTTAAAAAGGCCGAGTGCCCTTCATTAATGTGCCATACGGCCGGAGTAATACCCAAGGTCCTTAAAGCCCTGACCCCGCCCACGCCAAGCACTATTTCCTGGGCAATACGCATTTCACGCCCGCCACCATATAACTGACCGGTAATTTTGCGATCCTCTTCCATGTTCAAGGGAAGATCAGCATCCAGGAGAATTAACTGCGACAGCCCCACCTGAACCTTCCATATCCTTATATGAACCGTTCTGCCTGGCAGCTCCACCGATACAGTGGTATCCAGGCCACTTTCTCCGACCACTGGTATAATGGGCATTTCATTAAAATTCAAATCCGGGTAATAAGTTTCCTGGCGGCCTTCAGGGTTGATGAATTGGTTAAAATAGCCATGTTTATATAATAAACCTACACCCACAAAGGGCAAACCCAAATCGCTGGCCGATTTGGTATGATCGCCGGCCAGCACGCCCAGACCGCCTGAATAAATGGGCAAGGATTCATGCAAGCCAAACTCAGCAGAAAAATAAGCAATGTTTTTATCCTTGAACCGGGGATAAGTTTGTTGAAACCACTTTTCCTCGCTCATGTAGCGATCATATCTGGCCATTACAGCATCATATTTTTCTAAAAAATGCTGGTTGGCGGCAACCCGGTCCAGTTCCTCACGGTGCACCCGCTGTAAAAATTTAACCGGGTTATGTTCCACCTGTTCCCAAAGCCCGGGATTTATTTCCCGGTACAGTTCCCTGGCCGGGCTGTGCCAGCTGAACCAGAGGTTATAGGAAAGATCACGCAGGCGTGCAATGCGCTCCGGCAGCGGCGGGTTAACCGTTACAGTACGGAAATAAAACATGTAATAACCTCCGTTGTCTTATGTAGGATTTTTTTATTTTATCCTCGGAATGGAATCGCAATGCACATTAAAATAAAAAACCGGCCAGGAGGAAATTATACCACCTGCCGGTTATTTAAACTACAGCCCCATAAATAAGGCTTTATATGTGAGCATTATGCAGATATATAAACGTCACTTACGCCCAGGAACGGTTCGACCGCTTGGACTGATAGCAATCCTTGCAATAAACCGGCCTGCTGCCGTTTGGCTTGAAGGGAACGCTGGTCATAGCACCGCACTCATCACAAACCACTTCATACATTTGCCTTTCCCTGGCACCACCAGCACGGAAGTTATTATTCTGGCGGCGTGCCTTGCGGCATTCCGGACAGCGGGAAGGAGCGTTTTCAAAACCCTTTTCAAAGAAAAACTCCTGTTCACCTGCTGTAAACACAAACTCTTCTCCACAGTCTTTACAAACTAAATTCTTGTCCGAAAAAACCATACCCTGAAATTGTCCTCCTTATGAATTATTATTACCCGATGGAACCTTTGACAGATGATTCGCCTATTCATAAGAAGGACAGACAAACACCGCAAAACAATTCCATGAGCATCTGATATAATAATATGAGAAAACAATCTAAATTACAATAATTACTTTTATAATTTTCTTGCTCGCAATATAGAAGCCCATTTTTTAGGTTTCTCCGGGCCTGGCTTTTCTGTTGGCGCAAACTCCTCCGCTGTTATTGCTATTTCCGCCCTGGCCGGCAGATAGTTCACCGGGCTAACAAATTCCGGACGATACTGTTCTTGTTCCAGGCGACGACGCATATCCAGTATGGATTTTTCCAGCCGTTCCACCCGCTCCCAAGTGGTTTTTTTCTTTTCCGCCTCCACCAGGCACGCCAAATCCCTAAGCCTGGCCCGCAGCTTGAAATTATCAGCGCTCAGACGCTCAATCTCATTGGCCATCTCCAGGTACTTATCATTACTAAACAAAGTATTCTCCAGTTCTTCAATGCGCTCCCGGTAGATACTATTGGTCCGGCTCAATGCTTCATTTTCTACAATACTATTACGTAATTGTTCTTCCCTCTCCTGGTTCATGGTACCGCTAACCAGGCGGTAGGTCAAAAGTGAACCCACTGCTGCGCCCGCACTCAGCCATGTCAAAATCATTGCCCCTTCTATTAGCACATCCAATCCCTCCAACCAATAAAGTAATCCGCCTATTACCTATTCTAGATAAATATGGCTTTTCCTTCCATAAAATACAAAATAATTGCACCTTGTTAAGTTGCTTAATCTAATAAGCTGATATTTATGTTTTGACCTGAATTTTAAAATTATTTAAAAGTAAAAGGTAAAGCATAAAGCCATAACGAAATTATAACGGGAAAATGTATGAAAAATGGGGGAAATTAATGCTTGCAGAAAAAATTGCTCTAGTAACCGACAGCACCTGCGATCTGCCAGATGAAATATTACATAACCTTAATGCCTGGATACTGCCTTTAAAAATTATTTACAAGGACCGGGTTTTTGCTGATAGATTGGAAATACAGCCCCAGGAAGTATACGACAATCTTAAACGGGAAGTACCCACCACTTCACAACCATCTCCGGAGGATACCCGGTCACTGTTTGAAAAGCTCCGGAATCAAGGTTTTACACACGCCATAGCCATTCACATTTCCAGTGGGCTAAGCGGCACTTATGCAACAGTTAAAATGATGGCCAGGCAGTTTAATCAAATTAAAGTGGAAGTCATAGATTCCAAAGCACTTTCAGTTGCTCTGGGTTTTCTGGTGCAAGAGGCCAGCCGCTGCATTAAACGGGGTTTACATTTTGAAAAAATTGTTGCCCGGTTACATGAAATGCAAAAAGACGTAAAAGTTTTCTTTGTAGTAAAAACTTTGGAATATCTGAAGAGAGGTGGACGTATTGGTTATGTAGAAAGCACAGTGGGTCAGATTTTAGATATAAAACCAATTATATCCATCAACAACGAAGGTAAGTATTATAGCTACTGCAAAGCCCGGGGCAGAAAAAAATCAATCAACAAACTGGTGGATATTTTAAAGGAACAGACAGCGGGTAAAAAAATAAACCTGGCCGTAGCCCATGGCGATGCCCGGGAAGAAGCGGCAGCACTTTTGGACAAAATATTAGATATAAAGGACATAAATATAAATAATGCTATGTTTTGCCAATTAAGCCCTGTAATGGTGGTCCACACGGGTCGGGGCCTTATTGGCCTGGCCTACCACGAAGTCCGCGAGGATTAAAGAAAGGCTTGTACAATGAAAATTATAGTTGATGCCGATGCCTGCCCGAAAAATGTACTGCAAATCTGCTCCCTTTTGGCCGGGGATTATCAAATTCCCCTGTACACTGTAGCCAGCTTCAACCATAATATCATCTCCGACCACCATACCACGGTGGGCAATGCCTCCCAGGAAACCGATATAGCCGTTATGAATATGACCGCCAGGGGCGATATTGTGGTTACCCAGGACGGCGGCCTGGCCGCCATGGTGCTTGGTAAGGGAGCCGCGGGCATAGCACCAAGCGGCAAAATATACCGCAAAGAGACCATTGTGTTTTTGTTGGAGGAAAGGGAAACCAAAGCCAAGCTGCGCCGGGGTGGTAGACGCACCAGGGGACCGCGCAAACGTACACCCGAGGATGACCAGCGGTTTACCGCCAGCCTGCGCAGGCTGATTGAGGAACGTAGTAAAGTTTAATATTTCGGGACTTTAAGTGTAAGTTGTTAGAGGATTATTACACTCATTACTTCACCTGTAAAGCACACATAATTTTTCTTTTCAGAGCCAGAAAATCGGGGGCGGTAAATAATTCAGCGCGCCGCGGCCTGGGCAGGCGTACCGGCAGGTGCATGCATACCCTGGCAGGCCTGGGAGTAAGCACGTATACCCGGTCCGACAGAAAAATCGCCTCGTCAATATCATGGGTAACAAATAAAACTGCCTGCTTGAAATTATTCCAGACTTTAAGCAGCCACTGCTGCATACGGGTACGGGTTATGGCGTCCAGTGCTCCCAGGGGTTCGTCCAAAAGTAGCACCCGCCGCCTTGCCAACACAGTACGCATCAGTGCGGCCCGCTGGCGCATGCCGCCGGAAAGTTCAGCAGGGTAACAGTTTTCAAAACCGGCAAGCCCAAAAAGCGGCATTAACTCCCTGGCCTCATGCTGCACGGCTATCCGGTCTCTTCCTACGGCCCGGCGAGCCAAAATAACATTGTCCAATACGGTACGCCAGGGCAACAGCAAGTCCTTCTGGGGCATATAGGCCACTACTTCCCCCGCAGGCACCCCATACTGATCACCCAGCAGCACCCGTCCCCGATCGGGAGCAGTTAAACCGCAAATAATATTAAAAAGCGTGCTTTTACCACAGCCGCTGGGTCCAATGAGGCTGACAAACTCCCCCTCCAGCACCTGCAAACTTACGTTGTCTAAAACAGGCAGGGACGTACCGTTTAACAGAAATGACTTGGCCACCCCCTCCAAAAATATCTCTACCATTTTTGCCTCCAATCAGCCAGTAACGGTGTAAAAATTGAAAACAGCTGCGCAACAGCAATTGTGCATGTCAAATAAAAGGCAACGCACGGCGCTAAAAAAACAAAGTTAGGCTACCTGTATGCATCAGGTATGTACAATACTTTTTGCCGGCGTACGGCGCAGCTGTCAACCCGGTTATTCAGGCAAAAATTCGTTGGTAAAAGCCTTGTGGGTATCAATTATTTCAGGCAGCAAATTATTCTGATGCATCCATTTGGCGTAACGCTCCCACACCTGGTTATCTTGTTCCCCCCAGCGGGCGGCGTCATCCTGGTAGCGCGGGCTCAAATACTTCTGGCTGGCCAGTACCAGCTGCTCATCCAACTCGGGCACATCCTCCAGCAGTATCCGGGCGGCTTCATCAGGCTGTTCAATAGCCAGCGTATAACCTTTGGCCGTGGCCCGCATAAACTTTTTCACCAGCTCGGGGTTGTCTTTAATCAATTGCTCGCTGGTAATTAAAACAGGAGTATAGTAATCCAGTGCCGGTTCGAAATCACGAAGTTCCAGGAAATTCAGATCTAGACCCCTTTGTTCAGCCTCTATTCCGGTCCAACCATAATAGATCCAGGTAAAATCAACGTCCCGCTCAATAGCCGTAAAAAAGTCCGCCGAGCCGATGTTCAATATTTGCACCTTGCTGAAATCTCCGCCATCATTTTCCACCACTGCCTTGAGCACAGCTTCCTCACTGGGTGAACCCCAGCCACCATAACGTTTGTTCTCCATTAAGCGAGGGCTGGTAATACCTTTATCCTTTGTGGAGGCAAAACCAGAGGTATTGTGCTGTATTACCGCAGCAATGGATACCACCGGAACATCACTGGCCCGGGCCTGGGTAACGTCTTCCTGATAACTCACCCCAAACTGGGCCTTGCCGGTAGCCACCAGCTGGGTGGTACCACCCTGGGTGGGCTCTACAATAGTCACCTGCAGCCCCTCATCGGCATACCAGCCCTTATCCCTGGCCACATAAAGGCCGGTGTGATTGGTATTGGGCACCCAGTCCAGCATTACCGTAACGGGCTGCAGCTCCCGGTTATCCGGAACGGATGTCCGGTCATTTCGATCAGGTGAACCACTGCCGGAAGAACAGCCTGCAACAATCAACATTGCGACCAGTAACGCAATGGCAGTAATTTTTCTAAACATTTTAATTATTTCTCCTTTCATTATAGTACCAGGGCATAACCAGGCGGGCCAACAATTCAATCAATGTGTAAATTAGCAAGCTAACTAGTACAATAATAAAAATAGCGGCAAAAACCCGGTCCAGCTGATAAGCGTGGGTAGCCCTGGTCATAAATACCCCGAGACCGCTTACCGCGCCCAGCCACTCGCCTATAACCGCCCCCATGACTGAATAAGTGCCCGCAATTTTAAGACCGGCAAAAAAGGAAGGCAAGGCTGCTGGAAACCGCACCACCCTGATGACCTGCCAGCGGGAATAACCCATTACCCGCAGCAAATTAACCATATCCCCATCCGCAGACTGCATACCTTCCACCAAACTGACCACCACGGGGAAAAAGCAAACCAACGCCACCACTACCACCTTGGGCAAAATACCGTAGCCAAACCAGATAATAAACAGCGGAGCAATGGAAATAATGGGCACTGTTTGGGAAACCACCAGTAACGGGTAAAGCCCCTGCCGAACCCAGGGGTGCAGGTCCATCAGCACAGCAAGCACCAGCGCCACCGCAACTGCCGCCGCCAGTCCCGATACCGCCGCCAGTATAGTGCTCTTGGAATGGTTGGCCAGCAGCGGCAGCATGTCCCCAAGTGTTATAATTACCTGGCTGGGAGCCGGCAGCAGATATGGCTTGATGGCAAAAACACGCACACCGGCCTCCCAGACAGCCAAGAAAGCCAGCAAAAAAAACAGTGCAGGCCATAGCCTATTACCGGCTGCAACATGACCGCCTATGCGGTTTAGCCGCGACATGGCCTGTATTTGTCCACTTTTTCCGCCATGGTCACGCCTTCGGGTACATAGTCTATTTTGACCAGCGTCATTACCCGGCGCGCCCCCGCGTCGATGCATGCTTGCTGGGCTTTTTTCACTATCTCCAGCAATTCATCCAGATCCCCTTCCATGGTGGTTTCCATGGGACCTACTTCATATGGGACGCCGGACTGCTGTACTACTTCGATGGCTTTGTCCACCACGGCATAGCTGTCCCCATCAGGTACCTGGGGCAATACCTGAAAACTGACATTAATCGACGGCACCTTGCATCAGCTCCTGTCGTTAAGATTGGTTTGCTTGTCTTTCAACTTTCAACTTTCAACACCCGGCACCAAAGCCAAAGCGTTAATTTACTTTGATTAGCAACATTAATCCAGAAGCAATGGTTATCTCGGCCTTATCCCCGGCCAGCCGATTGCTTATACCGTATGGGTTACCTATGCTGAAGGTGGCATCCTTTAGCGGCCACCGGGCACAATGCACGCACACACCGGTGACCTTCTCGGTAAGGGGCAGCAGTGAGAATACATCACCGGGCCGGCCCTCAACAACAGCGGGTTGCTGCGGTGCCACCAGGCTGATTTCATTGTATTCATTGATAATCCTGGCAGGTACATGGTGTTCAAAAGCGACCCGCAATAGATGCACATTGGCCAGGGTATGGTCCATGCGGGTGCCCGTGGCACCTAAAATAACCACTTCATCCGGAGGGCCTGCCAGCGCTTCGGCTATGGCCAGAGCCGTATCTGTATCATCCTTTTCGGCGGGATACTCCTTAACAACCACGCCCTGCCGGTAAAAACTTTCCAGCAGAGACTGGTCTATGGAATCCATATCACCTACAATGACTTGGGGGACAATTCCCAAAGCAGCCGCATACCTTGCCCCGCTGTCGACACAAATCAACCGGTCAGCCCCGGCAAGAGCCCGGGCCAGCCACTGTAAATTATCTACTGTTCCCCCGGTCAATACAACACAACGCATTTGTTCACCATCCGTTAAGGTTTTATATAAGCGTAGCCCTAACCCACGTCCTTATTTTGCACATTGATAAGCACCCTCGGCCACCTTCCAGTTTCATTAACATGGAAAAGAACTTGCATTTTGCTCATAACTTTAGTCTCCCTTCATAAAACACTAATCAATCATAGCGGTTAATAAGAAAAAAGGCGGCCTCCGGACAACCAAACGGTTATCCAAAACCTGTTCATACACATTTCTTAAAATAAAAAAGCACACCCACAGGTCAGGTGCGCTTAAGATTGTCATTTATACCTTTCCTACGCGGGCATTACCCCGTTCAGGTTCATGGGTCAGGTGCTTACAGCCCTTTCTCAGCCCATACAATGAGCTCCCCCAGTTAGTATATTGGTTTTTCTTTATTATATATCATCGCATATTACAGTCAATAGAAAATTACCAACTTGGCAAGACCATGGCCCAATACTAAACCAGCAACTGCCCACTCATTTTAAACGGGCGAAGAAAACGCTGAACCGCCGGGACAGCGACTTCACCCGCCAGCAAACTTTTTAGCCCCCCTTTATATACAATGGCACCTGCATCTATTACCGCCACGTTATCTGTCAGATAGGGAATTTCGTTAAAATCATGGGTAACAAAAACTGTGGTGCTGCCGGTATTGGCCAGCTGTGTGCCTAAATCCTCCAAAAGTTCCAAACGTGTAGAAAAGTCAAGGGCCGAAAAAGGCTCGTCCAAAAAAATAACCTCGGGTTCCAGTACAAAAGCACGGGCCAGGCTGACCCGCTGTGCCTCGCCACCGGACAGGTGCAAAGGCTTACGATTACGGAGGGCCGTAATACCAAACCGATCCAGCCAGTAATCAACCCGGCGCTGCCTGTCCACCCCGGCAATGCCCCGGAAATGCATACCCTGAGCCACGTTATTAAAAACAGTTGTATTTAATAACAGAGGTTCCTGGAACACCACAGCCATGCGCCTGCGAAAGGTCAGGCTGTTTTGACCCGTCACTTTGTCCCCCCGAAAAAAAATTTCCCCGGCCGTGGGAGTTTCCAGTAAGGCAAGCACCTTTAAAAAAGTGCTCTTGCCCGCCCCGTTGGGGCCGATCACTGCCAGCCTTTCCCCTTCCTCAAGCCGAAAATCGCCGATCTGCAGAATAGTCTTTTTATCCCTTACCACGACTATATCTTTTAAAGTTAGCATAAACACTGCTCCTAAGTTATTGCGGTTATATATTTAATATACCAGTAAATTATTTTTACTACAATATTACTAGGGTAAAGTACCCCCTAAGCACTCTAATAAGAAAATTATTGCTAATCAAGAAAATTATTAAAACATAATTGCGCTAAAGGGAGCCGGAAAATAGTTGGATACATCCAATACTGTAATGTTTTCCAGAGGCAATAAAATAAACCCACCCTTCGCTGAAAGCTCATTGCACTTGATACTAATGTGATTCTTCCCCGAAGATGTTTTCTAAAGCTCTGCAAACAAAAACTCTGTAGTACGATATATATTTATAAAACGTCTAAATTAGTTAGCTAATCAATTTGACACTCTTCCAGTGTCACCTCAACCATGCCCCGGTGACAACGTGGAGGTAGGGCCAAATAATAGGCGGTGGCATCATTAAGGGATTGCCGCATTTTATCGGATATCTCGGCAACCACTTTTGCCGGCACCCCAAGCACCAGCTTATTGGGAGGAATAACGGTTTTTTCGGTAACCAACGCTCCGGCACCTATGCAGCACCCATCGCCTATTTCGGCCCAGTCCATAATGATGGCCCCCATACCCACCAGTACATGTTCCCCAAGGGTGGGAGTATGTAATATCGAACCATGCCCGATATGGCTCCTGGGCCCAAGCAAAGCCGTTTCACCGGGAAAAACGTGAATAACGCAGTTTTCTTGAATATTCGAGCCGGAACCTATCACAATCGCTCCCCAATCACCCCGGATGCAGGCCCCGGGTCCAATATAACAACCCTCTCCTATGGTTACATCTCCAATAATAGTAGCATCAGGATGCACATATGTACCCTTGCCGATGGACGGTTTTTTGCCCTCAAATTGGTAAATACCCATACAATACCTCCTCATTTATCACTACTGTAAAGCTAAATTAAAACACACACTATAATTAATTCTATCAAATTTTAAAAACAATTGTTTTACCAAAAAACATAAAATTTTTAAAATATTAATTATATCCATTACCAGTTGTTTTTCCTAAAAAAACCGATTAAAATTTTTTACAAAAAAGCGCTCGGCCCCCGATCGGCAAATGCCGAATCAGGGGCCGAGCGTGCAGTACTGCGTGGCCACTATCATATTATGCAACGCCGAATATTTTGTGCAAAGAAATTTTTAAAATTGCAGCCTATCAGTTTTCTTCTATCTTTATCCCGCAAGCAAAGGAATACAGGTTTTAATCGGCTCACCTTTGTTGTTACACGTATGGGTTATTTTAACGTTGATACCGTAGGCTGCTTTTAAGTTTTTCTCTGTAATCACTTCATCCACACTACCTACGGTAAAAACATTATTCCTTTGCATCAAGGCAACCTTAGTTGAACAAAGAAAAGCATGATCCGGAAAATGTGAGGTCATAATTACTCCCAAGCCCTTCTGGGAAAGACGGTTGATTTGCTCCAGCACCCTGATTTGGTTGCCAAAATCCAAATTGGAAGTAGGCTCGTCCATAACAAGAATCTCCGGTTGCTGGGCCAACGCCCGGGCAATTAACACCATCTGTCTCTCACCACCACTGATTTCGGTATAAATCCGGTCTTTGAGGAAAGAAACATTGAGGATATCTAAAGCTTCCTCAGCAATGTCCAAATCGGCCAAAGAGGGTGCCCCGGCTATGCCTAAGTAAGCTGTTCTGCCCATAACCACTACATCAATTACTTTAAAAGGAAAGGGTGGGGTATGAGCCTGAGGCACATACCCCAGCGCTTTGGCCAGGCGCCTGCGCGACCAGCCATGCACATTCTCACCATCCAGTAAAATCTTTCCCTTGCGCAGTTTCAAAAAGCCCAGGATAGTCTTAAATAAGGTAGTTTTTCCCACCCCGTTAGGTCCCAGAAGACACAGTATCTCCCCGGATTCCAGCTTGATGGATATATCCTCAACAACGTTTTGTTTACCATAGCCGCATGAAGCATGTTTAATCTCCAGTTTCAAAGGCTATACCTCCCTGGTTAACAGGCTATCCCATAAAGCGCGGAGCTTCACGGAAGCTCCCCCAGTCAGTCGTTTCGCCATTCCCACTTGTTGCTGGGCTTACTGAAAGAGCGGTTGATCTCCGCCAGGGAAAAATCCGACCCATAAAATTGTTTATAAAACCTGGCTGCCTCCGCCCATACATCAAAATGATATACCTCCGGATGAAGCATATTGGCCATATACAGTAAACCCAGGATCCACCGGGGGCTGCCAAAATCCCAGCCGGGAGCGGGGTGGGAATATATGCGTTTGTTCTTCACCGCACCAACATTTATCCCGGCTTTACAGCATTCCGCATAAAAATCCTCAACGGAAGAGGATAGGAAAGCCGATATAAATATAACATCCGGATTAAGGGCATTTAATTTCTCAACAGAAATTCGACTGCCGGGCCTGCCGGAACATTCTATTTCTTTATTTACACTGATCCCCCCGGCTGCTTCAACCAACTGATTTTCGAAACGCTTCCCCATCAGGCAAAAAAGCGGTTTTCCCATGGCATAATATACACGGGGCTTTTTCTTAACAGCAAGTAACGATATATTAATTAAAGAAATTTTTTCTTCTATATAAGCAACCAGTTCTGCGGCCTTTTCTTCCATCTGGACCAACTTGCCAAAATATCTGATTACCTCAAGGTATGAACCAATGTTTTGAATGCTTTGATGTAATTTTTGCAGTTCATTTTGGCCAAGCATACTTTCCCAAACCTGTACCACTTGTTTTATATCAGTGACGCCTATGGTGATTAAGATTGCTTCCACCATTTCCAGTGCTCTGGTAAAGGGGTAGCCTCCCTGAAAATCACCTTCCCGGTAATTTATTTCCGCAGGCAGTGCTTTTATGGGGATTTTCCAACCGCATTGCGGGCAAATATTGTTGCGGGCTGAATCAGACTCGGAAAATAGTAATTTTGCTCCCATCGGGCCGTAAAAGTCTCTTTTAAAGATAACCTCCCCGCAATTGGGGCAGAATGTATTGAGATAGTCCGTCCCGGGTGAATTAAAGAGATATACATAATTGAGATGTTTTCTTAAACTTTGATATAGATTTTCGGCAGACCGGATGGAGGGCTCCAAAGCCGGGTCAGCCCCTTCCAGAGGTATAAAGCGCATTAGTTGTAAAGGTATTTCCGGCGATATGTTGGCTAATTTCTTGGCCAGTTCCAATACTTCTTCCATATTATTATTTTGCAAAATACAAGAAACTTCCACATGGATACCACTTTGATAAAGCCTTTTAATATTTCTCAAAACCGGCTGAACCGTACCACCGCCACAATTTTGATATGCCCGGAGGGACAAGCCCTTAACACCTACATTGATAAAATCTAAATAACGAGTTATTTGGGCCAGTGATGTTTCAGTAAAATAGGCATTTGTGGAACAACCTACCAATAAGCCGTTTTTTTGGGCCAAGGTGGCTACTTTTAAAAAGGTAGGAAGTGATGCCAGTGGATCGTTAAGTAAAAAGGCTATGCCAATGCACTCATTTTTTACTGCTTCATCCACCACCTGTTGGGGAGATAATTCTCGTAAGGCTTTACTGGTAGGGGCCATTTCCTTAGCAATAACTGTGGAAAAACAGCCTCTACAATTAAAATTACAGCCCGTAGTGCTGATTTGCAGGAATTTCCCCCTCGGGTAGAAGTGCAAAACAGGCATTGTTTCAATGGAAATGGGGCATACAGTTAAGTATTTATTGGGAAAGAGCTCAATTATATTTTCCCCGTTGTTTTTATAAAGTCCACAGGCCCCGGTATTTCCTTCCGGAATGGTGCAGCCTCTTTCACAGATATTACATTTCATCTCTTCTTCTCCTTATCAATATCCATAACCCCGCTTCATCCCGGTTTATTTCAAAAAACGCTATTTTTGTATTCTGTAATATTTTAGTGAAAGCTTCTGGGGCATTCTCTCCAATGTTTTTATTCATCATTGCTCGCCAATTCTTATTATCTTTTTCCATTCTGGCAGCAATCTGCTTTTTAAGCTCCGCCGAACCAAAACCGCCGCCAATGTAAGCAACACCCCCCGGAGCAAGTACCCGGTATATTTCTTCAAAGGCCTTTTGTTGGTCTTCCCAAAAAAATATTGAACCCCTGCTTATAATCAAATTGATGGATTGATCAGGTAGTGGGATTTTTTTAACATCGGCAAAAAAAGTTTGCATTCTTGTTTTCAACCCGGCGGCAGAAATGTTGCTAGCAGCAATTTCTAGCATTTCCAGTGATTTATCCAATAAATAAATATAGAGTTCCGTAATGCTGGCCAGGGCAATGCCTAAATAACCGCCACCGCAGCCAATATCCAAACACTTCCCGGTGGTAATACCGGTCTTCTGTTTGATCTGTTCCGCAATAACAGGATAAATCGGGGCAAAAACTTCCCGGGCAATATTATCAAATTCGCAAACATTCATTTTTGTATCCATGTTTCCTATCACCTTTCTTCTTGGATGCTTTTAGAACAACATGCCAAAGAGGTTATTAAAATCTTCCGGATGACACAGTGGACAGCCAAAAGATTGCTTTATCAAGTTCTATTACTTCTATATCCATCCAGTTAAGTTAATTAGCCCTTTTGACTCAGTAGTGCTTTCGCTTGTTCATCAGTAAGAGTGTAGTGATAGAATTTCTTGTAAAAGTCTTTTACCTCCGCCACCATGTCGTAGTTAAACACCTGGGGATAGAGTAAATTGCCGAGCCATTTAAATCCGATAATCCGGTTAATTGAGGGCGGCCTGTCAAACCAGTTGTAAGGCGCATTGGGAATTCGATAGACACGATGTTGTTGGACAGCTTTAATTGCCTGCCAGGCCGGATCGCTCATAATCCCCTGATAGAATCCTCCCTGATTCTCTTGCCAGGTCAGGATTACCTCGGGATTCCATGACAGTACCTGTTCCATGGAAACCGGTGTCATGCCCGCGTTCATACCTCCCGCTCCTTGTTGAGTAACGTCAGCCACGTTAATTCCACCGACCACCTGCAGCGTTTCAATATGTCTTGAACCATCCGGTTCTGTCTCCAAGCCTTTCGGGCCTTCCGCATAATATACCCTGACACGCCGGTCACTGGGAATTTGGGCGGCTTTGGCTGTAACATCGTCAATTGTATTACGGCAATAATCAGATAATTCTTGAGCACGAGCTTTTTCGTCAAGCAGGTCCCCCATAAATTCCAGAGCCTTGTCCATACCCGTCACGGGAGCATCAATCAAAACCACCGGTATCCCCAATTGTTTCTGAATTTTATCGGCATTGGAAATCTCGGTATTGTTGATAGCGCCCATATTGATGAGCACATCAGGTTGTATTTTCAATAACTCCTCTGTATTACCGGTGTTCTTGGCATACCATCCTCCCAGATTGGGTAAAGACTGGTACTCGGGTAAAATAAACTTTTTTTCGTCGGGCCGCAATTCGTAATTCCACCCCACCATTTTATCCGGACACAACGCATAAAGCGCAATAGTGCCCACCGGGCTGGTTGAAAAGGCCGTCTGAATCGTGGCGGGAACAGTTACGGTTCGCCCCGCCATATCTGTAATCGTACGTGTTGCCTCATCCTGACCGACCGGTGTGGAAGCAGTACGGCCGCACCCGGCGAGACTTAATACAAACAGAACGATGATCGTCAAACCGAGCAAGCAGCTGATTTTTTTCTTATTCATCAGTTATTCTCCTCCTACCTCAATTATTTGCGGAAAATCTCCGACCAACTTTTACCAGCTACCTTATATAATCCTGTCGGGCTCACTCCCATCCTTTCCTGCCGGACACCAACAGGTAAAAGAAAAACGGTGCCCCGATGAGTGCGGTAAGAATCCCCAGGGGAATCTCCACAGAAGCCATGCAGCGGGCCAAATCATCAACAAGCAGCAAATAGGCACCTCCAAGAATAATTGACGTCGGCAGCAGTACTTTATAATTTGGACCGACAATCATGCG